>NZ_FOHT01000020.1:0-101786 GCF_900111425.1 Draconibacterium orientale | reverse complement strand
AACAACTTGAAAAAGCAACAATCTAAAATCTGGATGAAAAACTACTATTCTGAAATTGCAGCATAAAAAAAGAGACCGCCTTTTTGGACAGCCTCAAGAAATGACCAAAGCGAAATCGTCCGGCGAAGAAAGCAGATCGAAGCCAGATGGTGCTTCCGGACGAAACACAAAAGGCAATACACCTAAAAAGATGGGGACTTTCAGAAAAACATTCATGATTTATGGAATCACCAACAGGGATGAAAGGACATCAATATTGTTTCACGCAAAGAAAAGAAGAAGCGCAAAATTCGCAAAGGTATAGAATCTGTTTTGCGTGCTTTGCGAAAACTTAGTGATCTACTCTGCGTGAACTTTTTTGTTTTTACCAAAGTTGCTTTCAGGAAAAAAGCCGGTAAAAACCGGCTTTTAAATATTACATTTTATTCTTTAGTCATTATCCATTTCATCGATAACCCGGATTTTGTCTTTCAACAATTCAATTTTTTGCTTGGTTACCTCAATTTTCTTTTTCACATCCTTAATCAGCGATTCTGCATTTTTCGATTTGGCAAAAAATCCAACGTTATTATCCAGCAGTACTAGGTCGTTTTCCAGCTGCTTCATTTTGTTCATGTACTTATCGCGTTCCATGCGCATTTTGTTTTGCCCACGCGACGACTCCGAGAACGACGACATTTTATTCCTGAATTTCAGCAGGTTGCGCTTTTCATCGTCCAGATTAAGATCGTCGAAAAGTTTGTTGATTGCATCTCTGAACTGTACTTTAATTTCGTCTTTCTTTTTAAACGGAACATGGCCAATTTCTGTCCACCTGCGCTGGAAAGTTTTAAGCGTTTCCAGATTTGTATCAACGTCGTCAATCGGTTTAAAGTTCTCCACCTCTTTAATCAGGTCTTCTTTCAATTTCAGATTATCATCCTGCTCAGTATCCACATCCGAGAAATGCTCTGATTTTTTATCAAAGAAAGAGTCGCATGCGGCACGGAAACGTTTCCATAAAATATCAGAGTATTTACGAGGCACCGGGCCTATTTCTTTCCATTTTTTCTGAATGTTAATAAAGTCCTGTGTTGTTTTTCTCCAATCTTCACTGTCTTTCAGCGACTCCGCCTGAACACACAAATCAGTTTTTAACTGCAGATTATTTTGTTGCTCTTCTTTGTTTTTAGCGTAAAATGCGCGTTTGGCATTAAAAAATGCATCGCAGGCAGTACGAAAACGCTCGTAAATTTTATTGTTATCTTTTCGGGGTGCGAAACCAATTGTGCGCCAAACTTTCTGCAATTCAACTAGTTGCCTCGATTTTTCGTCCCACTCTTTATGGTTTTTTATTTCCTCCTGAATGATCTCTTCAGCTTTTTCGCACAGTGCAGTTTTGGCTTCCAGGTTTTTCTTTTGCTCAACTTTTCTATTCTCGAAAAAATCCTGATGCTTTTTATTTATCTTGGTTGTTGCTGCCTTAAAACGTTCCCAAATATCATCTTTTTGCTCACGCGGCACCGGTCCAATTTCGCGCCATTGTTCGTGATATTTCTGAAGCGTATTAAATGCTTTTAGAATTGATGGCTCTTCAACCAACAACTCCTCTGCCCGCTCGCAAAGTTTAATTTTCGCTTCCAGATTCTTTTTCAAATCCAGATCGCGCAGCTCGCGGTTGATTTTGATGTAATCGTAGAAATTCTCAACATGAAAATGATAAGTGTCCCAAAGATTTTTCATTTTTGATTGCGGAACCAAACCAATCTCACGCCATTCTCTTTGAAGATCACGAAATTCATTAAAGGTTTTATTAATCGACTCTTCGTTATTGATTAAGCCTTTAATTTTTTCAATTACATCATATTTTTTCTGCAAATTTTCCTCTTTTTCGGCTTCCATCTGCTTGTTGTGCTCGATACGAATGTGGCGGTATTTTTTTAGCAGATCTTTAATGTCTTTTTCGTAGGGGTCTTCTTCGGGTTTAAAAGCCTCTTCATCACCACCATCAGCAATAAATTTCTTTTTATCAGCTTCTATGCTTTCTTTCAAATTCTTGTAAAATGCTGCTTTAATGGTGTCTATTTCTTCTTTTACTCTGATATCACTGTCATCATCTTCAAGCACATCGCGAAGTGCATTAACAAGCTCAACCTGAGAATAATTAGAATAATCAACCGCCTCTCGTTTTTCCGGTTTTTCTTCTTTAACAGGCTCGGCTTTTTCGACTGTGCTTTCCGTTGTTTGCTGCTCTTTTTCTTCAGTAGTATCACCAGAAACTTCAGCTGAATCAGTTGTACTTTCTTCTTCTGACTTTGGTTCGGGCTCCGATTTACTTTCCGGTTCTTCTGCTACTTCCGCTTGAGGCTCTTCCTTTGCAGTTCCTTCAACAGATTCTGCCGCAGGCTGTTCGGGTGTTTCCTCCTCGGTTGTTTCAACACTTTTTTCATCCTCAACAGTATTCGGTTCTTCCGATTTAACAGCTTCTTCCGAGGTTGGTTTAACTTCAGAATTCTCAAGGTCAGTATTCTCCGTACGCTTTAACTCTTCCGAGTTTTTTAGATCTATAGGTTCCATTTACAGTATTTTTTACATCGTATTGAAACGATTTTCATACGATTTAAATTGTTTATATTCAACGGTATCGTATGTAACTCGCCTCGTTAAATCATTCTTGCGAATGTAAATGATTTACATGCTCGTTTCATGATATCATTCACCTACGAAAATAGGGAAATCCCCATTAATACTCAATTAATCAGAGAAAATAATAGTTTATGAATTTTATAGCAATTGGTTTTCAATTGGTTAGCCATTACATTTTTGCAACTTTATTGGCTAAAATCTTCTGTACGAGCCATTTTTAGCAGGGTTTGTACACTTATACTTTACATTTTCAGATTAAAGTTATTTCTGCAACTTTGTTCATTTAACTGTATTCTGAAATTATGTTCCAAAACATTGTTAAAAGTTTTACTATCAAATCATAAGACATTTTTAATGTGAAAAAATTATAGTAAATTACATTTTCCAATTTTAAACGGTTACCAACTTAAATCTAAAATGATGGGATAAGTATTTTATTCTTAAGCAACCGAAACTCATGCAGAAGTCAAATGGCAGAAGCCATACTTCGAAACTTCAATGATGAAAATCTTTGCATTTATTCTGCCGGATTAGATCCGGTGGATCATGTCAGTACAATTGCCATGGAAGTGATGGGCGAAGCGGGAATTAATTTAAAACAAAGTGTTCCTCATAATTTTTCGGAATATGCCGATATGGATTTTGATTACCTGATTACAGTTGGCGAAGGAACAAACGAAGAGTTAACAATTCCGAGAGTAAAGTATAAAAGGAAGCTTCATTTGGGTTTTAAAAGCCCTTACAAAGGCGCCAAATCGCAGGAAGAAATTCGGGAACGATGTTGTGCTGTGCGCGATGAGCTTCTATCGGAAATGGATTATTTTTACCACCGGATATTAAAAAAAAGGCACTCACAACTATGAATGCCTTTCTACTATTTATCCTTGTTGAACGATCTTTTCAACTTCATCCGGTTCAATCGGAACCCGCTCTCCTATTATTTCGCTACCGGTTTCGGTAACCAAAATATCATCTTCCAAACGGATCCCGCCAAAATCACGGTATTCATTCAGTTTATCGAAGTTGATAAAGTCTTTGTTTATGCCTTCGGCCTGCCACTTGTTAATCAGCGCCGGAATAAAATAACAGCCCGGTTCGTTGGTAATTACAAAGCCCGGTTTTAAACGTTTGCCCAAACGTAAAGCTGCTGCCCCAAACTGATCCGACGGCCTTGTCTCATCATCGTAGCCCACATAAATCTGTCCCAGATCTTCCATATCGTGAACATCCAGTCCCATCATGTGTCCCAAACCGTGTGGAAAAAACAGGGCGTGTGCTCCGGCAGCCACCGCTTCTTTTACATCTCCTTTTATTAATCCCAGCTCTTTTAATCCGGCAGCAATTACCTCGGCTGCAGCCATGTGAACAGACAAATAGGTAACGCCCGGCCTGGTAAGTTCTGTGGCCTTATTATTGGCAGCCAGAACCACTTCATAAACCTCGCGTTGCTTGCTGGAGAATTGGCCACCTACCGGCGTAGTACGTGTAAAATCGGATGCATAATGAAGTAATGACTCTGCACCGGCGTCGCATAACATTAAACGGCCTTTTTCGAGCGTTTGCGAATGATCGTGATTGTGCAATGTTTCACCATTTTGCGAAAGGATGATAGGAAAAGATGCCATTCCACCACCGGCAAATGAAATACCTTCCATCGTTCCGGCAATTTTTTGCTCCCAGGTTCCGGGTTGCGCCATGCGCATTGCCGCTACATGCATTTGATAACCGGTTGCACAGGCTTTTTTTATCTCTTCCACTTCCTGCACTTCCTTAATTTCCCGAATCGAAATAATGGCTTTAATAAACTCCAGCGATGCGTAATTCTGAACCGACAACGCAGAAAGTCCGGTTAACTTCTCGAGCAAAATTTTATTCTCGCCGCGATATGCCGGAAGGAAATGAACCTTTCGCCTGGCATCCATCGCTTTTTTTACAATATCGAAAAGTTTTGCGAATGGCGCTGTTTTGGCAATTCCCACTTTTGCTGCATTATCTTTTAAAGCAACCTGTGGCCCCATCCAAATAATGTCGTCAATTTCAACATCGTCGCCAAAAATGTATTCATCGCCACTTTCAAAGTCAATTACTCCGGCCAGCCCGGGAAAATCAAGACCGAAAAAATACAGAAAAGAACTATCCTGGCGAAAATGATAAGTATTGTCCAAACAATTCATTGGCGATTCGCCATTTCCGAGGAATAATCCAATACCTTTTAAGCCTTTGGATTTAAGCTTATTTCTACGGTCGGTGTAAGTATTTTTGTCAAACATATTGTGCAGTTTTATAAAAATTTCACGAAGATACTGTTTCTGATAATTATTTAGAATAATAAAAAATTAACAGAAGTTAAAGATAGTTTTTCGCGTTCAGAATAGAGCTGACTCTTGTCACAACAAGGGAGAAGGGGCTGCCAAACAACAGATAATCTGACAGTTAAAAACAACAATAATATGAGCTCAATTCAGGAAAGTTGTAAAGCCGGTTAGGACTGGCACTAAAATCACCGGCAAAAACATAACATGATTACCATAATTAGCGTAATCTATAATGTAACAAAGCTTGGAAATTATGGGAAATTCATTGATGAACTATCTGAACAGCCGCCTGAAAGAGGCCAAAACTCATGAATATGACAACATGAGTGAAGCAGGACCGGTGATAACCATTTCCCGGGAAGTGGGATGTAACGGTTTGGTTTTGGCACGGCTAATTGCCGAACGACTTAACAAGAAACACCCGAAGGATTCGTGGAGTGTATTGAGTAAGGAAATATTCTACGAAAGCGCCAGGGAGCTTGATCTGGATCCGGAAATGGTGCGCCGAACCTTTAAAAAGACCGACCGCTATGTTTTTGAAGAGATTTTAAAAGCTTTTAGTGAGAAGCGTTATAAAAGTGAGGAAACGATTATTAAAACGGTAAAAGAAGTAGTACGCACGCTTGCTATTGACGGACATTGCATCATTGTTGGCCGGGCAAGCCATATTATTGCCAGCGACATTAAAAATGCGCTGCACATTCGCTTAACCGCACCGCTTGGCTATCGGATAAATACCATAATGACGAATAATAAACTCAACCGGAACGAAGCAATTGCTTTTATTGAAAAAGTTGAAAAAGAGCGGGCGGCATTTCGTAAAACTCTTAGAGAAAGCAGCTTGCGTGAAGAATTTTTTGATCTAACGATAAACCGCGGATCATTTACCAACGAGCAGGCAGTTAACCTGGTAGAGTTTGCCGTTGAAGAAAAAGGTATTCTTCATAAATTCAGCCACAAAATGGCGTTTCATTAAACGAGCAATATTTCCCATAAAAAAAGGGTAAGATTATTTGGTCTTACCCTTTTCTCATACTACTGAAGTTGCTTATCTTCAGTGCATAATATTTCTATCCCGTAATTTTATCGGGTAGTCCAATTACATTTACCGGTTTTTCGGCATCCGGTTTGGGCTCAAACATATCATTTGGTGTTAATTCGCACTCCTCAAGCATTTGCAGGCAATACTCCAGCTCGCCAAGGTTTTTGGTTACGTTGTTTGTGCCGAACGAGAACTTTATTCCTGCTTCTTTGGCCATTTTTATCATTTCAGCACCTGGTGTTTTATAACGGGCATTTATTTCCAGTGCGATACCGTTATCAGCCAAAACTTTTACTACACGTTGCATACGTTCTTTTGTCCAGAGCTGGTCGTATTCGGGCATTAATTCATCCGGCAAAACGGTTGGATTCACGTAAATATCCACCGGCTCCTGCGAGAAAATGGCTTCAATCTTCTCAACCAGATCGTCCATAAACTGCTGCTTATCGTCCACCCACACTTCTTCAGGTATCCAAATACGGTTTCGGCGTCCTTTTTTATCGGTAAAGGTCATGGCATCGGTAAACACATAATCAAATTCAGCCACTGCTTCCGGCGAAAACAGTGTTACCCATTCGCGGCCTTCAGCCTGCATTCCTTTATAAGTTGGGCTGCCTTTTACTTCGTTCATATAGGCGTACAACGATTCATCGTTGGTTACCGGAAAATACAGGCCGCAGTTGGGTGCCACCCCATAGTTTATTCCCAAACGCTGCGAATTTTCCGCCAGATCGTCGAGTGTTAATCCGCCTTTTAAGTGTATGTGGTAATCCACCAACGGAAAACCGGCAAACATCAGTTTGGTAACTTTTGTATCCCACTCTTTATCCACTTCGGGAGTTGCCGGTTCTGCTTCAGGCAGTGCTTTTACACGAATATTCCGGTAATACGTTGTACTGCCAGGATCATGCGCCTGCAACGCAAATGTGCCGTGGCTTAACTTTACATTTTCGCCCCCGTCCCATCGCCACGGATTTTCAGGTTCGGTGTATTCATTTACTTTTACATCATTCACAAAAACTTCAACAACATTTTCCACCACTTTAATGCGCATGGTAAACCACTCGTTATCGCCAGCAAGCGGATAATAAACGTTGCGCACATTGTATATACTTCCGGTTTTTCGTCGCTCGGGAAATTTAACAGAGCCACGATACGAATTATTCACCTGAATTTCGTAGCCTTTTGCCGGCCATCCTTCTTCCTGGTATTCGGTATGAATAAATACGCCCGAATTGGAATGCTCCAGAGCTTTTATTTCAGCTTCAAATTCAAAGTTTTTAAAATCGCCGTTGTAAAACAGGTGTGATCGTTCTCCGGCACATTTTATCATTCCATTTTCAACGCTTATACTCTCCGGATTTTCGCCCGCTTTTTTCCAGCCATCCAGTGTTTCGCCATCGAAAATAGTTTGCCACTCTCCCACCGGAACTTTATTCTGGCAAGCGGTAAAAACGAATAAAATAATTAGAGGAAAAAATAACTTTCTCATGTTTATTGGTTTAGATTATTAATGGTGAAGTTGTCTAAAGTCAATCTGAAAAACTGCAAGCAACATCTTGATTCCATTGGCTTTAGCTAATTTTTCTTCCGTAGCTATGGCTATGCAAGAAAAATGGAGCTTCGCCACTGAGAATCAATATGTCACTCTCGAAATTCCCGCTTAACTTTTGACAACTTCGGTTTTTAAAACTAAAGAAAAAATCGTTAGCAGAATAACGATTGACAATTTGTTTTAAAAATTAAGGCGCTTGCACCAAATGTTACAAACGCCTTAATTTCTTTTATTCATCAGCCAGTGGGATCAGTCGTGCTGAAAGATCTGGATCGGCCATGTCCTTATCCAACGGGAACATTGGGCGATGAATTCGTTTATACCCCAGCCGCTCCAAATCCTGGTCAACACCACCGGGAGTAAGCGCCATCAGCCAACCGGCGCGCATATTGTAAAGCTCCGGAACCAGGTAGCCAATTTTAACTACTACAATGTCGGCTTCGCGCGGATACAGACTCAAATCAGTAAAATCAGTTTCGTGATGGTAGGGTTTCCGTTTTTTAGTCACAATCACATCAACACTGCCAATATTAATCACCACTTCGGTTTCGGCGTACCTGTCACCCTCTTTAATGGCTTCTACCCTGCCGGTTAGTTCAAGTGGCCCGCAATAACGATCATCCACTTCTGCTCCAACCATACCTGTAACGGTTTCGCCAATGCCGGCTTCAACAGCTTTGGCAACAAGATCGGGCCCCGGAATTGATGCATAAATTAACGATGGCCCGTTTTTCTTTTTAAATTCTTTTCGCCGAAGGATTTCGTTCAATGTCCAGGTAACATCTCCGGCACCACCAGCCGTAGGATTGTCGCCCATATCGCTGATGATAAATGGCTTTTCTTTAAAGGCAATTGCGCGGTCCAAACATTCGTCCAAAGAGGCTACCGGAGCCACAAATTCAAACTGTTCGCGTACATCCCAAAAGGCCTGCGCCAGTTCTTCGGCCGATTTTGTTACTGCTTCTTTGTCGTCGCCGTAAGCCATAACCACCGCACGGTTGCGGGGCTCGTCGGCCCATGCGTAGCCCACCCAAATGGCGGCATCATTAACGCCTTCGCGCGCTGCTGCCGGGGCAACTTTGGCATAAAGGCTTTTCCCCGGTTCGATGCGGGTACTGGTTTTTTCGCCGGGCAATAATATCGGAACCGGAATCCAGGCTTTGTATTTTGGTTTGCCTAAACCGCTCTCCAACCGGTCGAGCAAATTGGTTAACGCACGTTTTTTCGATTCAATCGCATCTTCGTGTGGTGCCATGCGGTAGCAAGTAATCATATCGCTGTAATGTGCCAGTCGCTCTGTTACATTTCCGTGCAAATCCATCGATGTAGATATCAGCACATCATCACCAATTACTTTACGAATGCGTTCGATAAAATCGCCTTCCGGATCATCAAGGCCAACCACACTCATTGCTCCGTGAATATCGAAAAATAATCCATCGTAAGGCATATTTTCCTTTAAGCGGTCGAGTGTTTCACCCACCAGCGTTTCGTAGGCCTCGCGGGTTACAATTCCTCCGGGCAGTGCATGGCCGCGCAAAGTCGGGAACCACTCAGCCCGTTGACGCGTAGCCGCCGTATCGTCCATAAACGGATAGTAACTGAATATTTCCTCGCCGCGACGGGCCTGAAACGCCTCAATACCCGACTGTGCAGGCGAAAAAGTACTCGATTCAATGGCCAAACCGGCAATGGCAACACGCGGCAGTTTGTTCTCCTTTTTCTCTTTGCAGCCCAAAGTAAACACCATGGCGGCAACTAAAAATCCTAAAACAATTCGTCTCATATCTTTCTAAAAATTTTAAACAACACTACAATAAAAACAAATTTACGCAGAATTGCAGTAACGGGGATGAGATTATTCAGAATTGTTTGAAAGCAATTATACCGACGCCACATCGAAATAAGCCTTATTTCAGTGAATTACTCTTTTCAATCGGCATTAACCATTGTAATTTCGCTGTTTTGATTAAGGCTCACACTGAAATACAATTGGTATTACCCGTTTATGCAGGAATAGTTGAAAAAAATGGGAAGCCAGGAATCTCGTATCTCATTTTGTCTATTTTTACACCATTAAATAAACACCGGAAATGAGAACAAGCAATAACATAGCCAAACCGAAATCGGTTTACATCGATCGCGAGAAATTGCTGATGTTTCTCTTTATCTTCTCCGAACTCTGATTCCTAACATTTCCTTTCCCCAAACCGATTAACATTCAATTTTAGCAATCGTTGTTCTTTATTATTTTTTAATGAAAACGTATTATAACTGGCTGAATCAGCTGGTGAACAATAATAAGTCTGCTTTTTCGGAGTGGACAAACCTTAACTGGTTAAACAGCTGTTCAGCGCAGGAAGCGCAGGAAAAGAAAATAGTTTTGCTGGATAAGGCGGAAAATATATTATTTAAGGGCACCAAACCGTATTACAAACAGATATCAAACGGGTGTAAACTTTGCGGGCTGGGCCAATGGAGCTGTTTGTTTATTACCGGCAAATGTAACGCCTCGTGTTTTTACTGCCCCACATCGCAGCAGGAAGACCATTTGCCTACCACCCAAAACCTGAGTTTTGCCGATCCGGCAGCATTTGCCGAGTACATTAACCATTTCCGGTTTAAAGGCGTGAGTTTTAGTGGCGGCGAGCCTTTGTTACAGTTCGATAGAACACTAAACTACCTGAAACAAGTGCGCCGAAAATGTAACCCGGACACCTATATATGGATGTACACCAACGGAATTCTGGCCGAAACGCAAAAGTTCAGAAAACTGGCGGCAGCCGGAATTAACGAAGTGCGTTTTGATATAGGCGCCACAGCATTCCGACTCGATAAAATTGCTGCGGCAAAAGGTATTATCCCCGTAATTACGATTGAAATACCGGCGGTACCCGAAGAACTGGAACGTTTAAAAAAGCTATTGCCCGAAATGGTAAAAGCCGGCGTATCGAACCTGAATTTGCACCAGCTTCGGCTTACGCAACACAACGTAAAACAATTGTCGAAACACAACTACACCTACATTCATGCCGAGCAGCCCGTGGTTTTAGAATCGGAACTGGCCGCTTTGGAACTAATTGCTTATGCCCACGACCATTCCATCGATATTGGCATCAATTACTGTTCCTTTCATTTTAAAAACCGCTTTCAGAAAGCCGGATTTCGCAATAAGGTAGCTACGGCGCTGGCCAACGATGAAGATGTGCTTACCCAAAACGGTTATATCAGGCGTTTTACCGACACCGGAATTGGCTACGATTCCATCCGGATATTTGATGAAAAACCCGATCGATTGGCCGTTCAGGAATTTCAGCTAAAAGACAAAACCTACTATTATTCGCGGCAGGCAGTGTTGAATACGGTAGCGATTGATTCAGCAATTAAAGACAAAATAGACAGGCTGCTTGCTGCCGAACCAAGGGAAATCCCCGACGATCCGCTGTTGTTTCGGATATGGCAACTGGAATATATTGAGGCGGGATTAAGGGAGTATTAAAAACTAAACATGAAATTCTTAGCAGGTAAATTCAATGCGGAACATTTACTTAAAATCTGTACCGAAATCATTTACTGATATTTTCACCTGTTAAGAATGAGTAAAACACTGGCTATAAGCGTTAAAATTGTATTTATTATTTTAAAACTACTTACTGATAAAGACGCATTTAGCTGTTTACCCAAAATCGTTCCGGATAAAAGGATTGGAGTAAACAACAGGGCCGTTTTTATTGTATGAACAGTTAATAATCCGGCATATTTATAGCCAACAATTGCAATGGCAGCCGTAATTACACTAAACCACGCAAATATTTCGCGAAATTGCTGATTACTGACCTTCGCTTTATTCAGAAACAAGGCTAAAGGAGGCCCACTTATGGAAATAAGCCTGCTTATAAAGCCAATAAAAGCACCTGCCAAGGGGTAAAACACACCGGGAATTGACGCAACGCTGCTTTCTTTTTTTACCATCGAAACCAGCGTTAATACTATAAAAAACGCACCCGAAATATTTACCAACATATTGTTATTCACCCAATTTAAGACACTTACGCCCACCAGCGTAAAAATACCGCCTGTAGCAATTAAAGCGCCTGCTTGTTTATCAATAAGCTTTTCAGTCTTATTTTGCAATACAATCAGTACCGATGCAATGAAGTTACATATCATTAAAACCGGAATAATTTCTTTTGGCGTGTACCAAGTCAGCAAAACCGGCAACGATAAAAGAGCAAAACCAAAACCGGTAAGTCCTTTTACAAAGCTTGAAATTACTACCGTAACAACTACCCAGATGTTTAGCATAACTATAATTTTAAGAGAAATAAGGAAACTGCAGCCGTAATGACCCACAATGAAATACCAAGTGCAAAACTTTTTACTCCCGATTGTTTTACCTGTTTAATGGTAATATTTGATCCGATAAGCAACAACGCGACTACCATTCCGCGTTTTCCGAGCCAGGTGAAATGCACGAAACTTTCTTCTAACTCGGGGAAACTATTGGCGAAAAGAATGGCTACAACAAAAAACAGGATAAACCATGGAATCGTTACCGATTTTTGCTTTTGTTCTTTATTAACTACAGAAACAACGATTGACAGCGGAATAATCCACAAGGCCCTTATCAGCTTTACGGTAGTGGCTATTTGCAAAGCCTTTTCACCATAAATTGCTCCGGCTCCTACCACCGAGCTGGTATCGTGAATAGCAATTGCTGCCCAGTTGCCAAAGGTCTCCTGGCTTAAACCAAGCTGGTGCCCAATAAACGGAAACAACAGCAAAGCTACGGCATTAAGCACAAACACAACAATCAGCGCAAAAGAGTTCTGATAGTTTTTACTGCCCAATATTGGCGCCACGGCGGCTATGGCACTACCCCCGCAAATTGCCGTTCCGGAGGCAATAAGCAAGGTTATATTTTTTTCAACTTTAAATAATTTGCCGAGCAAAATACCCAACGCCATAACAAGTGTTACCGATAAAAACGTTTGAAAAAAACCACTTTTCGATGCTGTTATAACATCGTTAAGGTTCATGCCAAATCCGAGCAAGACAATTGAAATTTGTAGAATTTGTGATGTGTGTTTGTGAAAATTTTGCGGTTTAAATCCCAGTAAAGAAAACAGAATACCTGCAGAAAGTGCCATGGCTGGCGAAACAAAAGGCAAAAGACAAGCAAAAAGCAGGAGTTTGTACAACCAGTTGATTTTAATTACATCTTTTATCATACAGCTATTTTTCTGCAAAAATACCTGTATGATATAATCAAATCAAATAGTAAATATTAATAGTAAATAACTAAAAGTTATAATGAAATAGAAAATTTTCGAAAAGTTCAACTTGCCTGTTTTTGTGCCCGGGAATAAAAGCCATTCTAAACTTACGGTGCATTGCAAAGTCTTTAACATTCAGTTTAACAAGGCTTTTCATATACAATTCTGTTGGCACTGCTTTTTCAGAAACAATAGCCAAACCATCAAAATCCTGAAGAAAGTTTTTTATTGCCTCGGTACTTCCCAAATGAATAAGTGTGTTTAGCTGTTCAAAATCAAGACCTTTGCTTTTTAGGGCTTTTTTTATTACTTCCAAAGTGCCGGAGCCCTGTTCGCGCAAAACAATCGGCAACTGAAGCAAATCTTCCTTTGTAATTACACTACGCTTGGCATAAACGCTGTTTCGGCCTGTTACTACAATCAGTTCGTCGTTGAGAAAATCCTTGTATTGAATTCCCGGTTGCGACGAATGGTTTTCAACCAGGGCAACATCTACCTTGTTTTCCAGCAAAAGTTTTTCCATTTCAAAAGAATTGCCATTCATTAAATGAATATGGATTTTGGGGTAGCGTTTATGAAACGATGCAATTACCCGGGGAAGCACATATTGCGAAATGGTAGAACTGGCTCCAATTATAAATTCGCCCAAAATACTTTGGTTTATTTGGCTAATCTCGAAATTCAGGTCGCGGTATTCTTTTTCAATTTGTTTAAAAGCATTGTAAACCTTTTTTCCCGCCCTAGTTAAGTAGATCTTATTTCCTTTGCGATCGAAAAGGTTCGTGTTGTATTTACTCTCCAGCTCTTTTATGTGCCGGGTTACCGCCGGTTGACTAATGTGCAGGTTATCGGCCGCTTTTGAAAAGCTTAGGAGTTCGGCCACCGATATAAAAACAGTATCTCTGTAATCCATTTTTTTTAGCTAACAAAATACTAATGTAACAAAAATGCTGGCTGAAACTATTTCCGTGTGGCATTTACGATTTATTGTTTCTCGTACTTATCCTGCGGATTATGTGCTTTAAAACTGATGGCCGAAATTACGAGTATAATCCCGAGCAAGGCATAAATGGCATACGAATAGCTGCCCAGATGCGAATGCGACAAACTAAATACAATTGGCCCCAGCGCGCTGAAGAAAACGATAATAGCCATTACAAATCCGGTGATTTTCCCCAGGTGATCGCGGCCGTAAAAACGAGGCCACGTTACGCTTAACAGCACATTGTACATGCCGCTTGGTATTCCGCTACCGATAATAAATGCATAGTAGTAAAACCCGGTGTTTATATTGGCCAGTGCAATTAAAGCCACCACCATTCCGGCCAGCATAAGGTAAAGCAGGTACTGCAGTTTTATGCGGTCGCTAATCCATCCGCCAACAAATGCCAGTACCACCGAAATCATCGAAATGGGAATAAATACCGAAAGCGCCTGCTCTTTGTCGATGCCGGCCTCGCCAAACACCGAAACCAGGTGAAAGACATAGCCCGTAATAAACATGGCATAAATGGCCGATGGCAATACAAATAACCAAAAGGTTAGTCCGCTGCGTGCCTCTTTCAGCGTAAATTGTTTAAAGGGTTTAATGATAACATCGTGCTCTTTGTTGCCGTGTTTCTCTCCGTCAGGAATCTGGTCACAGTCTTCCGGGTTATCGCGAAAGAAAATAAACACAAACAGGAAAAAACCAACACCAATTCCCATTGCCATAAGCAACCAGGCCCAACGCCACGAGGTTCCTTCTATCAATAAATCGAAGCTAAGCGGCGCAATGGAAAACCCCATCGAAACAAATACCGAAGAAATACCGTTCACCAATCCTCTGCGGGCGATAAACCACTTCATCAGCATATTTCGTGAGACCATGGTAATTACGCCCTGCCCCGAGAAACGCAGCATAAAAAAGAATACAATACACGTTGCCACAGCCACAGCCACATAACCAGGTGAACTTTGCGGAACTATGGCTTTTATAATGCGGTCGGACTGGCTGAACAGTACCAAAACAAAACCCAGTGTTAGCGCTGCTGCCATGCCCACCCAACGGGCGCCGTATTTATCGTAGAGTGTACCCGCATAGGTAAGAATAAACGAACTGCCAATGGTTCCAAACATATAGGCAGTGCTGATCTGGTCGCGGGAAATGCCAATACTATCGATCAAATAATCGGTGAATGTAGAAACGCCGGTTGTTTGTCCGGGCGCACTACACAAAACACCAATGGTAGCGGCAAATAAAATTACCCATCCATAAAAAAACGGCACTTTTGATGGATTGAACGGAAAGTTGTTGTATTTCTGTTTGAGTTTCATTACTGCAAAGCTACTTATTGTTTAGCAACACGATGTACACTCGATGGACAGTGGTAGAAATGATAATGATTTGTTATTGAAGGAAGGAGGTATTGAGGGACTGAAGGAGACTTTAGCGTTGTTAAATGCGTTAATGCTTTAATGCTTAAATGCTTAAATGCTTAAATTTTTTAGAGTTTGGTGAATCTGGTTGAGTTATTTGCAGAACTGAAAAATTGCTAAATGTTCCCGTGAATCCCTGATTTGGGGTCGGTACCCGGAACGTGCGACAGATCTCTCCTCGTTCCTCGTCGAGATGACAGTCTTCCCGAACTTTTGCCTTTCTACTTTTACCTTTTACCTTTTTACTTTTGCCTTTTTACTTTTACCTTTTGCCTTGAACAACTTACTCCAACAAATACAAATACTTTTCAATCCCCGAAGTTATGGCCCACGAGTCGAATTCATAGTTGTGCCCGGTGGTAATAATTATGGCATCAAGCGTTGGGAAAATATAAATAAACTGGCTTCCAAATCCGTTGGCCCAAATACAGGGATACTCCTCTCCTGCTGTTTTTAGCGTTAGATTCCACCACTGAAAGGCATAATCATCGCCCGGAATATGGGTATGCGTTTTTAAACTTGTCGACGCTTTTATCCATTCTCCGGACACAATCTGCTGCCCATTGAATTTTCCTTTATTCAGCACCATCAATCCTATTTTTGCCAATTCGCGCGGCGTTATTTCCAGCGAGCCTGCCATACACGGGTATCCGTTTTGTTTACCTATTTCCCAGCTGTAATGTGTTATATGCAACGGTTCAAATAAATATTTCTTTGCAAACACATCCGCGAACATTCCGGTTTTCTTTTTAATAATGGCCCCCAGCAACTCTGTATTTCCACCATCGTACTGAAATTTGGTTCCCGGTTCGGAATTTAATTCGCGCGAAAAAATTGTGGAAATGCAATCATTGCTCAAATATAGCTGCTCGTCGTTGGGTGTTAAGCCCGAAGTCATGGTAAGTAAATGTTTCAGCGTGATTCGCTTATCAAAATCCGGCGCTTTCAGTAGCCTTGCCACTGACTCATTTACATCAGTTATAAATCCTTTGTCCACTGCAATTCCGATCAGCAGCGAGGTAATACTTTTTGTTACTGATTCAGCCTGGTGAAGCGTATTTGGCCCGTAGCCGTAAAAATATTCTTCGCAAATTAACTGATTGTGTTTGATGAGTAAAAAAGAGTTGATGCGGCCATAATAGCCGTTTATAATCTCTGGCAAAAGCGAATAGATAAAAAGCGAATCGCTTTCAATTCCGATGTGTGACGTTTGTAAAACATCATCAAGTTGTTTTGGAGTTTGGCATTGATACTTGTAATCTGCGAGATGACAGCCGGGTAGCGCATCAGTTAGAAATCGTGCTACTCCATCATTTTTCACCAGCAAGACTGAATCAAAAGGTTCTCCTTCGCAGACAAACCCTCCACAAATTGTATTTCCTTCAAGTTCACCCAGATAAGTACAATTCCAGTTTGGCACAAAAAAGCGGATGGAATTGCCATAAATTATCAAACTATCAATTTGAAATCCTGATTCATAAAAACCATTAGCAGTCCAGTAACCTTTTGCGAGAGTGCTATCTGCATCCATTAGCTGCACATAGAATTTTTTGTTGGGATCTTCGGGATGCGGGCCTTCCCAAAAGCCTGAAAAAGAATGGTTGCTTTTATCTGCTGAACATGAAGCACAAAGCACCACAATAACCGAAATGATAATGTACCGGAACATGGCTGTAGATTTTGTTTTATTCAAATTTAGCCCTGTTTTTGCCGGAAAACAACATTGATTGACAAACTACCACAAAAGATGTATAGAAGGCTAAAAAACCTTGGTATGTGGCAGTGCGTTTATTGCGGCGTTTGACAAACTACTTCAAACTTAATCCCGTCAGGAGCTTTGAAGAAAACGGCATAATAATTCTCATGGTACTCGGGATATAAACGCGGAATGCTTACAATATCAGCATTCATTTCCCGCAGTTTGGTATATACATCATCCACCTCGTTGCGCGATGCAGCTTTAAAAGCCAGGTGATGCAGAGCTCCGGGCCGGCGGCGGTGAACAGCTTCATCCTTTAACGATTCTCGCGGCGAAGTGAGTGCGATACAAAGATTGGGATGCGAATATTCAACCACGTGTTTGTCGTGCGAAGCAATATAAGCAGAAGTTTTCGTATCGAGGCTAAACCCCAGCAAAGGCAAAAACTGATCGTAGAACGAAACGGTTTGCTCCAGATTTTTTACCGTAATTTCAATGTGATCGATAATAGGTTCCATGGTTTTTATTTACAAAGATTACAATAAAACCAACAACAGGAATGAAGATTATCAATATTGTTTCACGCAAAGAAAAGAAGAAGCGCAAAATTCGCAAAGGTATAGAATCTGTTTTGCGTACTTTGCGAAAACTTAGAAATCTCTGCGTGAACTTTTTTGTTTTACTAAAGTTTCCTTCAGAAGAAAAAGCCACCCAAAACCGGGCAGCTTTCCACTTCTTAATCAGGCGATTATTCCCTTTCCTTATGAACTTCGTGGTTGTGTTCGTGCCCATGACCTTGTGCATGAGCAACAATTTCCTCGTATTCTTTTTGAGTTATTTTGTCTGCTTTGTAGCCTTTCTTTTCGATGGCCGCAGCCAGTTTTTCATCCGAGTTCTTTCCATCTTTGTATTCCACCAAAATGGTATTCGATGCATGATCAACTTTCAGGTCCTTCACCCCTTTTTCAAACTTCAGGTATTCAGTAACCGTTTTCTCGCAGTCGGCGCAGTCCATGTTACTTTTAAAGCAAACCACTTTGTTCTCTTTTTTCTGTGCAAACGTTTCGTTACCGGCAAAACCGATAAACATTGCCATTGTAACTAATAAAATCAGTTTTTTCATCTTTTTAAAGTTTTTAGTTTCAAACTTCAGGTCACAAGTTATTCTTTCTTGAAGCTTGTAGCTATAGGCTTGAAACTTCTATTCATAATTCAAATTTAAACGTAATCCGAGGTAGATTTTCCGCCCCATTGTAGGCCCCCATATATTGGTTGCACTGAAATTTTCGCCAAACGGATTGTCGGCACCTTCAATCGGATTTCGTTGTGTAAAATCAGTAAGGTTCTCCACCCCGAGGTAAATATTCCAGTAGCGGAAATATTTGGTTACCTGGGCATTCATAATGGTGTAAGGCAAAAACTCAAAAAAGTCTCCGGCGAAATCTGCCCGATTCATCCACTCTTCATGAACACGGGGAATTCGTCCGCCGCCATTAAACTGAATGGTGTAATCGAACATCCATTTTTTCAGGTTGGTCGTGTAATTCAGGTTAATCAATCCTTTGTAATCGCTGGTTAATGGCGCATCTTTTAATTCGCCGCCAATGGTTTCTTTAATGTCGTTAACACGGTAGGCCAGCAACATATCCAAACGTTCAATGGGTTGCCAGCGCACATCAAACTGAAGACTATTGGCATAGGCCTTTTCGGTGGAAGGCAACAGGTAAATAAAATCAGACGATGTTTCCCGGTCAACTACCAACTTTTGCTGAAACTCGGTGCGAAAGAATTCGGCATTAATACTCAGGTCGCGATCCAGTAATTTGTAATTCTGTATAAACGCGAAACCAAAGTTCCAGGCTTCTTCCTGCACGGCATCTTCGGTCCAGCTAATTGGGCGTGAGTTGGCCAGCAAATAGGTATTTTCCGAAATTACATTTGCAGTTCGGTAGCCTTTCCCTGCACTGGTGCGAATGGTATAATGCTCGGCAAACTGGTAACGGAAATGCATACGTGGCGTTACAAAATTTCCAAAAATATTGTGAAAATCGGCACGAATTCCGGTCATAAGTGTCAGCTTGTCGCTGGGTTTAAAAGTATATTCGGTAAATATTCCCGGAACTTTTTCGGTGCGCTGTACATCCTGGCTGTAAAGCATTTCGTTAAAATCGTCGTAGATAAAACTTGCTCCGCTATTCAGCACATGAATGGCAGCTTCGTCCAAATCCTGGGTATAAACCAGGTTGGCGTAAAAACGTGTTTCATCGGCATCGTAACGCGATAACCCGTAATAGGAGTCCGTTTCATGACGCGCAAAATTGGTCAAAATAGCCAGCGCGCGGTGATTATCTTTCGACACAATTCCCGACTTAAAAAATGCATCTACCCGGTTGGTTTCAATATTTACACCGTACGGATTATCTACTGAAGGCAGCATCTCGCTGTTGGCACCAACCTGCCCTCCCATTTTGTCGTTTCGTAACAGGGTGAATCCGGCCTGTGCCATACCGCCCTTGTGGTTGTTGTATTTCCAGCGGTTGGCCACCTCGTAAGTGCTCGAAAGTGGCGAATCAAGAAAACCGTCGTGGTTGTGGTCGTTTTCTTTCGACAGATCGCTGGCATGCACAAAAATACCGGTTGTAAGCGTATCGCCTTTAACTTTAATGTTTGTGTTCCCGTTAAATTCATAGCGCCCTTCGTTGTTGGCAAAAACATTCAGAAAAAGCTTTTCCTGACTGTCCGGTTTTTTCAATTCCGCGTTAATTTGCCCTGCTATCGATTCGTAACCATTTAAAACCGATGCTGCGCCTTTCGAAACTTGAATGGATTCCAGCCACGGGCCGGGAATATAGGTTAATCCGAAGGTGGTTGCCAATCCGCGAAGCGCAGGCATATTTTCCACCTGAAGTTGTGAATAGGTTCCGTCGAGCCCCAACAGTTTTATTTGCTTGGCACCGGTAACAGCATCGCTGTAACTTACATCAACCGAAGGATTGGTTTCAAAACTTTCGGCCAGGTTGCAGCAGGCAGCCTTATGCAACTCGGCTCCGCTAATATTTTCGGTTTGAATAGGGTTAATAACAGAAAGATACGTTCCACGGTTCTTTTTTATCACCGTAACTTCTTCCAATTCGAGATTGGGTTGAAGCACGACCTCTAAATTGTTGGTATTGCGCACCTGAACGGTTTGCGACTCGTAACCAACAAAACTAAAAACAAGCTTATTCTGTCCCGATTTATTTTCCAATGTGAAGCTTCCGTCGGGCTGTGAGGCAGTACCATTGCTGGTGCCTTCCCAAACTACATTTACGCCGGGAAGCGGTTGTTTTCCATTCTCGTCGTCTCCAAAAACTACACCTGAAACAGACTGCGATTGCGAAAGGAATGGAAACAGTATAAATAAAAGTAATATGTATTTCTTCATTATTCTTAAGATTATAATTCAAAGCATGCGATTTTCATCAGAGAATGAAAAGCATAATTTTATTGCTCCAAATACAGTAGAGTTCTGAGCAAACAGAACAAATCTTAAGCTAACGAAGGGATTTTAAGTTGTTGAATATGGATAAGATAATCGAGTGTGGATGTTATCCGTGGCGGCGGATCGGCGTAATATCGTTTGTTCAGGTTGTCATTAATATCAGTAGGCTGTTCCTCCAGCATATTGGTGCTTAATACTTTAAGCTCAACTGGCTGAACGGCAACGAACTTTACTGCATCGTTAATCGCCTCATCCATCAATTTCATGAAAATCGATTCAGGCGCTTCACATCCGCAATTATCTGAATGTTCACCTTTCGGGGTACATTCATGACACTCTTCTTCGGAACAGGCGATTCCGTTGTTCGACCGATCATGATGATGGTGTTGATGAAAATCGGTTTCACAGGTTTCGGGTTTTACAATAATGCTGGTGTAATCCTGGCCTGAACATGCACAAGAGCTTTTGTACAGAACGAAGCCGGAAGTTGACAACAGAAAGATTACTCCCAGAAACAAAACCGCTATGTTTTTAAACCGATTCACTTTGCAAATATAACCCCGTATGTAACAAAATTGTTGTTAACGGGGTGTTAAACCCTGCTACGAATAAATTAGCAGAAAAAGGAACCGGGAAGCTATTTACTTCCCGGCTTATATTTTAAAGTCCTAAAACTTCAGCTCCCTGTTCAAAAACAATATCGCGTGGAATGCCGGCCTCTCCTATTCGGTCGAGATCTTTTTGGAGGGCTTCGCGAATAAAGCCTTTTTCTTCAATGATTTGTTTGGCAGTTTCGTAGTCGCCATCGCCCTGAATTTTCAGAATGGTTTCCGACAGGTTCATCATCGCGGCTTTCATTTTATCGTAATCAACACGATAGGTTCCGGTGGCTTCATCGCGTGTAAATGCTCCCATTTCCTGGAAGTAGTAAAAACGCATCATGTTTGCCTTACCGTGCGCACTGGCAGCGCCAAAACGTACCGAGCGGAAAATACCTGCCATAAATGTTACGAAGTTGTCCATCATATCTTTTTCGCCCAACTCGCCCATTTCGTTCAGCTGGTAAACGCACCACAAACCCAAAATATCGGCTTTCCCTTCTTCAATTGAAGTGTAAGCATCTTTTAAGGCTTCGCGAACGGTGGTACTTTGATCAACCGTATTTCCTAAGCCAAGGCCATGTGCCACTTCATGAAACATCGTGTTTTCGAAGAAAGCATCGAATTTAACGTGCTGACGCTGATCTTCAGCAATTAACAAATCAGCAATGGGCACCAAAATTTTATCGAATTTCGCCTGCATCGAATTTTTCAACTGCAGTTTTCTACTTCCTTTTGTTTCGCGCACCTCTTCGTCGTTTGGCAGGTTGATGGCAATGGTTTTACTCCCTGCATTACAATCGCCGGCGTAATAAATGGCATCGTAAACATTCATATCCGAATCAACGCCCGGTGTTTCGTTTTTGTATGGCTGCTCGCAAGGCAGATCTTTTTGTAAGCCCGGAAGCAATGCTGCGTATTTTTCCAATCGCTGACTCCAGTCTTTATCTTTAATCAGGATAAACGATTCGTGTGCAGCTTTATAACCATAAAGCTGATCTTCGTAATTTTCAATGGGGCCAATAATAAAATCGATGGTGTTGTTTTTCATTTCCATCCAGGCCACATCGCTGGCATAATAATCATCGGTAATTAGTGCTTTTGAGCGTTCTTCCAGGTACTTTTTCAGTCCGGCATCTTCAGCCAGCTCAGCTGCCTGCAATAACAGCTCGGCAGCCTTTTTTATTTCTTTTTTGAATGCGATGTGGTATAGAACGGATTTTAAATTACCGTCTTCGTCGCGGCGTATCAAGGTATACAGGCTGGTTTTTGTTTCATCATTCCAGGCTTCAAATTCGTCCTTGGTCATATCTTTCGGATAGAAATTTGCCCCTGCCGGTTTTTCATCGTATCCGGGTAAAAATGGTTTATTGGCATTTAAACGTTCCCACGGACCATAATTTAACTTTATAAATTTCAGGGTGTATTCATCCCAGCTTTGGCTCAACAATTCGTCCTTTTCGCCGTATGCTTCCTGCCAGTAAATGTCGTTCATTAAATTTGCAGCTTCGAGCAAAATCGGCAGCATTTGCTTTTCATTCTCGCTAAGTACGCTTAAATCGGTGGTTAATTTAAACGATACAAATTCGTCGGCCTTCGTTTTTATTTCCTCATTCACTTCCATTTTTGTGTCTTCTTTTGCTTCTTTTTTAGTGCTTATAGAACAACTAAAGAGTAGAGTTGTTGCCATAAACAGCATGAATATTCGTTTCATATGTACCAGTTTTTATTTGCTTTCAAAGCTAAAAAAAGCAGCTGCCATATAAAAGATTATTTCACAGCTTTTGCGTTTAACATTCATATTTTCGAATGTTATTGAACAAAATTCGATGAGAAAAGTTAAAAAAGCAGACTTAAGAGCTGAAAAATGACCATTCGTGAATAATTTAACTAGACTGAATTAAATTTGCAAGCGTATTTTCATTTGTGAAAAGAACACATGAATATAACATGTATTTAATAATTATCGTGTATGTCATTTGTCGTACACGTTTCATAAAAATAAATTATGAATAATCTACTAAAAGGAAAAAAGGGAATTATCTTCGGGGCACTTAATCCCGATTCAATTGCCTGGAAAGTGGCAGTAAGAGCACACGAAGAAGGAGCCACAGTAACATTATCAAATACCCCGGTTGCCATTCGTATGGGCGAGACAAATAAACTGGGAGAGCAAATTAATGCCGAAGTTATTGGTGCCGATGCCACCAATGTTGAAGATCTGGAAAACCTGATAAAAAAATCGATGGAGGTTTTAGGTGGTAAAATCGACTTCATTTTACACTCTATTGGTATGTCGCCAAACGTAAGAAAAGGGCGTCATTACAGTGATTTGGATTATAACTACCTGGACAAAACACTTGATGTATCGGCAGTGTCGTTTCACAAAGTACTTCAGGTGGCCCGTAAAATGGATGCCATTAACGAGTGGGGATCGGTAGTTGCCTTGTCGTATGTTGCGGCACAGCGTTCGTTCTTTGGCTACAACGACATGGCCGATGCTAAAGCCTTGCTGGAATCGATTGCACGTAGTTTCGGTTATATTTACGGACGTGAGCGTAACGTAAGGGTAAATACCATTTCGCAATCGCCAACCATTACCACTGCCGGAAACGGAGTAAAAGGTTTCGACCGTTTGCTGGACTTCGCCGAAAGAATGTCGCCACTTGGAAACGCAACCGGCGATGAGTGTGCCGATTACTGTATCACACTTTTCTCTGATTTAACGAAAAAGGTTACCATGCAAAACCTTTTCCACGATGGAGGATTCTCGAACATGGGAATGAGTTTACGTGCATTGGAGCAATACGAAAAAGGGTTGGATAAGATATGTGCATGCGACAATGACAAACCGCATGCAGATGAACATCGTTACGACTAAGTAATACAAAAAGAGATAATTGAAAGGCCGTTTCTGTTTAGAGACGGTCTTTTTTTTTGTCCGTTACATTATGAAATTCATCGTTACTCGCCCTAGTTAGACTTTGAAGCGCCGGATATGACTTTGATGGTGCTGCAGAAATCCTTTCGCAGGCCTGCAAAAAGCCTAAAATTTCTAACTGAGGTGTTGCTGAAAAACAATGCCGGCTTCAAATTGTCGACAAAATCCGGGTTAAACAGTTACTTCGCTTGCAAAATGGTTGTTTTAAAGCTTTCGTACTGCTACAACGCTTACAAAATGGTTGTTTTGAAGCTTTCGTACTACTACGACAGTTGCAAAATGGTTAATGGGGAGCTCTTGTATTCAGCAGGTAAACGGCAGGCATCTGCTGAATGGCTAAAAAAAAGCCGCTTCAAATTAATGAAGCGGCTTTTTCTATATTCTACTATTCAGTACTAAAGCACTACTGAATTTGTTGTCACTCTTTTCTTTGGAGATCTTTTTCCTTGTACTGCGAAATTGTTCGTAGTACGTTCTGCTTTTTGTACCATTTCCTGTATTGTACGTACGTTGAATGGAACAATGCTTTGAGTTGCGATTCCTGCAGACTTGCTGGCATCTGGTGTAAACGACAGTCCATAATAACCATCCAACCAACCTCCGGCTGCTTCACTGCGAATCAGGTAACCATCAGCTGCACTTGAACTTGTCATCACCAAATCGCCCTGCATATTAAATGTAAAGTCCATAACGGCTGTGGTGCTTACGCCTCCGTCAAGATCGGTTGTATATAAAGTAACATCGTATGTTCCGCTGCTTAGTACCAAATCAGGTAATACTTGCGGGGTAATAGTCATTACACTTGTAGCAGGATCGAAAAGTGCAAGCACTTCAGGAGCATAATCAATACCGGTAATAACAAATGTATTCTCATCGTCACCTTCTGCAATGTTCACGTCCATGCTAGCATCTGCCTCGCCAAACTGACTTATACCAGTCATTACAAAGTTACCAATGAAATCTTCTTTTGCATAAGAAACTGCATCTTCAGAGTAAAAGAATTTTTCAGCAAATTCACCCACAACAGTACCATCAGCATAGTGGAAAGTTAATCCCAGCGTATAAATAGTAACTCCTTTTGCATTTACAACAACCGATGATTCGATGTCTTCGCTTGGCGATACATAAAGCGCCTGGCCGAATACTTCAGTACCAATTGGCTGGTTTTCAGGAATTGTTACGCCAACACCTTCTTCGTAATAGAAAGCAACGCCGTATCCTTCAGCGAACAAGTCAGACAAATAGTACAGGTTTTTATATTCACTGTCTGCATTATCCGGATCAGCATCAACAGCCATTGCTAATGTTTGACTCCAGCTTTCGCTGTATGCAGCTGATATAAATTCGCTTACTGCACCATCTGCAATTGCGTTGTATTCAACATCATTGAAATCTTCAATTTTAAGGTTAGCTGCAATAAAAGCCTCTTTGGTAAGGTAAATATAAGTAGGTGTAGAAGAAGGATAAGGTTTACCATCTTCGTAGCCGGCCTCACTCAGGTAAAGAGAATTAGCAGGGAAAGTAATAACTCCGTTACTTATTGTTCCCAACGGGTAAGAACTGATATTTTCTGAAAGGTTTCCATAAACAGAACCAATAGTTATCATTCCATACCCCCAGTCATTACCTATTTCGTGTGCTGGCATAAAAACATCACCCGACACTCCTGCAGGATCGTAAATTTCAATAATAGTGTAGTAGTCGTTGTCAGCATCAACCTTTTCGGCATCATTATATGGATAGCCGTCATAAATTCCATCTGCATCAGCATCCTGGGTTGGTACATCATATGCATTTTTAAAACGGTAACGTACTGATTCACCTAGCTGAGCTTTTTCGGCTTCAACATACATTGGATATTGACTAACGCCGTAGCCTGCAGCAAATACTCCATCAACATAAACCATTGGCTCGGCAACAGGAGTCCACTTAATTCGGGTAACCTGAGTTGAAACAACAGGCGAAGCTGCTGAATATGGATTTATATACTGATCTCCTTCAACAATCAATTTCAGACCATAGGTTGTACCTTCTCCGGCATTCGGAAAAGTTATTGTAAAATCTACCTCTGTTTCACCATCGGCAAAACTTACTGTTGCCGGTACGTTAAACACATCATCAGAGTTTACTTGAACTGAAATTGGCACCTCAACATTTCCTGATGAAACAGTTCTGGCAAGAGTTAACGAAATTTCAGTTGCTTCTGTTGGCTCCAGCTCAAAAACAGCTGTATTCGAACTAGGGAAATATACTCCCTGGCATCCTTCTGGTACGGCAGGACTTGGCTCTACCGTATCTTCATATTCATCACAAGCCGCAAAAAAGAGCGTTGCGATAAAAAACAATATATATAACTTATTAATTTTCATAGTTTAAAATATAAAATTGAAACATTATAAATCAGCAACTGGAGTTGGAACCGGTGCAGACGGGTTGTTATCACCTTCGTTTAATGCACGGTTTGCCTGAACCTCTGCCTCAGGAATTCTCCACAATAAAATATCTGATTCTGGCGCAATATTAAAAATCATATTGGCATTCGGATAGGCTCCGCCTCTACGATCAACGCCTTTGTTTAAACGCATAATATCGAACCAGTTCAGTCCTTCGCCCCATAGCTCAATTCTACGTTGGTGGAAAACTTCTTCCTGTACATCGCCACCGCTGAATGAATAAGAAGGATCGCGATAAGTTTGAACGAAAGAAGTAAGTGTTGCTGTTCCGTCACCTCCGCTCATGGCTTCAGCTTCAGCTTTAATCAGGTACATTTCTTCAATTCGCATTAAAGGAATATCGTTTGAGTTGATTGAAGTACCCACCTCATTTTTGTAAGGAGCAAATTTCACTTGCGTATAGGGCACATAACCGTACTCAACCATAAAATCTTCCTGATCTGAAGACAGGTTGTCAGAAATGCCATTTTCGTCCAGGAACCAACCTTTACGAACATCGGTTTCAGGAATTGATTCAAACAAGACTTTGTTGATTTGTTTACCTCCCGAGTAGTTGGCGTAACCATAATTCAACGATCCCATGTGTGAGATCCAGTTTACGATACCGGACGATACAACATCGTCGGTTTCAGAGATGATAATTCCCCACATCCAGTTTGATTCGTCAACAGTCCAGAAAGCCGGCTTGTTAACATCCTCAATTGCAGCAGGCGTAGCGTCTGAAACTTCAATTGCTTTAGTTGCATCGGCTGCAGCATCGCTCCATTTTTGCATAGTAAGGTTTACACGGGCACGAAGACCGTATGCTACTGCCAGGTTAACATAGCGTTTGTCGGCACGCATCATTCCGTTTTCTTCTGCTGATTCCAATAAAGTAACAGCGGCATTAATATCGGCTAAAATCTGTGTATAAATTTCGCCAACAGTTGATCTTGGAGAACCTAGCAAAGCAGCCTCGTCGGAGTTTTCGTTGGTAATAAGAGGTACACAAGGATCAGACTCGTGACCTACATAGTTGAATTGATACAACTGAGCCAATACCCAATAACTAAAGGAACGGGCAGCTAAACCTTGCGCTAGGTAAAACTGTGTAGTTGGATCTTCAGTTGCCGGGTCGATAGAACCTACAACATTATTTGCTGTAAAAATAATCGAATACATATCGTTCCACAGAATCTGACTTTCGTTTGATGTGTAGTCACGATCAGAAAATTCAAGGTTGTTACCAGTCCAGTTATAACCGTTGTTATCAGAAACCATGTCTTGGCCGTTATTATCAGTAAAAAGCATTACTGAAGGATAACCGAAGTCGTTGTGACGCGATGCACCAAGGGCATCCTCGTTAGGCATATAAGTGGTGAACTGCGCAAAAATCGCGTTTACCCCTGCTTCTGCCTTGGCAGGATCATTTGTTACAACATCTTCTTTCTGCGAAGATGTAATTATATCACCTTCGGGCAGGGTATCTAAATCCTCACACCCCACGAAAGCAAATAAACTAATTGCTAGTAAAGCAAATATATGTTTTCTCTTCATAGTTATTCAATTTTAAAAATTAGAATGATAAGTTAATACCTCCCGAAAGTGTACGAATCGGTGTATAACGTGCAGTTGTGGCCGATGTAAAACTTTGACGTGGATCCAATCCTTTGCGGCTTGTTAATAATGCTACGTTATCAGCTGCAAAATAAATTCTAAGTTTTTCAACTTTTAATACATCGGTTAATCTCGATGGCAATGTGTATCCTAAGGTAATGTTATTGATACTCAAATAATCAGAGCTTGTTAAGAAACGAGTTGAAGTAGAATTTGCATACAAGTCGCTGGCATCAACACGTGGTACATCAGTAATTGTATTTTCTGGTGTCCATGCGTTGTAAATATCTTTATGCCAGTTATTTCCTGCAGACCCTGAGTTTCCTTCGTGCATCAAACGTGAATAACCAGAATCGTAAATATCGCCACCCAGTTGGTAAGAACATTGAATAGAAGCGTCGAAACCATAAGCTTCAATGCTTGTGCTGAAACCACCATAAACGGCTGGTAATAAATCATCAGTTGCAACTTTGTGCTCCAGTGCAGATGAGTAATCGCTTGTTTTTACGCGTTCTCCGTCTTCACCTTCTCCTGCGTAATAAAGTGCCAAACCTGTTTCCGGATCAACACCGGCATACTCAACAAAGTAATAGCGGTACATTGATTCGCCTTCTTCGTAAATACGGCTACCATCAATTAACTGACCTTCCAGGTCGGGGTGCAATTCATTAATTTTATTTTTAATAAAGGTTGCGTTGGCATTTGCAGTCCAGTTAAAGTTATCGCGATTCATAATGCTCAAGTTCAGGTTTAATTCAACACCTGAGTTAGTCATCGAACCAATATTCATTGGAATTGAAGTATAACCAACACTACCTTGTACAGGCTTGTAGTAAAGCATATCGGTTGATTTACGTCCGAAGTATTCAACCGAACCCGACAGTTTACTATTCAGCACAGCAAAGTCAACACCAATATTATATGAAGTAGAAGTCTCCCAGGTAATATCAGGATTTCCTTTGTAATCCAGCGTACCATCAGAGAAAACGCCGTCGGCACCCGACATAGAATACTGGTCGAGCCAAGCGTAGTAGTTACCAATGTTATCATTACCCTGCTCACCGTAAGAAGCTTTCAGTTTTAACATATCAACCCATGAAATGCCTGCCATAAAATCTTCCTGAGTCAACATCCAGGCAGCACTTGCCGACCAGAAGTCACCCCAGCGATTATCCGGGCTAAAACGTGAAGAAGCGTCACGACGATAAGCAACATTCAGGAAATATGCATCGCGTAATGAGTAATTAATACGACCAAAATAACCTTCAGTTGAGTAAGTATCTTTCTCGCCGCCGGTATTCAAATTATCAATCGCATTACTTAGGTAATAACTTTCAGGGTTGTACAAATTCTGGCCGCTACCTGAAATGTATTCATCTGTATATGAATAACCATCGTAACCGGCAGTAATGTCAAATTGGTGTTCGTCGTTTATTGTAAACAGGTAGTAACCAATGTATTGTTGGTCAAATCCCCATACACGAGTTTGACTTTGGTAGGCTGTACCACCGTACTGAGCACTTTGTCCCATGTAGGCGTTACCTAAATCGCTGTAACGAGTATTGTCGATATGTAAACCATACTTTGCAGTAAGCGTTAAGCCTTTCATTGGTGTTACTTCAGCAAACCAGTTCGCATTAATGATATCCATTAAATAGTCGGTTTTATTGTATGCAAGGTCTCCGGCAGGGTTGGCAATCTGCATAAATGAACGAGAGAAGTTTGTACTTACTCCGTCGCCATAATCGTAAACTTTACGGCCATTAATATCCATTACCTGCATTGTTTCGCCATCGCGAACATACATTGGATATACCGGCGCAACGTAGTTGGCAATAAAGAAGGCATTACCACTTGATGAAGTAGATGTTTGCTCGCCCGGGTAATTACTTTCAATTTTGTTGAAGTTTACGTTGGCACCAACTTTTAACCAATCGTTTACTTTTTGGTCGCCTTTAAAACGGCCTGAAAAACGATTGAAGCCAGAACCAGCAACAATACCTTCATCATCAAGATAACCAAACGACAGGTAGAAGTTTTGCTTTTCGTTAGCACCTGATATGGTTAGGTTATACTCTTGTCTCATGTTGTTTTGGAAAGTCTCATCAGCCCAGTTGTCGGGAGTGTAATAGTACTCGCCATCGTTATAACCCAAAGTTGCATTTGGATTCAGTTTTCCGTTTGTTCCAACCAAAGACTCTCCAGCAGGCAATGTATATACTTTGTAGCCATATCCACCTTCACTGTTTGAGGTAAGACGTGCATTGGCATACGAATTCGCCTGTACCGGATCATAACCCAGGTTATAAATACCTGCATTATAAATAGCTGCATAAGCCATTTCGGTATAATTCTTAGGGCTGGTTAAAACATCGTAGTTTTTAATAGCCCGTGCATTCGATCCTACTTTTGCATCAAAAGTAACTTTTGTTTCACCGCTTTTACCTTTTTTAGTGGTAATCATGATAATTCCGTTTGCACCACGTGCACCGTAAAGTGCGGTAGAAGCAGCATCCTTCAACACTGTCATCGACTCAATGTCGGCAGAGTTAAGAGATGAAAGGTCGCCATCAAAAGGCACACCATCAACAACGTATAACGGGTTTGTACCTGCATTAATAGAACCTACTCCGCGAACACGGATTGTTGCAGAACTTCCAGGCTGACCATTATTACTTAATACCTGTACCCCGGCAACTGTTCCGGCTAAAGCATTTGAAATGTTGGAAACCTGACGTTTCTCAATTTCTTTTGCTTCAACAACTCCGGCAGAACCGGTAAAAGATCCCTTGGTAGAAGTACCATAAGCAACTACCATTACTTCGTCAACTCCAATAACATCAGGAACGAGAGTTGCATTGATTACACTTCCAGAGATTGGTGCTTCCTGCGTTTTCATACCAACAAAGGAGAAAATAAGGGTTGCAGCATCTGACGGAACTTCCAGCTGGTAAACCCCATCAAGGTTTGTAACTGTACCAATTGTGGTACCTTTAACACTTACTGAAACACCAGGTATGCCCATATCATCATCGGAACTGATTACAGTACCTGTGATACTTTTTACCTGTGCTTCAGCCACAAGCACGCCAAACAAGGCAATGCCCAATAGCATTAGCGCAATTTTTTTCATAGAATAAAATTTAAAATATTAGTAAATAACTCACTCACTTTTAATACTCACCGGCAAATTAGAAAAAAAAAACATCAATTAACAAATATTTACATCAAACAGTTACTTTCTTAAAATTTGTTTCTGATTGGCCGTTTAAGGATAAAGACTTAAATTAACTAATTCTAATTCGAAGTGTTATCATATTCATATACATCACAAATTTAACGAATGAGAAACAGAATGATGTGATATTTGTCATGTTTCTTCGTCAAAAACCCTCTTTAATACTAAACAAATTAACAATATTTAACAATTGTATAAGTATAAAAAATATTTAACAATTAATGTTTTGTTGATGTTCAAATTTTCGTTTGATTTTTGTAAAAATAGTAACCATAAAAATACTTGTTGTTATTTCAGGTACTTTCTTTTCTCGTGCTTTGTCATTTCCAGTCCTCGAATAGCCTGAGGGTGAAAAACGGTGTAGGGGCTTACAACATTAAGGATTTCGGTATCGCCATTGTTGTTTACCACAAACTGCGGAATAATAAACGATAACTTTTGGGTAAATAGGGAATCATGATAGATAAGCACTATCAATTCGCCGTTTTTATTGGACAACTCCCCTATTTTTTGCCCGGCAAATACTTTTTGCCCTACAACGAGTTGCTCCGGATTATACTTTACACCATGATAACAAATTAAAGTTCCGTCGGGTTGCAACAAGGTAATACTGTTTGTAAAGGTATGATACCAAAAACGCGATTCTTCGGTTCTCGTTTCCCCAACAAGTTCAGTTACAATACCATTTCTGCTGGCAAAAACGGCATCTCCCCGACCGGCCTTAAAACCTGATGCAAACCAGGAATCGGGTGTGTCATTTCCCCAAAAACCATCAATATTTTTCACATCGAAAACCGATACGCTTTTACCTTCTTTTAACGGAATTAAATAAGGAAAATCAAGATCAATATCGGCCGTTGGATTCGACCGGAAAGTTTCAATATCGTAATTAAAACGCGGAATTTCGGCATCGATATCGCGCTGAAGTGTAAAAAGACTATTAAAACCCGGTGCTACTTTCTTTACATAGGGTAAGGTTTCGTTAAACGTGGTGTTCTCCAGGTCGGCAAAGTTAATATGCAGATACATTGGCACTTTTGCATTGTTGGTTGCACTAAAAACACAATCGCCAAGCGAATTGTAATTGGCCTGCACTTCAACATACTGAGCTATTGTGACACTGGTAATCAATATTAATTTTAACAATAGAAGTATTTTGTGAATCATATAGCACATGTTTACAAATGATAAAAGTAAAAATTAAATTTAGTTTACCTTTGGCGCATGTATTCAAAAGAGGAATTGCGACAATTAAAGCTGGATTTTTGGCAACTGTTTGACAAGCGCTGCAGTGTACATCCTGAATTACAATACCGGAAACGAAAATGGGTGCTACATAAAACAAAAATTAAAGGTGTGGCGCTGCGTTTTGATGTTAGTCGTAAAGATGCAAAGGTAATTCTGGAACTGGGTAATAAAAATGAAAACAAAAGACTGAAAGCCTACGAATTTCTGGAAAAATACAAGCCGGTTATTGAAGATGGTTTTGCAAATGGTTTGCAGTGGGACTTTTTGCACGAACGCGAAGACAGTGGTGCCGAAGTATGCCGGATATATACACAATTGGAAGGCGTTGATTTTCACCGTCAGAACCAATGGCCCGACATCTTCAACTTCTTTATTGAAAACATGCTAAAACTCGAACACAACTTTCTTGAAATAAGAGACCTTTTACAGGAAGAGCTGAAATAAGAAGCCTTTTCCTCTCGAACAGAAAACTATTACCTAACTAGATAAACAGTTCGTTAAGTGCTCCAAAATAGTCTTCATCCCAGCCTTCCGAGATGTTATCAAAAGCATCGTCGGGAATATTGGTATGACGCAATTCAATGCTTGTACCCTTTTTATGCGGATGTAGTTTTATGGTCACCAACGAATTTTCTACTTCTTCACCAAAAAACCACTTTTGAACGATCTTTTTATCTTGCTCAAATTCCACATTCACACCCGAAATACTTCCGCCCCACAACGAAAATTCGGCGTTTGGTTCCAGCGGCATAACTGCTGTTTCGCCGGTCCATATTTCAAGCATATTTTCGTTGGTTAAAGCATTGTAAACGTCTTTCGGATCAGCGGTTAAAATATAGTAGCGTTTTAAATCTTTCATGAATTTGTCTTTTTATCAAAAGTAACTTTTTTCTTCTTTTAAATGATTTATTGTTTGCACAAAACAACATCGTTGCCCATTAGCGAATTCGGTGTGTACGCATCACCTTCTTATTTATTTTATACGAAAACCCAATGGTAAAGAACTCTTTTACCTGGAGTTTGGCTTCCTCGCCACTTTTGTTGCCTTCAGCATCGAAAACCGGGAACTTCACATCGTCGTCGTAAATAAAATGAAGCATTAAACGTATGTCGATATACGAGTTTAACTGCATTTTAAAGTTGTTTTCCCAGTTCAAGTCGAATTTTTTAAACGGGTCTTTGTAGTTAATAAACATCTTATATTTTGTCTCATACGAGATATTGTCGGTTATTTGAGTTTTGTAACGCAGATCGGCATTCAAACCAGGCTCCCAAAATGCCTTTCGACCTTCGTTGATACCAAAACTAACCGGGTTAACCAAAGCAGTGTCGCGCACGTAAACGTTTTTCATCGTTATTGGCGACAGGAATAACGACAGGTTATTGTTTGGCTTATAATCTAAACCAACTTTAAAATAAGTTGTTGATGGAGCAAGAAATGCGGAAAGCACCTCCGGGTTATCCGCTTTAGGATATTTATAACCTCTAAATAGCTGTGTATTAAAGTTAAGCTCGGCACTATAGTACCATTTTTTAAAGGCGCTTAATCCGTAACGCGATGTGAATTCAAACTTATCATCATTCTTTTGCCACTCCGACTCTTCGCCTCCCGGCTTAATCCAACCGTTTCGGAATTCCGCCGAGTTTTCCCATTTTACCTTAGCGTCTTTACGCGAATAATTCGCGAAACCTTTTAAAACCATTAACGTGGACAGGGCACTTTTGCCCCCTTTTTTCCAATTATCAAGATAGGTTTGAGTAAGCCCAATGCTTCCGTCGCCACCAATATTCCAGGGAGTTTCAAGCTCGTAACTTTTTCCCACTCCCTTAAATTTATTATAATCTGGCTTCAGGCTTTCAAAATCAAAATCTTTGGTTTGTTTTTCCTTAAACCTCGAAAATGTAACGCCATCGTCAATCAACATCTGCACCGTTCGTTTATCGGTATTTTTTACCATCACAGCCAGCGAATCGTTCTGCTGGTTTTTTAACCAAATGCGCGAATAACGTTCGGCACCGTTCTGCAATAAAATTTCCTCCTTTTCGCCATATAAATTAATTAACGACAAGTGTGTGGTATCAATATGGTCGGCATACTCCATCAAAATATTTAAAACCGCTTTTATCGAATCGTTTACCTGTGCCACCACTTCATCGTTGTAGGCCTTTAGTACGTAGTAGTTATTGAGCTTAACTTCGTCTTTATAACGTTTTATGCGATATTGCAGGTTTTCATTGTATTTACCGGCACGGTAAACACTAACTATTCTCGCTATGTAATCGGCTTTAACCGAGTCGTTATAAAATACTCGTTTTTCTTCGATGTAATCCCTCCGCAGGCTGTCGCGTCGGATAAGTTCATTGAACATGTCGGGGGAATTTAAAATCGAGTCGGGAATCACTTCAGGAATATAGAGCTCTTCCGGAAACGTATAAACAGAATCGGTAAAAAGCGACATACCCTCACCTTCGGGCACCTGCTTTACTTCGTTTTCAGCTTCGCGAATTATTACTGGTGGAACAATTATATCTTCGGGTTTTACCTTTGCCTTGTAATCCGATTCTATAGCCCGGATTTCCATTTGCTGCCTGGAATAAGGCACAAAACCCGGCACGCTAAGACTGTCTTCAACATTTTCGGGCAAACGCATTACATAATTCCCGTTAACGCGCTGCGTGTCGTTCAGGTTTTTTATGATCTCATCGAGCGATTCATCCTCGATAAAATGCAATAAGGCATCAACATCGGTACCCACTTCCTTTTTAACAACGTGCCAGTTGTTGTTTTCAATAAAATAGCTTCTTAAAACCTGGATATTATTGCGCAAAAGTTCCTCTTCAATTATTGGGTTTTGCGCAAATAAAAGTTTTGAGAAGCCGGTAAATAGTAGAATAAGTAAAAAAACTTTCCCTTTTTCTGAGAACATATACACTGTTTTTAGCTTTCGGATTAAACGCAAAAATAATACCATTGTTATGTTATCCTATATTTTAAATTCCTAAACAACTAACACCCGTTTTTTAATTGTCTCAACATCATTATTTTAACACATCACCATGTTGCATAAGGATGCTCTGACAGCCAGGCATTAAAATACCGATAATCGGCACTCACCTCTTGGGTTACCCAGTTTGGCAGCTCAATTTTTTCATTTTCAGCGCTAAGTTCAACCTCTGCCAAAACAAGACCGGCATTTTTATGTTCAAATACATCAATTTCCCATGTCATTCCATGTATCTCTTCCACGAAACGCTTTTTTCGAACAGGAAAATCATGACACATTTGCATTAAAATTTCAGCTTCATTAACCGGAATTTCATATTCCATTTCAATACGCGAAATTCCCTGTGTTTTGCCTTTAATGGTTAAAAAAGCTCTTTCGCCTTTAATGCGTACCCGAACTACCCGTTCTTTGTCGGTTGACAGGTAGCCTTGAACAATAAGATTTCCCGAATCTTTTGGGCACCATAAATTGGTATCAACAAGAAATTTCCGTTCAATTTCAATCATGATATTAAGTTTAGTTGTTTCGAAAAAATAACGCTGACAAATTTATCACTATTTTTAATGCGGCGAACATTTATATTCTGAATATGATTACAAGAGAAGAAGCGCTTGAAATACTAAAATCGAATGTTGAGGCGGAAAACATGTTAAAACACAGTCTGGCATCGGAAGCAGTACTACGTGCAGTGGCCAAACATCTGGGCAAAAACGAGGAAGAATGGGGCATCGCAGGCTTACTGCACGATATTGATGTGGAAATTACAAATGCCGACCCGCACACACACGGTCCCTATGCCGAAAAGCTGCTAAAAGGAAAAATTACCGATGAAATGCTTGATGCCATTGTAATGCACAACGAAGTGGCTACCGGAAAAGAACGTAACACCGAATTTCAGCACGCACTGGCCGCCGGCGAAACAATTACAGGTTTAATTACTGCAACAACCCTGGTTTACCCGGATAAAAAGCTGGCCAGCGTAAAAGCAAAATCGGTTACCAAACGGATGAAACAAAAGGCCTTTGCGGCATCGGTTAAGCGCGAAAATATTATGGAGTGCGAAAAAATTGGTATTCCGCTCGCTGAGTTTGCCGATCTGGCGGTTAATGCAATGCGGTCGATTAGCGATGATCTGGGATTATAGCACCATATACTTTTTAAACAATAACTATTTTAACCAGACCGCTTTTTTCATTTTCTTGCAAATGAAACGAGTTGTATCGATTTCTTAATGAAACGTTGAAAATCGATTGTGCGAGTTCCATCTTATACAAAAAATAGGATTAAGTTAATAAGGTGAAAACAGAATGAAGCCATGAATACCCAAAAAATCTACCAATCAACCGGCAGAAAACTGTCCGTTTTTTTTACGTTTCTATTTCTTTTTGCCCACTTTTTTGCCAGCGGGCAGGTTCTTTCCGGACGCATACTGGATGAACAAAAACAGCCAGTTCCCTATGCCACTATTTATATTTCAGAAACGCGGCAAGGAACAACATCAAACACAAACGGAGATTTTAGTTTTAATTTGCCATCCGGAAATTTTCACCTTACCGTGCGATCGATGGGCTACGAAAAGCTGGAAAAAACGATCGCTGTGCAAACCGACAGTTTATTTTTACCCATTACTTTGCAGACTCAGAATTTTGAATTGGCCGAGATAAAAGTGTTTCCCGGAGATGAAGATCCGGCCTATTTTATTATGCGGAAAGCGATTGCCAAAGCGCCTTACTACCGCAAGAATATAAAACATTATGGTGCCGATCTGTACATCAAAGCCAATTTTGCCTTCAGCAATATTCCGAACCTGATAAAAAAGCAGGAAGTGGAAGACGGCCGCAAATTCAACGATTACTTTAAAGAGAATGTAACCTATGTAATGGAGTCGCAAAACCGGATTACGTACGATTATCCCAACCAGTACAACCAGCAGGTGATAAGCAAAAAAAGCTCGATAACGGGTTTCGACGAGCCGCCGGTAATGGGCCTGATGACAGCCAGTTTTTACGATGAACGCCCCAACGAAGTGGTGTCTCCGCTATCGGTTTTGGCACTAAAACATTACCATTTTGTTTACGAAGGATTTATTACGCCCGGCGATTACGATGTGTTTAAAATACGCGTTACGCCCAAACGGAAAAGCGATGAACTGGTTGAAGGTTTTATTTATATTGTTGACCAGCTTTGGTGTATTTACAACCTCGATTTCAGCTCCAGTTTCGAGTTTTTTAATTACCGTATAAAACAACAGTTCGAGAACCTTGATAATGAAAACTGGCTGCCGGTTTCGCACAATATTACAGGCGATTTCGGTATGCTGGGGCTGCGCGGCAACTTTTATTATGGCGCATCGGTTAAGTACGATTCCATCGTAAATAATTATTCTAACATACAATACGAAGACGCTGAAATAGCGGAACAAACCAATACCGAACAGCTTGAACGGAAAGCCGGCGAAAAAGAAGAGAAGTTGGTTAGCGAGCTAAATGATCTGAATGCAAAGGAAGAATTGAGCAATGCAGATGTAAAAAAAGTGGCCCGCCTGAACCGTAAGATTTTAAAAGAGCAATACAAAGATTCAACGATTGTGGCGCCCGATTACGGCAGCTACCGAATTACAGAAAATAACGATTCGCTGCAAACAACTATTGCCTGGGATACGGTGAGAAGCATCCCGCTAACACAAGCCGAAATTGAAAGTTACCAAATGGCCGATTCGCTAAAACTGATGGAAAAAGCGGCTTCAAATGACTCAGTATCGGGTAATGAAAGTAGCAAACGGATTTTAAGCCGCCTTTTGGCCGGAGCTTACGATATTTCGAAAGATTCAACTATTCGTGTGAGTTATGATGGCTTGCTTTCGCCGGTGAATTTTGATTTTAACGCGGTTGACGGCTATAAATACCGCCAGGAATTCCGAATCCGGTTTTTGGTCGATTCCACAAAACGAATTTACCTTACTCCGCAGCTGGGCTATGCCTTTAACCGCAAAGCACTGTTTGGCAGCCTGAACACGCAATTTGTTAATTTCCTGGCAAAAGGAAACCAAATTAGCCTGTACGCCGGAAAGCAAAGCAGCGATTTTAAAAGCAGCCTTCAGGGAATTAGCCCGGTTGTTAACTCCTTAAGTTCGTGGTTTTTTGGCGAAAACTACATGCGTTTTTACGAAAGCGAATTTGTGCATCTGAGTTTCTCTCAGCGCTTTAAAAAGTATTTCAGGTATTATGCCAGCGTTAACATGGATCATTTCTACCCGCTGCAAAACAATATTTCGTTTCCGCTTTCAGATTACAAAGATTTTGCCCCCAATTTACCCGCCAACTTTACAGCTGACAATCGCGCACTTGCCGAGCAAAAAAGTTTCAGTTACGGCATTGGGTTGAATTTCCGCAAATCGCAGCGTAAACCGTGGCTCGAAGAATCGCCCTTTCTGTTTGTAAATGATTATTATGAACTTAACCTGACCTACAAACAAGGTGTACCCGATCTTTTTGATTCCGAATCAGAATTTAGCCGGGTTGATTTTACGGTGCACCAGCAGGCCAATATTTCGCCGAGTACTGGTATTGACTGGCAAATAAATGCCGGACATTATTTTTCGAATAAGCAAATGCACTTTTCGCAATACAAACATTTTAGCACTGCTGAAATACCGGTAATGATGCAACCTTTTACGCATCGCTTTCAACTGATAAACGACTATGCTTTAAGCACTAACAAAAGTTACCTAAACGTAATGACGGAATACCGGTCGGAATACCTGCTGCTGCGTTACCTGTCGGTTTTTAATAAAAGAACCTGGAGCGAAAGCCTTCATTTAAATTACCTTACCACGCCGGAATACAATAATTACTGGGAAGTTGGTTACAGTTTGAACAACCTGTTTTTTGCAGGCAATGTAGGTGTATTTGCAGGTTTTAACGAGAGTGATTTTGAGAGTTTTCAGGTTAAACTCAGCATTTCTGCTTTTGACTAACAGCACCGAAATAGTAGCTTTTATAATGGGATAAAAAGCTACTATTTCTGATGCTATATTTCTACTAATAATCGGTTGTAAACAGCTCCGGAAATTTCCCTTTGATTCCTTTTTCGCGGTAAAAATCCTTCATACGTTTGATGTCGTCCTGCGCATTGTCTGAAAGCTCAAAGGGCTCGCCAACCGAAACTTCTTTTCGTCCCCAGTCAAAATAGCCGAGATACACCGGAATACCGGTTTCTTTGGCAATAATATGAAAGCCCGCTTTCCAGCGTTTATTCAAACTTCGGGTTCCTTCAGGCGTTAATGCCAAATGAATACGCTCTCGTTTATTGATGAGCTGAATGGTTTGGCGAATTACGTTAGCCCCTTTTGATCGATCAATGGGTAAACCGCCCATTTTTCTCACAAAATAACCCACCGGCCAAAAGAAAAATTCCTTTTTGATAAGAATATTGGCAACCGCACCTTTCGAGGTGTAAAACAACCACGAAATAACAAAGTCCCAGGCGCTGGTATGTGGAACTCCAATAATAATACATTTTTTTGCCGGTGCCGGCTCTCCAACAACGGTCCAGCCCATCAGTCTGAGCAAAAATTTACAAATTCCTTTCATTATATTGCTTGAATAATTTTTAATTCAAAGTTAGTGGCTCCGGCATGCTTTTTTAAAAGTTCCTGAGCCTGGTTGGTGGCATTTTTAATACTTTCTGTGGGTTCGTAGGCGATAATTATCATTAAAAAACGTTTTGTTTGTTCGGTAACACAAGTCCTCACCGAATCACTTGTTGGTGTTCCAAAAGCGCCTTTCGCATCTCTGAACACCGGCATAAATTCAATATTCAACTCCCCGCGCCCGATTCCTTCGTAAGCTTCGTCTTTTTTACCAATGCCAAAAGTAACTGCTCCGGTTATGCTATCGGCATCATAACCACCAATTGAAAATCCGCTTGAAATGGAAACCAAATTCAGTTGATCGACCACATTATTTATCTGGTAAATTTCGCCACGTTTTAAAACCCGTCGAAGTAATGCTTCGGCCGACAAGCGATAGCGAGCGGGATCTTTTCCGCATACTTTATAGGCCCTTCGCGATGCAGCAATGGCAGGCATTTTGCTTATTTCTTCCACGCGCAGGCTTTTATTTAACTCTTCAATTTTCGATTCGATCTCTTTCCAAAGTTCGCTATTATGCTCCTGAAATTTCACATCGCATTCAATACACGACAAAACCAATGCCGGTACTTTTTCTGTTAATTCACTACTAATAGTTATACTTTGCATTGTTTATCTGAATAACTGCATTTTTTTATTATTCAACTTTACTCTTTTAAATTTTTTGCAAAAGTAATACCTTTGCTACGAAAGAATAAACAGCATTAATTTTACCTGTTGTTGTAAAGAAACGTTGCAAAGAAAAGAACTTTTGTATTCGATGCCAACTGTTTTAAAAAATACGGCGCACAATTGGTATTGAATAAAAATCGGTTTGAAATTTTTCAGAAATCATATAAAGTGATTTTATTTAGTTAAACTGCACGAAAAGGGATATAAACATGTCCCTTTTCTTTTGTGTAATCCATTGACTTTGCGGCATATTTTTTGTATTTTATATCCAAAATCTGGAGTCATGAAACGAATAATTTTATTGGTATTTCTGCTATTTTCAATTGTAGCAGTGCATGCACAAGACAAAAAACCTACAAGAAAAGAGAAGAAAGCACAACGTGAAGCTATGCTTACCGAGCAAACAAAAAAACTTATTGAAGCCAATGTCTGGCAATTTGATGCTACACAAATGCTTCCTTCAGGCGGAAGAACACGTACATTAACAACTCCGTATAATGTTGTATTAACGGATGGTGAGGTAGATTCTTATCTTCCTTACTTTGGCCGTGCTTATTCTGTTGATTACGGATCGACAGACTCGCCAATGATTTTTAAAGCACCTGTTACCGACTATAAAGTTGAGGATGCAAAGAAAGGTGGTTACACCGTTAAGTTTAGTGCAAAAAACAAAAACGACAACGTGGAATTTATTTTTTCAGTAGGTGCTACCGGATCGGCAAGTTTAAAAGTAAACAGCACCAATCGCCAGTTTATTTCCTATAATGGCGACTTGGTTCCGATTGAAGAAAAAGAGAAAAAGTAGAATTTTATTTTTCACAGAGTAAAGCCGGGATAATTAAATATTCCGGCTTTTTTATAGCTCAAAAGGTAGTTTTTTGCTCCATGTAATTTCCGAGGGAGTTACTTTGGCCTGCATCGGAAAAATCTCGACACCGGCCCTGTGAGCTTGCTTTAACAAGTCGGCATACACCGGATCGATTTCTTTGGCAGGGGCAAATAGCTGCACATCGCTGCGCTGAATAATATAAAGCATAACAGCACGCATTCCCTGCCTTTTTACATCCATCAGTGTTTTCAAATGCTTCTGTCCGCGTGTAGTAACGGCATCCGGGAACAAGGCGTATTCGTTTTCTTTCATAGAAACGTTTTTTACTTCAACGAAACACTTTTCTGTCTCATTCTCCGCATACACATCAAAACGCGAATCGCCAAATTTCACTTCGCGCTTTACGGTTGTATATTCATCCAGTCCCGGAATTTCTCCGTACAAAAGGGCTTCGTACGCCAACTTATTCGGATTGCCGGTATTAATACCTACCCAGTCGCCGTTTATTTTTATCATTTCCCAGGTGAACTTTGTTTTTCGTTTTGGGTCGTCAACCGGTGTAAGATATACCTCTGCCCCATTTTCGAGGCAACTTTTCATCGACCCGGAATTGGTGCAGTGCGCCACAATAATTTCACCGGTATCCAATTCAATATCAGCCAAAAACCGTTTGTAACGTTTTATCAGCCGGCCATGAACAAGTTCTTTCTCAAATTTCAAAATCAGGTATTTTCTGGTAATAATATTACAGCTGAGTTCGTGCAAACGGAACGGCATCCTGACCGGTAAATTCCTTATTCAGGTATTTGTAATAGCCGGTAATGGCAATCATAGCTGCATTATCCATGGTGTATTCAAACTTTGGAATAATCAGGTTCCAGCGGTGCTTTTTGGCATTATTCTGCAGTGCCTTACGCAACCCCGAATTGGCAGAAACACCACCGGCAACAGTAATTTCGTTAACGCCTGTTTCGCGGGCAGCCCGTTTTAATTTGCTAAGCAAAATTTCAATAATGGTGTGCTGCAACGATGCACAAAGATCGGCCAGGTTCTCTTCCACAAAGTTTTCATTCTCTTTCAGATTGTCGCGCAAAAAGTACAGAAAATTGGTTTTTAAGCCACTAAAACTGTAGTCTAAACCCGGAATCCGTGGGCGCGAAAATTCAAAACGGTGCGGATCGCCTTCTTTTGCCAAACGATCGACATGCGGACCTCCCGGATAAGGCAAGCCCATAACTTTTGCACATTTATCAAACGCCTCTCCGGCAGCATCATCAATGGTTTGCCCAATCACTTCCATATCCAGATGGTTGCGCACAAGAATAATTTGCGAATTACCGCCTGAAACCAACAAACACAAAAACGGAAATTTGGGCGGGTTAAATTCCACTCCATTTTCTTTGATAAACAGAGCCAGCACGTGCCCCTGCAAATGATTCACCTCAATTAACGGTATTTTCGAAGCCAGCGAAAAACCCTTTGCAAACGAAGTACCTACCAGTAACGACCCCAGCAATCCCGGACCACGCGTAAAAGCTACAGCCGAAATTTCTTCACGTTCAATTCCGGCCCGTTTCATCGCCAGATCAACCACCGGGATGATATTTTGCTGATGTGCACGCGAAGCCAGTTCGGGCACTACCCCACCGTACTCTTCATGAACTTTCTGCGAAGCCACCACATTCGACAGTATTTCTCCATCGCGAATGATGGCAGCAGAAGTATCGTCGCACGACGATTCGATACCCATTATTATAATTCCTTTATCAGCCATAAAAATCTTCCCTTTTTTTACCTCAATAAAACACGATAAACGCTGTTGGGTTTATATCTTTGCACTTATTAAAAATAAATAGTTAACAAAACGCGCTATCCTTTTTATTGTTATTAATTGAAATGGATTATGTTCGTTCTAAAATTGCAAAACTATTAAAAAAGGCTGGAAAATAATCATTGTTTTGCTGGCAGCATTTATAATGTTGCCGGGCGGTATTTTTGTGCTTATTCAAAACAGCTGGGTGCAAACGCAAATTACGCGACAAATAGCCAAAAATCTCTCAAAAGATTTAAATACCAACATCACAATTGGCAAAGTTGATATTGGCTTTTTTAAACGCCTAACGCTGAAAGATGTTTTAATTGAAGATCAGCTGGGCGATACGCTGATTTACAGCGAACAAATAAAAGCCCGGGTTGACACTTTAAAGTTTAAACGCAAACAGGTTGTTTTAAAAGATCTTTATTTTGAAAATAACCGTATTTACATCTCGAAAGACACGGCCGATGTTTTCAATTTTGGTTTTCTGGTAGAAGAATTTGGGGCCAACCCGGAAAAAGACACGCTAAATGCCTGGACCTTTGCTTGCCGTACGTTTAATTTTAACGACATGCAAATTCGGTATGTTAATAACGAAAACGAAAGCCACCCGATTTTAGATACCCGGAATTTGAATCTGAAGGTCTCAGATTTTTATTCGTTTCGCGATTCTGTTGCGTTCCGGATTGAAGATTTAAGCGTTGATGCCGACCCCAACTTACACCTAAAACAAGCTGCTGCCAACATTACAAACGTTGGAAAAGTACTTACCGTTGAAAATTTTAATATGGTAAGCAACCATTCGTCGCTAACCAACACCAATATGCGTTTTCAGTTTTACAGCGCCAGCGACTCGATGAACCGCAGCTTTGATATGGATATTCAAATTGCCGATTCTGAAATTGGAATGCAGGAAATTGGAGCTCTGATTCCTTCGCTTAAAGGAATGCGCGATGAAATAAAACTTTCAGGAATTATATACGGCAGCCTGAACGACCTGAAAGGAAAAAACCTGTACCTGCAAACAGCCAACGAAACCAATGCACTGCTCGACTTTTATGTGAACGACCTGCTTAATCCGGCCAATATGTACCTGTTTCTCGATTTAAAAAATTCAAATACAACGTTTCAGGACATCAGCAGCATTCGCCTACCCAACAGCGTACCAAACAGCTACATACGCTTTCCCGAGAGTTTTTACGAGGCTGGCCAGCTACAGTTTAAAGGTAATTTTAGTGGTTTCTTAACCGATTTTGTAACCTTCGGAACCCTGCAAAGCGAAATGGGCTCATTAACCACCGATATATTGGTTATGCCCGAAAAAGAAGGACAAATTTATTACCGGGGAAATCTTTCAACAGTAAACTTCCAGTTGGGCGAACTTTTTAAACATGAAGAGCTGGGAGCTATTACCCTGCAAGGATCGGCCGATGGGCAGTTCAACAAAACCACCGAAGCTGTTTCCGGTATTTTTAAAGGCACTATTGATAGTATTGAATACAATAACTACAACTACCGGCACCTGTCGATTGATGGAATATTACACGAAAAAATGTTCGATGGTTTACTCGAAATTCAAGACCCGAACCTCGATTTCACCTTTATCGGGGAGCTTGACCTGAACAAAAAAATTCCGCGTTTCGATTTTAATATGAATCTGCGACACGCCTACACGGGTAACCTGAATTTTACGCAAAACTTTCCGGCAAGCAACATGGCTTTTCAAATGGAAGCCAACTTTACCGGCGATAGAATCGACAATATTAACGGGATGATCTCGGTAAAAGAAGGATACTACAGTAACCGAAACGGCGAGGTAAACCTGCAAGGAATTGAGTTTCGTGCCAACCAGGAAGCGGGCAAAAACAAGCTTCGTATCGAGTCTGATTTTCTAGATGCTGAAATATTGGGCGCATACAACTTTCGAAACTTAAAAAACGATTTCTTTCAGTTGGTAAATCATTATGTTCCGGCCGCAAGAATACCGGCAGATACAACAAGAGCCAATTCAAATAATTTTGATTACAACCTTAACGCAAAAGATATTAACCCGCTGGTAAAAATATTTATTCCGGAACTGGAATTTGAAGGGCCGTTTTTATTGTACGGAAAAATAAACGCACCAAGAAATATTCTGAATTTAAACGGAAGTATTCCGGGTGTAAAATACAACAACAATTGGGCACGCGATGTATATATTGGAAACAACGCGCTGAATGGCCGTTATAACTCCAAATTCAGAATTGGAGAATTGTACCAGCGAAATGGCTTTCTGCTGTACAATTTTACGGTTGACAGCAAAATGGCCAACAACGAACTCGAAAACATAATATCGTGGAGTAATTTTGATGAACTTACCTACAGTGGAGCTATTCGAACGCAATCGAAATTTTCCTATTCCGATTCCACAAAACTGCGCCACATTGATATTTACGGGCAACCATCGCAAATTTATGTAGCCGACACGCTTTGGTCGGTAAATCCGTTTTATGCCAGCATTGATACTACGTCGATAAAAGTAGATGGATTTAAAATTCAACATGCCAACCAGATTTTTACTATCGACGGTAGCATTACCAGCAAAAAAGCAGACCTCGTAAGGTTGGAAATGGAAAACATCGATCTAAACTATCTGGATAAGTATTTCGACAAAACAATTGACCTGGAAGGTAAAATAAACGGATACTTTGGTTTTTCGCGTTTATTTGACGAGCCTGTTATTTTATCGGATCTGAGAATCGACAGTCTTTCGTACAAAAACGAATACATGGGGAATATTTTTCTGTCCAGTCAGTGGAACCAGGCCAACTCCGTTATCGATTCCGAGTTAAAAGTTATCAGGAATAACAAAACAAACTTTCACGCAGCCGGCTCCTACACTCCTTCGGCCGGAGATTTGGATTTTGATATAGAAGTTGACAGTGCTTCGTTATTGATTTTGTCGGCTTTTATGCGCGAGAACTTTTCCAATTTCCAGGGGGCAGCATCGGGTAAAGTAAACCTGGGCGGCAATGTAAAAGGTATCCTTTTAAATGGTGCGCTTTATGGGGCCAATGCCGGCTTAACCATCGATGCTACGCAGGTTCCCTATCATTTTTCCGATTCGGTTTATTTTAAGAACAGAAGTATAATATTCGATAATATTACGGTTTTCGACGACCAGAACAATACGGCCATTTTTGATGGAGAAATTACGCAGCATAACTTTCAGAACATGACTTACAACCTGAATTTTCAGTCGAATAAAATAAAAGCGCTAAATACTACTCAAAAAGATAATGACCAGTTTTACGGTGTAGTAATGGCCAACGGAGGTATCGAAATCGAGGGGCAGGCAACACGTGTAAATCTAACTTGCTTTGGGACCACTTTGCCCGGAACCGACATTAAAATATCGATGGAAAGCCAGAGCGAACTGAAACAATACGACTTTCTGGAGTTTGTTAAACCGGATGAAGAAAAGGAAGAATCGGCTTTTTTTACCAATAGCTCAAACCGCGATGCCGGAGGTTTTAATTTAGGCATTACCGTTGAAGCCACTCCCGATGCCGAAGTTCAGCTGATTTACAATTCGCAGATCGGCGACGTTATTCATGCAAAAGGTGAAGGAATTTTGCTTTTTGAAATGGATAATGAAGGAAACATGAGCCTCTCAGGAAACTATAATCCAACCGAAGGCGATTACCTGTTCACCCTGCAAAATGTAATGAACAAGCGCTTTTCGATTGAGCCGGGCGGTTCAATACTTTGGTCGGGCGATCCTTATAATGCAATTGTTGACTTACAGGCAATTTATAAACTAAAAGCATCTTTAAATGATTTGCCAACAAGTTACCAGCAATTTTCTCAAACCAATCGTGTGCCGGTAGAATGTATTATTAACCTTCAGGATGAACTGGTTAATCCTACTATTGGTTTTGATATCAACTTTCCAAATATTGAAGAACCGCTACGTGATGAGTTACAGCAGTTTTTTAAAACCGAGGAGGAAATGAACAAACAAATCCTTTCGTTAATCGTTCTCGGAAAATTTTATACGCCCGAATATGTACGGGGAACTTTTGAAGCCCAAAACCCAAATATGATAGGTACAACGGCCAGCGAAGTTTTTTCGAACCAACTAAGTAACTGGCTCTCGCAAATTGATGAAAACTGGGATATTGGTATTAATTACCGCCCCGGAAACCAGGTTACCAACGATGAAATTGAGCTGGCACTGAGTACACAGATTTTTAACGACCGGGTAACATTGAACGGAAATATTGGAAATAATACGAACCAGTACGGAACCAATAACAACAACAGCAGTCAAATAGTTGGCGACTTTGAAATGAGCGTAAAACTGGTGCGCAGTGGAAAAATTCTTTTCAAAGTTTACAACCGGTCGAATAACAACCTTATATACGACACAGCTCCTTATACCCAGGGAATTGGTTTATCGTTTAAAGAAGAATATAATTCGATTGATGAACTGATTACAAAATTTGGCAAACTTTTTAAAAAGAAAGAGAACTAGTGTTCACTTTTATTCCGGCACATAAAAAGGCCGGTTCTATATTATAAATCATAAAAAAAACTGACCGATTTCCTTTGCAAATATTTTACTTCCGGTAATTTTGCAATTCTTTAATACAAAAACTTATACCTAAAATTATTTACTATGTTTATATTAATGGTTGTTGTATTTGTTCTGGGCTATGTTGCCATAGCGCTGGAGCATCCACTTAAAGTCGATAAGGCGGCATCGGCTTTAATTATTGGCACCTTATGCTGGGTAGTATATGTACTTGGTGCTGAAGGCATTTTACATCTCGGCTTTAGCCCGGCCTGGGAGGCATTCCTTGTCGCTCATCCCGATTCGCACGGCTTACATGCTGCTCATGAATTTATTGTTGAATCGGAGATTATCCATCATTTGGGCGAAATCAGTGAAATTTTATTCTTCCTGCTTGGCGCAATGACCATTGTTGAAGTGGTTGATCAGCACGAAGGATTTAAAATTATTACCGATAAAATAAAAACCACCAATAAAGTAAAACTACTGTGGATATTGAGTTTGCTTACATTCTTCATGTCGGCACTGCTTGATAACCTCACTACAACAATCGTTTTGGTTGCATTGCTCCGAAAACTGATCGACGACAAACAAACCCGCTGGTTTTTTGCAAGTATGGTGGTATTAGCGGCCAATGCCGGTGGTGCGTGGTCGCCAATTGGCGATGTTACCACCATTATGTTGTGGATTGGCGGACAGGTTACAGCAGGTACAATTATAACGAATGTAATTCTGCCTAGTTTGGTTTGTATGGTTGTTCCGTTGGCCATACTTTCGGTAACCATGAAAGGAAATGTTCAACGCCCGGCAATCGACGAAGACGAAGTGGAATACAGTACCGAAAAAGAACGGCTTCTGTTCCTTATTTTGGGTGTATCCGGTTTATTGTTCGTTCCGGTATTTAAAACCATCACCCACCTGCCTCCTTACATGGGAATGTTACTTTCGTTAGGCCTTTTGTGGGTGGTTGGCGAAATTGTTCACAAAGACAAACCAAAAGAAATTAAAGAAAAACTAAAAGTTACAGCTGTAATTCAGCGCATTGATGTACCAACTGTATTGTTTTTCCTTGGAATACTTTCGGCAGTTGCAGCCTTACAATCAGCCGGACACTTAAATATCCTGGCCACTTATCTCGATGAGAAACTGGGCAACATTTACCTGATCGACCTTGCCATTGGTGTGCTTTCGTCGGTGGTTGACAATGTTCCGTTGGTAGCAGGTGCAATGGGTATGTACCCGATTGCCGATGCCGGAGCTGTTGGTTACCAGGCTGCCTTTGTTCAGGATGGAGCTTTCTGGGAATTCCTGGCCTACACAGCCGGTACCGGTGGCAGTATGTTAATTATTGGCTCGGCTGCTGGTGTGGCTGCCATGGGATTGGAAAAAATCGATTTTATCTGGTACCTGAAAAAAATCAGCTGGCTGGCTTTAATTGGCTATCTGGCAGGTGCCGCAGTTTACTTTGTAATGTTTGGCCTGTAATATCAAAAATCAGTTGTTCATAACTCTATAAGATACGAGGTGCAGAGCAAGCAAAACGGTTAAAATATTACTTATTTTAGCGAGGTATAATATTTAAGGTTATACCTCGTTTTTTATTTTAAGAATTGTAAAAAAAAATAATTGGATAAACATGTTTAACTTATTGATGATTCAGACTGATCTTCCACAAGAGTTGGAAGCTATGGCGACCGAGCCGGAAGGCATTTCAACAAAATTTATAGATCTGGCGATGAAAGGTGGATGGATTATGATTCCGATTTTATTTTTGTCGGTAGTAGCCGTTTACATCTTTTTCGACCGCTATTTTGCCATAAAAAAAGCCGGAAGATTTGATTCAGGTTTGCTTGAAAAAATAAAAGTTTATATCACTTCAGGAAAAATCGATTCAGCCGTGGCACTGTGCCGCAGCAATCCCAACCCGGCATCGCGCATGTTGGAAAAAGGAATCAGCCGGATTGGCCGACCGCTAACCGACGTTAATGCCGCTATCGAAAATGTAGGTAACCTCGAGATTTCGAAACTGGAAAAAGGACTTCCGGTATTGGCATCGGTAGCCGGAGGAGCTCCAATGATCGGATTTCTTGGCACGGTGATGGGAATGATTCAGGCATTTTACGATATGTCGAACGCCGGAAACAATATTGATGTAACACTGCTTTCAACAGGTATTTACCAGGCAATGGTAACTACAGTTGCCGGATTAATCGTGGGTATTATCGCCTATTTCGCCTACAATATTTTGGTTTCGAATGTGGAGAAAGTGGTTTTTAAAATGGAAGCTACCACTTCTGAATTTATGGATCTGTTAAACGAACCGGCATAATCTGTAGTAAATGGCACTAAAAAAGAGAAATAAAGTAAATGCTGCATTTAGCATGTCGTCGATGACCGACATTGTATTTCTGTTGCTTATTTTCTTTATGGTTACCTCTACCCTGATTGCGCCAAATGCGCTGAAATTGTTGCTTCCGCAAAGTAACAATCAAACAGCTGCCAAGCCGATCACAACCATATCGATAACATCCGATTTGAAATACTATATCAACGACGACAACAAGCTTCAAAGCGTAAAATTTGGTGAAATTGAGCCGTTTTTAACCAATAAGTTTGGTTCGGGTAACGACGATATTTTTATTTCGTTGCACGCCGATCAATCTGTTCCGGTTAACGAAGTGGTAAAAATAATGAACATTGCCCGCCGAAATAAGTATAAAATGATACTGGCAACATCGCCTGAATAGACGAAGAATGATAGAAAGAGAGGAATATAGCGAGAAGAAAAAGGGGCTTATCGGAACGATTGTTTTTCACACAATTGTACTGATATTATTGCTTGTGCTTGGCTTTTTCACGCCACTTCCTCTGCCCGGAGAAGAAGGAATTCTGGTTAATTTCGGAAATTCAGAGAATGGATTGGGCGACCGCGAACCAAGTCCGGCGCGCCGACAACAACAAACCACTCCTCCTCCACCGCCACAAACGGCACAAAAAAAATCTACGCCACCAACGGCTCAACAAACACCTCCGCCTCCGGTAAAAACTTCGGAACCGGAACCTGCCAAGGAAGTTGCAATGACACAGGACTACGAAAAAACAGTAGCCATTGAAGCAGCCGAGAAAAAGAAAAAGGAAGAAGAGCGCAAACGTCAGCAGGAGCTGGATGAAAAAAAACGTAAAGAACAGGAAGAAATAGACCGCAAAAATGCTGAAGAAGCGGAACAAAAGCGTTTGGCAGAAATTGAACGCAAAAAGCAAGAAGAAATAGAACGCCAGCAACGCGAGGAGGCAGAAAGAATTGCCCGCGAGGAAGCCGAACGCAAAGCACGTGAAGAGGCGGAGCGCCAACGTAAGCTGGAAGAACAACGAAAAATTGCAGAGATAAACTCGCGCACGCAAGGCGCTTTTGCAAACAGTGGCTCAGGAAGCGGCGGCACCGGCAACAGCGACGGGAAAAGCCAGGGAGCAACATTCCCGGGTGGTAACCAAGGTGTGCCAACCGGCGACCCGAATGCAACAAATTATGGCGATGGTGGCAGCGGTGCCGGAAACCAGGGAACAGGCGCAGGCATTTCATTCGACCTTGGAGGACGCTCAGCAATTTCGTTGCCCAAACCGGAATACCCGGGTAACGATGCCGGAATTGTGGTGGTAAAAGTTATCGTGGATAAAAACGGAAGAGTTACTTCTGCCGAACCGGGAGTTCGCGGAACAACGATTGCCAATAAGGCATTTTGGGACGAAGCCAAGCAGGCAGCATTAAAAGCCAAATTCAACGTCGATCCTGATGCGGCAGCTTTCCAGCAGGGAACTATTTCGTATCGTTTCAGATTGGATTAGTATCGAAACTCAAGCTACGAGGATCCAGCATCCAGGATCCAGTATCTAGTATCTAGTATCTAGTATCTAGCATCCAGCATCCAGTATCCAGCATAAATCTTTGCTGACAATTATCTGTTTTTTAATCCATTTAAATTGTGTTCTTTTGCGAAAAATTTCAATACAATGGCATTTCTGACAAAAGACAAAATTTTCAGTAAAAAGTGGATTCAGGATAATCTGCTTTTAATTTCGGGCTCATTTGTTTTGGCCGCTTCTTTTGTATTTTTTGTTACCCCGCATAAAATTGTTCCGGGTGGCGTTTACGGAATCGCCATTGTTGTACACTACCTAACCGAAGGTGTTTTTTCGTTTTGGCCCGATGGGATTCCGGTGGGTACATTTGCACTGATGATTGACATTCCGCTGATTATTACCGGAATTAAAATTCTCGGTCCACGTTTTGGAATAAAAACCATTACCGGATCGGTGTTAACCGCTGTTTTTACCGATTTGCTGACCATGATGCGCCCGGATGCAAACTTGCCACTGGTGAATGATATTCTTTTATCGTGCCTGTTTGGCGGTGTTTTAATGGGATTTGGACTGGGTTTGATTTTTAAATCGCGTGCTACATCCGGCGGATCGGATATTATTGCCATGATTATTGCAAAATACACCCATCTGCAAATTGGCAGACTGATGATTTATGTTGATTCAGTAATCGTATTATTTGGCTTGCTCGCCTTCCGCGACTGGGCCATCCCACTCTACTCGCTAATTGTAATTTACATTTGCGGAAAATTGATCGACACTGCTCTTGAAGGTGCCAATTACAACAAAGCCCTTCTAATCGTTTCGCGAAAACATGAAGAAATAAAAGAAAAGTTATTGGTTGATTTAGAGCGCGGAGGAACTTATCTGAATGGTGAAGGTATGTTTACCGGCGAGCAAAAACGAATTATATACACCGTTGTGAGTCGTCGCGAAGTGGCAGTACTGAAAGAATACATCAGTAAAATAGATCCAGACGCATTTATTACCGTTATGGATACTAAAGAAATTCTTGGCGAAGGATTTCAGAGCCTGAATCAAAAAGGTAACAATTAGCAGCCATAGTTGGTTAAATGTACATTTTAACAATCTTAACGATTTTTAAATTCAACGGCATGTAAAAATAGCCCTCTTTCATTTTATCCGGCTGAATATTCTGTTATCTTCGTGCCACGCTGAAAGTAAGTAGAAAATGGATTTTTCGGGAAAAACAATTTGGATTACAGGAGCATCATCGGGCATTGGCAAAGCGGTGGCTATTGAGTTATCATCAAACAACGTAACACTCATTCTTTCGGGCCGAAAAGAAGAGGCCTTAAAAGACACCGAAAAATGCTGCATAAAAAACGGCTGCCAAACCGTTATTCTTCCTTTCGATTTAGGAAACGAACAATCGATTGAAGAAGCGGCTCAGTTCATTAACGAAAACAACATAAAAATTGATGCGCTATACCAGTTTGGCGGAATTAGCCAACGTTCGTATGTAGCCGAAACCCCGTTAAGTGTCGATCGCAAAATTTTCGAAGTAAATTATTTTGGAACAATTGCTTTAACCAAAAAGGTTTTGCCGCAAATGATTAAAAATGGTGGCGGGCAAATTGCTGTTACCTCCAGTATTGTTGGTAAATTTGGATTTCCATACCGGTCGTCGTATTCGGCATCGAAACAAGCTTTACACGGCTTTTTCGAAAGTTTACGGGCCGAGAACGCCAAAAACAAAATTGCCGTTTCGGTTATCATTCCCGGACGTATAAAAACGAATATTTCGGTGAATGCGATCAATAAAGACGGAAAAACTCACGCGCAAATGGATGCCGGCCAAGACGAGGGCATGTCGGCAGAAAAATGCGCAAAAGTGATTTGTAAAAAACTGAAAAAAGAGAAAAAGGAAATATTGGTAGGTGGTTCAGAAGTTATTATGGTACACATCAGACGGTTTTTGCCGCGTTTGTATTATTACATGGCTTCGCGCGTTAAACCACTGTAAATATAAGGATTAAGCAAAATGAAACGAGCATAACAAGAGCGATTTTAATAGTCGGGAGAATGAATATGCGAGTTACCTGCCTACCGCAGGCAGGCATGAGTTACCGTAAAAATCAACAATTGTAAACGAATGAAAGCACAAATAAACGGAATCCAGCAGTTAGGAGTTGGAGTTGAAGATCTTCAGGAAGCATGGAAATGGTATCGCGAACATTTCTCAATGGATATTCGAATGTTTGAAGATGAAGCCACAGCAGAGTTGATGCTGGCACACACAGCAGGAAAAACACGCGACAGAAAAGCTGTTTTGGCACTAAATATGCAAGGTGGTGGAGGTTTTGAAATATGGCAACATACCGGAAAAAAACCTGAGCCCATCAATTTCGAGATTCAACTGGGCGATTTGGGCATTAACATCGGAAAAATAAAAACCGAAAATGTACAGGCAGTTTACGATAAATTCAGTGCTTCAAAGCTAAATCTGCTTACTCCTGTTTCGAAAGATCCGGCCGGCAACGACCATTTTTTTATGAAAGACATTTACGGAAACATGTGGGAAATAAAAAACCAGGAAGGTGTTTTTCGTAAAAAAGAAAAGTCGTTAACCGGTGGTGTACTGGGAACGGTAATTGGGGTAAAAGATTTGGATACCAGCCTGAAAGTTTACCAGGAGATTCTGCAATACGACGAAGTTGTTTACGATGAAACCGGTGTTTTTGAAGATTACAAAAGTATTCCGGGTGGCGACAAAAAATTCCGTCGCGTTTTGCTTCGTCATTCCGATGTAAAACAAGGCGCTTTTAGTCCTTTCTTCGGGCAATCGGTTATCGAGCTGATTCAGGCCTTTGATTACGAGCCCCGAGATATTTACGAAGGAAGAATATGGGGCGATCCGGGTTTTATTCACCTTTGTTTCGACATTAACGGTATGGACCAATTCCGCGAAAAGGCAAAAGCAATTGGTTATCCGTTTACCGTCGACAGTGCAAAAGCGATGGAATCATTCGATATGGGCGAAGCTGCCGGAAATTTTGCCTATATACAGGCCCCCGAAGGAACATTGATCGAATTTGTTGAAACACATAAAATACCGATTGTCAAAAAAATTGGCTGGTACATCGACCTTCGTAAACGAGGCTACCACCCGCTTCCGAAATGGATTATGAATATGTTTCGTTTTATGCGGGTGAAAGACAAAAAGTAGTCAAATAACAGGACTTTTTTAAGGCACTGCTAAATATCATAAACTACAACAATTTCTATTCTTTTATTGAATCAGTAAAATAGAAGTATGGAATCGATAAAGGAAATCTATAAAATAGGACACGGCCCATCAAGCAGTCACACCATGGGACCGAAAAAAGCTGCAGAAAGGTTTCTGGCAGAAAACAATGATGCCAACCATTTTGAGGTAACACTGTATGGTAGTTTGGCCGCCACCGGAAAAGGTCACCTTACGGATTATGCAATCGAACAAAGTTTTGGCAAGCGTCAGTTACAAATTAACTGGGAGCCGAAAACCTTTCTAAAAAGACACCCGAATGCGATGTGTTTCAAAGCTTTCGACAAAGCAAATAACCTGTTGAAAGAATGGACCTGCTACAGCATTGGCGGAGGTGCCATTATCGATGATTATACGCAAACCGAAACGGTTGATGTGTACGAACACACCACCATGGCCGAAATACTGAACTGGTGTAACCGCAACGGAAAAAGCTTTTGGGAATACGTGGCCGAGTTTGAAGAACCCGATATTTGGGATTACCTGGAGGAAGTTTGGCACGTAATGTTCGACAGCATTAAGCGCGGCTTAAAAACCGATGGAGTTTTACCCGGAGGTTTAAAACTTCCGCGAAAAGCACAAAGTTTTAATACCAAGGGACGCAATTTTGCCACACCTTTTAAACGACGTTCGCAGTTGTTTTCATACGCACTGGCGGTAATGGAAGAAAATGCTTCGGGAGGTAAGATTGTGGCAGCTCCAACGTGCGGAGCAAGCGGCGTAATGCCTGCAATCCTAAAGTATTTCCAAAAAATTCATAATACCGATAAGAAAAGTATAATCAGGGCATTAGCTACCGCAGGAATCATCGGTAATCTGGTAAAAACAAATGCATCAATTTCAGGAGCAGAAGTAGGTTGCCAGGGCGAAGTAGGAACAGCCTGTGCGATGGCTTCAGGCGCTGCAACACAAATGATGGGCGGCACCATTTATCAAATCGAGTATTCGGCAGAAATGGGCCTCGAGCATCATTTGGGATTGACTTGCGATCCGGTGGCCGGGCTGGTACAAATACCTTGTATAGAACGAAATGCATTTGCTGCCGAACGGGCCGTATCGCACAATAATTATGCTTTACTTACCGATGGGCGCCACCGCATTAGTTTCGATGAAGTGGTGGAAACCATGTATAAAACAGGAATTGACTTACAAAGTAAGTATCGTGAAACATCGGAAGGCGGACTGGCAATTTTTGATGCTTTGCCAAACTGCTGATTCGTTAAAGAATTCATAAAGTCGTCATTCCGAATTTATTTCGGAATCTTTTTGAAATAGTTGGATGCTGAACCAAGTTCAGCATGACGATTTATGCTGTGAAAAGCTGGATATTAATGAAGACGAGCTTGATAGTTTTCTATCGGCAACTCAATCTCAACCACATCACCTTGTTTCCATTTTTTGGCAATTACACAGTAACTGCCTGGCTGCGTGAAATATTTCACCTTTTTTACGACCACACTCGTTCCCTCGGCCCATTCCGGAATTCGAATGTACAACTCTATGTAACTATTTTCAGCATTGTCGAAATGTAAGCGTACACTTCCCGACTCCGGATAAGTGGTTTCCTGCCGAAAAGTAACCTCGCCGCCAAGCGAATGCTGGTAGTTTATTTCAACCGGATTGAACAGGTTAACGTAAATGTGATCACCATTTTTTGTCAGCACAAAAGGTTCGATGTAGTTCGCCATATTTTCGTTTGCCGATATTTCTTCCAGTTCCTGTGCATATTTTGCCTCGCCTGTTAATTCAAGTAACAATCCGTTTATTTCTATCCAGGCAGGCAATTCCGGACTATCATAAACGGCCTTTTTTTTAGCTGCATAAAACTGATCGTATTTATCTTTAAACACCTGTAAATCAAAGGCTGAATCTTGTGCATCAAACTGATTCACAAAAGTAAAAAGATTTTCAAAAGGCCCGTAATCATTACCATAGTCTTGTGTTACAGATGTATTGACGGTTGAAATACGTTCCGACTTTTTTACTGGAAATTGATCGTTGTAATTGCATGAAACAAGTACAAAAAACAGAATAATAAAATACAGTTTAGGATTCATTTGTAGTTACTTTTCAGCTCATAAACACGAATCAGTGTGAAGTGTTCAAACAAATGGCAATTAAAAGTTTATTGAAAATTGATTTGTTTTTTAAGAACTAATTTCTATAACTTTGTTACACTCAAATAAAAAGAGAACTAAAAATGAATAGCTCAATAAATATCACCGTTACTGATTACCGACCGTTCTAGGTTGGCCAAGAGAGATTATTCAATTAGTTTATTCATTTATTTCCATAATTTTATCATGTTACGCAAAAGAGTAAATGTTTTGTCTTTACAAAAACTAAAAGACATTGATTTTAAAGAGCTCTGGATTGATGTAAAAGAAGCAATAGGCGGTACAGAGCGCGATTTCACTGAAAGCAGCCTGGGCAAAGCCATTTTTATTTTGGCAGTGCCGATGGTGCTCGAAATGATTATGGAATCGGTATTTGCCGTAGTTGATATATTTTTTGTTTCGAAATTAGGAGCCGATGCAGTAGCAACGGTTGGCCTCACTGAATCGGTAATGACCATTGTTTACGCCATTGGAATGGGATTAAGTGTGGCAACCACAGCGCTCGTTTCGCGAAGAATTGGCGAGAAAAACAACAAGCAAGCCGGTGTTGTGGCGTTTCAGGCTATGATGGTCGGTTTAATATTTTCAGTTTGTTTAGCCATTCCCGGTGTTTTATTTGCCGGCGAATTTTTAAAGCTTATGGGCGCAACCGACTCCATGGCTGCCGAAGGTTACCTTTTCCCTGCCATTATGTTTGGCAGTAATGTGGTAATTATGCTGCTGTTTATTATTAACGCGGTGTTCCGCAGTTCGGGCGACGCAGCCATCTCAATGCGGGTAATGTGGTTGGCTAATATTATCAACATCATTCTCGACCCATTGCTGATTTTTGGCATTGGCCCTTTTCCTGAACTTGGGCTTGCGGGAGCAGCAATTGCCACTACAATCGGGCGTGGACTGGCAGTTTTGTACCAGTTTTACCTTTTGTTTGGCGGGCATCACCGCATTCGGCTTTACTGGCACAGTTTAAAAATCCGTTTCAATGTAATGCTGAAACTCGTGAAAATTTCCGGTGGTGGAATTTTACAAAACCTGATTGCCACTTCGAGCTGGATTTTGCTGGTTCGCATTATTGCCGTTTCAGGACCGGAAGCGTTGGCCGGTTATACCATTGCCATCCGGATAATTATTTTTGCGCTGTTGCCTGCCTGGGGCCTCAGCAACGCTGCTTCAACGCTGGTTGGGCAAAATCTTGGTGCCAATCAACCTGAGCGTGCCGAACGATCGGTTTGGATAACCGGATACGTAAACATGATTTTTATGGGATTTATGGGAATTATACTGGCTGTATTCCCCGAGTTCTGGATAAAATTGTTTATCGGCGAAGCGGCAGTTATTGATAACGGCACACTGGCACTGCGCATAATCAGTTTTGGTTTTCTGTTTTATGCACTTGGAATGGTTCTGATGCAGGGATTTAACGGAAGCGGCGATACGATTACACCTTCAAAAATCAATTTTATCAGCTTTTGGCTCTTCGAGATACCATTGGCCTATTTCCTGGCCATTGTGCTGAATATGGGGTTGTTTGGAGCCAGTATGGCAATTGTAATAGCCGAATCGTTTTTGGCAATCATAGCCTTATATGTGTTCCGCAAAGGCAAATGGAAACAACAAAAAGTGTAAATTTATCTCTTAAGACTCTTTATCATGAAACAACAACTTCCTGTTTCGATTGAAAATTATTCAAAAGAGAATAACATCTCAACCGCTGAACTGGCGCGGGTTATAACGGTGCACAAAGAACGTTACATTATTCAAAGCAGCACATCGGTTTTAAAAGCCGAAATAACCGGTAATATAAGGTTTGGGGCTCAATCTGCCGCCGATTTCCCTACTGTTGGTGATTGGGTACACTTTGTGCCAATGGACGATGACAATGCAATCATTAATGAAGTTCTGCCCCGTTTTTCGAAACTCGAACGCCAGGCTGTTGGCAAACACGGCGATGTGCAGCTTATTGCCGCCAATGTTGATGTAGCGTTTATTGTACAAGCTGTTGGGCACGATTTTAACCCGAACCGTCTGGAAAGATATTTCGCAGTTTGTTATGCCGGAAATATCCAACCGTTTTTGGTACTCTCAAAAACTGATTTGGTTAGTGAAACCGAGTGTAAAACCTTAATGGATGAAGTAAAAAATCGAATCAGGAATATTAAAATAATTGCCATAAGCAATGAAACCAAACAAGGTTTTAACCTTCTGAGAAATGAACTGGAAGCGAGAAAAACCTATTGTTTCCTGGGCTCTTCCGGTGTTGGCAAATCAACAATTATTAATCACCTGCTAAACAGGGAAGCCCTCGAAACCCGGTCGATTAGCGAAAGTACCAGTAAAGGGCGGCATACAACAAGCCATCGCGAATTGTTTGTGCTGGAGAACGATAGCATTGTGATCGACACACCGGGAATGCGCGAGTTGGGAGTAACCGACTCGGCCGATGCACTTGAAATGACCTTTGATGCTATTTCTGATCTGACTTCCGATTGCCGGTTTAGCGATTGCAGCCATACCAACGAAACGGGCTGTGCCGTGTTGGCAGCACTTGAGCGTGGCGAATTAAGCGAAGATGCCTACGAAAACTATTTAAAACTAAAGCGCGAGCAAGAACATTTCAGCAGTACCCTTTACGAAAAACGGCAGCGCGATAAGGAGTTTGGCAAAATGATAAAATCGGTGTTGAAAGAGAAAAAGCGTTCAAAACCAAAATAGTTGATGAACAATAAGTCCCTCTGATTCATTGTTAAACTGAAACCAAAACTTATTTATCGATGAAAAAATTCGCAATTGAGATGAAATGGGCCGTTTTATTTGCTGTTGTTCAGCTGGTCTGGATGCTAGGAGAACGACTTGCCGGCCTTCATGATGAGAACATTGAAAAACACGCCATTGCAACCAACTTCTTCGCCATTGTGGCCATTGCAGTTTATGTGGTTGCCCTGTTCGACAAACGGAAAAATGATTTCAACGGCAAAATGACCTGGATACAGGGATTTATCAGCGGATTGATCATTACTTTGGGAGTTACCATTCTTACTCCCCTCACCCAATACCTTACGGTTGAAGTGATTACTCCACATTATTTCGAAAACATGATTCGCTATGCGGTTGAAAATGGCTTGCAAACGCAGGAAGAGGCAGCAAGTTATTTCAACCTGCAAAGCTATATGCTACAAAGTATTCTTACAGCACCAATTATGGGACTGGCAACCTCGGCAATTATTGCCATTTTCACCCGAAAAAAATAAGTGGCTATGCCAGGTGCAAAAACAGTTGACGAGTATATTTTAACTGCCCGATCAAGGCAGGATATTTTGATGATACTGCGTGATTTGCTAAGATCTACGGAACTATCGGAAACTATAAAATGGGGTGCGCCGTGTTACACTATTAATGGAAAAAATGTAATCGGGCTCGGTGTTTTTAAAGAACACGTGGCTATTTGGTTCTTTCAGGGTGCGCTGTTAAAAGACGAAGCAAAAGTGCTTTTTAATGCACAAAACGATAAAACCAAAGCATTGCGTCAGTGGCGCTTTGTAACGGTCGACGATCTTGATGCAGAAATGATTATTGCTTATGCAAACGAAGCTATTTCCAACGAAAAGCAAAACAAAAGGGTAAAAATCATCCGAAATAAAAAGTTAATTATTCCGCCCGAATTGAAAGAAGCCTTAAACCAGGATAATCATCTGAAGCTTTCATTTCAGGAATTTTCGCCGGGCAAACAACGCGAATTTGCCAATTATATCGCACAGGCAAAACAGGTAAAAACCAAACAATCGAGGTTGAATAAGATTATCCCAATGATTAATAATAACATCGGTTTAAACGATAAATACCGCAATTATTAAGGCTTATTAAGAATTGTTTCTAATTTCATCAGATCAAAATTTGATGAATAATGAAATTACAGTTTTTCCTAATATTTTTGTTTATAACCGGTCAGCTTTCTGCGCAATCCTCAAAACTTAGCTTCGATGAAAAGAAAGCCGAATACCTTTATCATTTTGCTTACGAGTGTATCGACCAGGAATACCCGAATAAAACCGGGCATGTTTTGGGCGACGACAGTTACCTTCAGCCTCCGCGAGTAATGCACCCTGCTTTTTATGGTTGTTTCGATTGGCATTCGTCGGTGCACGGGCACTGGACTTTGGTGAAAATTTTAACTGAATTTCCGGATTTCAAGTACCGTGATGAGATCATTAAAAAGCTCAAGAAAAATATTACCGAAGCAAATATTCTCCAGGAAGTTGCTTATTTCGACGATAAGCACAACACCACCTACGAACGCACTTACGGTTGGGCCTGGTTGTTAAAACTTGATGAAGCTTTGCGCGAATGGAATGATCCGGTAGCACTTGAATTACAGGCAAACCTGTCGCCACTGGTTGATTTGCTGTCGGATAAATTTGGTGAATTTCTCGACAAACTGATTTACCCTATACGAATTGGCGAACACTGCAATATTGCCTTCGGAATGTCGTTTGCCTACGACTGGGCAAAAAAATACGATACGGCACTGGCCATTCAAATTGAACGGAAAGCAAAAGAGTATTACGCTTCCGATTGTGATTGTCCGCTGACCTGGGAACCGGGCGGTTTCGATTTTCTTTCGCCTTGCCTGCAGGAAGCTTCGATAATGCTAAAAGTATTACCAGAAAAAGAGTTTGAAGAGTGGCTAAAAAAGTTTCTTCCAAAGTTTGAAAAACATCATGAAAAGTTTCTTGAGATTGCAACTGTTACCGACCGCAGCGATGGCAAACTTGCCCACCTCGATGGCTTAAACTTCAGCCGTGCCTGGTGCTTATACGAAATGGGTTACGCCTTAAATAACCAGCGACTAATTGATTTTGCCGACGCCCATTTTAATTACAGTTACGAAAAAATGGATTCGGGCGAATATGCCGGAGCACACTGGCTGGCATCCTTTGCCACCTACGCATTAATAAAAAGTCACAATAAATAGGTTCGGAGCTCAACTCACTCGATAATGAATATTACAAAATTTTGCTGCCTGCTGCTATTTTGGGGCAACGTTGTATTTTCGTCTGCCCAAAATCACCAATCTCGTTTTGAGAAGATTGATGTACAACACCACAAGTTCGAAATCCATTTAAACGATACAACAAACCAGATAGAAGGAGTTGCTACCATCTCAATTAAATTTCTAAAAGCCGGTAACGATATCACACTCGATTTAGTTGAGAATTCCGGCGACTACGGAATGCTGGTTCATATGGTAAAAAAGGAAGACATTGAACTTGACTTTAAGCAAGCACACAATAAGCTTGTAATTCTTTTAAACGAACAGGCACAAGCGGGCGATATTCTCGATTTTACCATTGGCTATTCCGGCGTTCCTGCCGATGGCTTGATCATATCAGAGAATCGCTATGGAGATCGTACATTTTTTGGCGACAACTGGCCCAATCGCGCCCAAAACTGGCTCCCGTGTGTCGATCATCCTTCTGATAAAGCTACTTTAGAGTTCCTTGTTTATGCTCCGGCGCATTACGAGGTTATCTCAAACGGAAAGCTCGTGGAGAAAAAACAACTTGACGATGCAGTTGAATTTACCCACTGGAAAGAAGATGTGCCGCTGGCTACCAAATTAATGGTAATTGGAGCTGCCGATTTTGCGATTGGAAACAAGCAGGAATTTCAGGGCATACCGGTGAGTTCGTGGGTATTTGAACAGAACAAAACAAAAGGATTTGAGAATTATCAATACGGCACAAAGGCATTGGAGTACTTTTCTGAATTGATTGGTTCCTACTCCTACGAAAAGCTGGCGCATGTACAATCAAAAACACGTTACGGCGGAATGGAAAACGCCAGCTGTATTTTTTACCATGAAAATTCGGCCATAAGCGATCGTATTCCGGAACAGCTGTTTGCACACGAAGTGGCTCATCAGTGGTTTGGAAATTCCGTTACCGAGCAAAACTGGCATCATGTGTGGCTCAGCGAAGGATTTGCTACCTACCTCACGCATCTTTATGTACAGCACTTTTATGGCGACGAACAATTTAATGATGGACTGAAATATGATCGTGAGCGCGTTATTGCATTCTCAAAACAAAAATACATTCCGGTAATCGATACAACTGTTCAGGAATATACCCGCCTATTAAATGCCAATACGTACGAAAAAGCCGGCTGGTTTTTACACATGTTACGAAATAAATTGGGCGACGACACTTTCTTTAAAGGATTACAAGAATATTATCACGATTTCAGAAACAAAACCGCTTTGACAAAAGATTTTCAATCGCTTATGGAATCTGTTTCGGGTAAAGATCTTGATCGTTTTTTTCATCAGTGGTTATGGAGTGCCGGACATCCGGTACTTAAAGTTTCGTGGGGAACAGAAACCACCGGGAAACAAATAGACAACCAGGAAATTCTGATTCAACAAAGGGGCAAGCAACTTTTCAGTTTCCCGCTGGAAATGAATATTCTTTATGAAGATGGTTCGGTGGATCTCGTAACCGTAATGATCGAAAAAACAAAAAGAACACAGCAATTTCAGGCAAGAACAACTTCCGGGATTAAAGATATTTTCATTGATCCGAATGTGAAATTGCTTTATGAACTAGCTCAATAAAGAGGATTATTTTATTCTGCAGCCCAAAATAAGGGCATAAAAAAAGTCCTGACGAAACCGTCAGGACTTACAATGTATTTCACCTAAATAATAAAGTCTTTATTTTACTTTTTCTACGATTGCTTTGAACGCCTCAGGTTGGTTCATCGCCAAGTCGGCTAAAACTTTCCTGTTAATTTCAATGTCGTTCTTTTTCAACAATCCCATGAATTGTGAATACGACATTCCTTCCAATCGCGTTGCAGCGTTAATACGCTGAATCCACAATGCACGGAATGTTCTTTTTTTCGCTTTTCTATCGCGGTACGCAAACTGTTGACCTTTTTCCCAGGTATTTTTTGCAACCGTCCAAACGTTACTACGCGAACCGAAATAACCTCTAGTTTTTTTCAGTAATTTTTTTCTTCGGGCGCGTGATGCTACATGATTTACACTTCTTGGCATACTTTTTACTTTTTTGATAATCGGCGGTCTCCGTCAACCAACGGAAATACTTTAAAGCACAATTATCAGGTTTTTAACTTTTTTTACCTCTCTCAATTAAAAGGTTTAATGTAAGTCCGTCAACCGACGGATTACTTCATGCACAACAAAAGTTTTACGTTGCTTTCGTTTGTCTTATCGATTGTTGTCCAATAAGTCAAATTACGCTTACGTTTTGTACTTTTTTTAGTCAAAATGTGACTTTTGTAGGCGTGCTTCCTTTTAATTTTACCACTTCCGGTTAATCTAAAACGTTTTTTAGCACCGGAGTTCGTTTTCATTTTTGGCATAATTCCTACTAATTAAAATGTTATCAAAGAACTTTATTATATATGGTTTAACACCAAAAAACAAGTTTCGTTAACCGAAACCTATTTCTTTTTAGGTGAAATAAACATTGTCATTCGTTTTCCTTCCAATTTTGGCATTTGTTCAACGCTTCCCCATTCTTCCAATGCTGTTGCCAGTCTCAGCAACAGAATTTCGCCCTGGTCTTTAAATAAGATCGAACGTCCTTTAAAGAATACAAACGCTTTCACTTTTGCGCCTTCCTGAAGGAATTTTTCGGCATGTTTCAGTTTAAACTGAAAGTCATGCTCATCAGTTTGCGGACCAAAACGTATTTCTTTTACCACAACTTTTGTGGTTTTTGCTTTCATCTCCTTTTGTTTCTTTTTCTGCTGATAAAGAAACTTCGAGTAATCAATAATTTTACAAACCGGTGGATCGGCTTTTGGCGAAATTTCTACCAAATCCAATTCCATCTCGTCTGCTAATTTTAGTGCATCACGTAAGGGGTAAACACCTTGTTCTTCGATGTTATCACCCACTAAACGTACTTGTGGCACCCTGATCTTGTGATTTATCCGGTGTTGCGGTTCCTGCTCTCTTCGGGGCTGGAATTTTCTTCTCGGACCTCTTCTTTTAATAGCTATAATGCGTTCCTCCTTAAGTTAGTTATATAATCCTGATAATTGATCTCTTACTTCTTTATTAATAAATTCAGCGAATTCCTCTAGTGTCATTGTTCCTTTATCACCTTCGCCTTGCCGGCGTACAGCAACCGAGTCAGATTCTGCTTCTTTTTCTCCTACGATCAAAAGATAAGGAATTCGTTTTAATTCGTTGTCGCGTATCTTCCTACCAATCTTTTCGTTACGATCGTCAACGACGGTGCGAATATCGGAAATATTTAGAAAATCTGAAACTTTTTTAGCATAATCGTTATACTTTTCGCTAATAGGTAACACTACCACCTGCTCTGGTGTAAGCCACAACGGAAACTTACCTGCAGTGTGCTCAATTAACACGGCCACAAAACGTTCCATCGAACCGAACGGTGCGCGGTGAATCATTACCGGACGGTGACGGTTATCATCAGCGCCAATATATTCCAACTCGAAACGTTCGGGCAGGTTATAATCCACCTGGATAGTTCCCAGCTGCCAGCTACGTCCTAAAGCGTCTTTAATCATAAAGTCGAGTTTTGGACCGTAAAATGCAGCTTCACCCAGTTCGGTAACCGTATTTAAACCTTTTTCTTCGCAGGCTTCAATAATTGCCTCTTCAGCCTTGTCCCAGTTTTCCGGCGATCCGATATACTTTTCGGGTTTATTCGGGTCGCGCAACGAAATTTGTGCAGTATAATTTTCAAAGTTCAATGCTTTGAAAATGATGAAAATAATATCGATTACTTTCTTAAACTCATCTTTCAACTGATCCGGGCGACAGAAAATATGCGCATCGTCCTGCGTAAAACTTCGTACACGTGTTAAACCGTGCAACTCGCCACTTTGTTCATAACGATAAACCGTACCAAACTCGGCCATACGCACCGGAAGGTCTTTGTATGAACGTGGCCATGCTTTGTAAATCTCGCAGTGGTGCGGACAGTTCATCGGCTTCAACAGATACTCCTCGCCTTCTGCCGGTGTACTTATCGGCTGAAAAGAGTCTTGTCCGTACTTTTGAAAGTGACCTGAAGTTTTATACAACTTCACATCGCCAATATGTGGTGTCATCACCTGCTCGTAACCGTATTTCTTTTGTACCTTTTTCAGGAAATTCTCCAGCTGTTCGCGCAATTGCGCACCTTTTGGCAACCACAACGGCAAGCCTTGTCCAACGGCTTCAGAAAAGGCAAACAATTGCATTTCCTTACCGATTTTACGGTGGTCGCGCTTTTTGGCTTCCTCAAGCATTTGCAGGTACTCCTCAAGCATTTTTGCTTTTGGGAAAGTAACACCGTAAACACGGGTAAGCATTTTATTTTTTTCGTCGCCACGCCAGTAAGCACCCGCAATCGCCGTTAATTTAATGGCTTTAATATAGCTGGTGTTGGGCAAGTGTGGGCCACGGCATAAGTCAGTAAAATTTCCCTGATTGTACAGGGTTATGGTTCCGTCTTCCAGTTCGCTTATCAACTCCTGCTTTAGCTCATCGTTTTTATCGGTGAACATAGCCAGAGCATCTTCTTTCGAAATATCAGAGCGAACAATATCGTTTTTCTGACGTGCCAACTCAAGCATTTTCTGCTCGATTTTTTGCAGGTCATTTTCCGAAAGCACTTTTCCTTCCGGAAGATCGATATCGTAGTAAAATCCTGTGTCAACAGTTGGCCCGATACCAAATTTGGTACCCGGAAAATAAGCTTCAATAGCTTCAGCCATTAAGTGAGCTGATGAGTGCCAGAAAGTCTCTTTTCCTTCTCTGTCGTCCCACGTGTGCAGTTTTATGTTGGCATCGTGGTCAATTTTCCGCGATAAATCCCAAACTTCGCCGTCAACCGAAATCGACAGCACATCCTTTGCCAGACGGTTCGAGATCGATTTGGCAATCTCTAAACCATTAACAGGCTCCGCAAACTCGCGCACACTGTTGTCAGGAAGTGTAATTTTTATCATTTTACTGTTACTATTTTTTGTTTCAATATTACTATTGAAATCTATCTGTTATTTTAAATCTTGTAATTCAAATGCAGTCAGAAGTTTTTGAATTAAAAACCTTCATTTCCAAACCTAAATCACTTTTGCGCGGCAAAGATAATCAATCCATTGATACTAGAAAGAATCGAGCGCCTGCATGTTAGGCAATTGTAACGTTTTTTCAACACTCAGTTGTTAAATTACAAATCTATTAAAAGTTACCAACTTCTGATTAACGCTGCCGGGGTTCAGGAACAGTTGCTATACTTATTGATTTACAGCTCTTTTACATGCAAAACAAACCACTTGGGTTAATGCCAGCTTATTATTTCCGGTGCTATTTTAATTTTTTGCAATAGCGAACAATACGAATTAAGAGATATTTTTTCGAAATAAGAGGAATCAAGTTATGAAAGACTGTTTTCGTTGAAAATTTTACGAAACAAGATGGATGAAATTAATTTGCGATTTCTGATATTCTTTAAATGTCATTAAACATTCGATAAACATTTTTCTATTTTTGCTCACACACAAAAGAAATAACATGAAGAAACTGCTTATTTTACTGGTCATATTTCTGACTACTTTTTCGGTAAAGGCACAACAGCCGCAAAAAATTACATTAGAAGAAATTTTACAAAAAGGCACTTTTCGGGCACAATCGGTTTACGGCCTGCGCTCGATGAACGATGGCATCCATTACACTACCCTGGAAAAACAAACCCAGATAGTTAAATACAGCTACCAAACCGGTGAAGAAATTGAGGTACTTTTTGATATTACCAAGGTTAAGGATGCCCCTATTTCTTCCTTTTCGGCCTACGAATTCAGTAACGATGAAACAAAAATATTGCTGACAACCGAGCGCAAACCGATTTACCGACGCTCTTATACTGCTGAATTTTATGTATGGAATTCGGTTACCGAAGAACTTACCCAATTATCAGATAAAGGGGCACAGCAACTGGCAACTTTTTCGCCCGATGGAAATTACGTGGCCTATGTGCGCGACAACAATATCGTCATCAAAAACCTGAAATTTGGAAGCACTCACCAGGCAACAAAAGACGGTAAGTTTAACGAGATAATCAACGGAGCTCCCGACTGGGTTTACGAAGAAGAATTTGGCTTTAACAAAGCATTTTGGTGGTCGCCCGACAGCAAATTTCTGGCTTACATTCGTTTTGACGAAACCGAAGTACGCGAGTTTTCAATGCCGATGTATGCCGGAGCGGCGCCAACACTCAACAACAATAAATTGTATCCCGGAGAATACACCTTTAAATACCCGAAAGCCGGTGAAGCGAACTCGAAGGTAGAAGTTTATTCGTACGAAGTGAAAACAAAAATTGCCATTAAAGTTGACATTGGCGAAAAATCGGATATTTATGTTCCGCGTTTAAACTGGACACCCGACGACAACGAATTGGTGGTAATGCGTTTAAATCGTCATCAAAACCAAATTGATATTTTATATGCCAATCCTTACACAGGCGACTCGCGCAACTTCCTGACAGAGAAAAACGACCGCTACATTGCCGAGGATTTCCTCGATGCTTTTACTTATCTTCCAGACGGGAGTTTTGTTGTACAAAGCGAACGTGATGGCTGGTCGCATTTGTACCTCTACGACAAACAGGGCTTCGAAATTGCCCAACTTACCGAAGGCGAATTCGATGTAACCGACTTTTATGGCTACGATGCCGAAAAAGAACTATACTACTATCAGGCGGCGGCCGAATCGCCATTGCGCCGCGAGGTTTACTACATTAGCCAGGATAAAGAAGAGAAAGGAAAACTATCGACATTAGAAGGAACAAACCGTGCTGTATTCAGTACCAACTTTAAATACTACATTAACTATTACAGCAGCGCAAAAGTGCCGAATTACATCACTTTGCACGACAATAAAAAAGGCGAACAAATCCGCTTTCTGCAGGACAATACGGTGCTGAAAAACACGATTAAGAGTTTGCAAATTCCACAAAAGGAGTTTTTCACGTTTACCACCTCTGAAGGCGTTGAGTTGAATGGCTGGATGTTAAAGCCAACCGATTTTGATGATTCGAAAAAATACCCGGTTTTAATGACACAGTACAGTGGTCCGAATTCGCAAAGTGTTACCGACTCGTGGGGTGGCATTAGCTGGAACGAATACCTGGCACAGGAAGGTTTTGTGGTGGTTTGTGTCGATGGGCGTGGAACTGCTGCCCGTGGCGAAGATTTTAGGAAAGCAACCTACATGCAGCTGGGAAAATACGAATCGGACGACCAGGTGGAAGCAGCGAAATACTTAACTACCCTGCCCTATGTCGATGCTGAAAACATTTCGATTTTCGGGTGGAGCTACGGTGGTTTTATGACATTGCTAACGCTTGAAAAAGGTGGAGACCTGTTTAAAGCCGGTATTGCAGTTGCTCCGGTAACCAGCTGGCGTTTTTACGACACGGTTTATACCGAACGTTTTATGCGCACTCCGGAAGAAAACCCGGAAGGCTACGACGATAATTCGCCGCTTTCGTACGCAGGAGACATAAAAGGAAACTTATTGATTGTACATGGAACTGCCGACGACAATGTGCATGCACAAAACACTTATGAAATGACCGAAAAAATGGTGCAGGCGGGCGTACAGTTCGAAATGGCAATGTACACCAACCGCAACCACGGAATACGGGGTGGCAACACAAGTATGCATTTGTACACCAAAATGGTAAATTTCCTGAAAGATAATTTGATGGAGTAATAAATCGGAAATACAAGTAAAAATAAAGGCTGTCCAATTTAACTTTTTTGGACAGCCTTTTATTTTTATCCCAATTGTGCGTTAAAAGCTGTATTGAATTTTAAAGATTACAATCCCGAAATCCTCTGGGAGTTAAAATGTTTTGCATCAAAGACACTAAAGCGTTTCTGTTTTTAAAATGGCTTTTTCAATGATCACATAAGCTACAATCGAACTCACAACACTGTTTACCGGTGCTACACCGGGCAAATAAGTTGCGGCCAAAACGCCAATTCCCCAGGCAACTACTGCCGACCAGCGGAAATTACGAATTTTCCGTTCTGCAAAATCAATGTATTTTGCTTTATGAACGATGAAGAAGTCGGCAATCAACACTCCACCAATCGAAGGCAACATAGAATTCAGCACATTCAAGAATCCCACAAAATTGTTGTATAAATAAATTGCCAGTAGCGTACCGATGATTCCATTCACAATCACCATGATCTTTTTGGGTAAACGGGTGATGTTCGAGAATCCCAGCCCCGATGCATAAAGCGCATTGTCGTTGGTAGTCCAGATGTTTAATCCCAGAACAATCATCGCCCAAACAATCATCCCCTGGTTCACCAAAACATCACTGATATCCGATTGCTGATAAAAGGCAGATCCAACAGCGCCAAAGAAAAACATCAGCGAGTTACCCAGAAAAAAGGCAATCAGCGTAGTGGATACCGCAATTTTGCTGTTTTTGGAGAAACGGGTAAAATCGGGTGTTAAAGTTCCGCCACTAATAAACGAAGCCACACAGATTCCAATCGCTGTATAAAGCGTCATCGGATTTTCAGGAACAACATCAAACCAGGCAGCTGTTCCGCCAAAATCGCCAAAGGCTTTTCCCACCGATGTCAACCCCAACACGGTAATCGCAGGCACGGCCACAAAGCTAAGCGCAGTAAGTGCCTTGATCCCAAACCATGCCGTAGCTGTCATTATTATTCCCGAAACGGCAACAATCATGTAAATATTTAAGCCGGTGACTTTTTGTACCGGAATGGCAAACATGGCCACTCCAACGCCAAACCATCCCACTTGGGTAATTCCCAGCAAGAACGAAGGGAGAATCGATCCTCTTTCGCCAAATGAGTACCGCGCCAGCAAGTGTGTCGATAAACCCGTTCTGGAAGCAGTATAAGCAAGCAAACCTGTATAAATTCCCAATATCAGGTTTCCGACCAAAATGGCGGTTATAAATTTCGACGCAGTTAAGCCAGCACCCAGTTTTCCTCCGGCCCACATACTGGCCGAGAAAAAGGTAAAGCCCAGCATTACTACAAGCATTACCCAAAATCCTTTTTTACTGTTGCTCTCAACTGCCGATAACGAAAAATCGTGATCGTGATGCGATGGTTTTTCCATTGTTAGTTTTTTATAAGTTGATTTTTAAGAATTTGCAATGCTTTTTAGTTTCGTGAGTTGAGCTGAAGCCAGTTCTTCCAGATCAACCGCTCCAAACTTACTGCAGTCGAGATTCGGTACACGCTCTCCCACTTGTTGTTCAAAGGTTCGGCCTCGACGGGCCATGGTATGCACCTGTCCCCAGTATTCGATCACATCTTCGAGGTATTCGGGTAACCAAAACGCGCGTGAACCGGCATCGTAAATCACACAGCGTTCCATCGGAAAAGCCGGATTTTCATACTGGCTTTCAACAAACTCGGGGGCCATCAGCGCTTCGCGTTTTACCAAATCGGTTCCGGTAAGTTTAATGGTTAAAGGCGTTGAAACGGTAGGCACCGTAAAACGTCCTTCGATATAGCACAAGGTGGTGGATTGATATCCTTTAAACTTCGCACGACAAAGTGCATCCACATTCTCCAGGATCTCCTCGGTTCGTTTCCCTCCATAGGTAAAAAACAGGATCGATTCGATGTTCGTATTGTTGATTTCGGCTTGTTTTACCAGGGCTTCCAACCCAAACTCGAGGCTGGTGCCGGTTGCAACCACATCGCCAATTACAATTTGCGCCGATTGCGGCATATAAACCTTTTGGTAGTCGCTTTCGATAATGTGCCACTCTTCCGAATCGGGATTAATACGGGCCCGCTGGGCACTGATAAACGACGAACCGTGTAAATTCCAGTCGAACGCGTCGGCGATGGCTTCGCGCAAACCAAAATTCAGTCCGCCCCGCAAAATATTAAACACTATGGTTTTTCTTTCTTCCAGGCAAATTACCTGTTCTTCCTGCAAACTCTTCATCGCCATCGAACACGCCTTGCGCAGCTTGCGGGTATAATTTACCCCCATTACCGTGGTATCGTTGCAAATGGCGCGCGTTTCAGCGTTGGAAATCACCAGTCGGTTTACACTCGTCTTCCCCTCCTCTTCAATTTTGTAGATTGAACAGTCGTTTCTCTTTGAAATTCTATTCAGCATTTCTCTCGTAAATTTTAAAAAATAAATGGGAAAACAAGAGACCGGGATGGTCTCCGGACGTGTCCCCGAAATTCAGGAATGTTCCCCAAATTCCGGATGACAAAAATGACTCTTTTATTCCAAAAGTCAAAAATTAATGTTCAAAAATCTTTCAGATTTAAAATAAGAGTTCTGTTTATTTCGGATAAAAATAACTCAGCGCATATTATGATAATAAATGCCCGGATTTTCCAGAAATCGCAGACAACACGCTGTGCGTTTAGTTTTCTGCGCCGGGCGACACTGAACAGCCATTCTGATGGCAGCAAAAAAAAAGACCGCCCTTTTGAGACAGCCTCTTTTTTTACTTCATATAATTCTGATAAAATTTTGTTTTGTCTTCGTTGCCAAACCGGGCGTAAATATTGGCCAGATAACCGGCATATTCTTTTCCGGGATTCAGCTTCCACAACTTATTTAAATAAGGTAAAGCCTTTTTAAAATCCGCTGTTACCAAATCCAGTTCTTTTAAAAGCGTATTGTAGTTTTTTCGGGTTTTGTTTGCATTGTATTTTGCCATTTCGCGCTCGTAGCGGTTTTGTCCGGCCCAGTAGTATTTTTTGGCATTCCATTCCAAGGCCTCCAAATGCTCCGGATTTTTACCCAGCAAAACGTCAGCCAGACTATCGCAAACCGCTTCGTTTTCCAGCGCCTTGTTCACTTCGAAGTAATGATCGAGGTTTTCCTCCTTATTTTTCGAGGCACCATCCATTTTGCTCCATACTTCCAGCGCTTTATCGTTTGCATCAATTTCGGTGTAAATAGCCAGTAAACGCGCATTTACTTCGTTATTATCGCTTCCGTAATTTTCGGTGATGTACTCCAGCGCCGACAATTCTTTCGATAAATTATCCTGTTGCTGGTAAATGGCTGCCAGTGTTTGATACATATCAGCATCGGCATAATTTTTATAACGTGCCTGATCGAACCAACTGATAGCCTGCGCAGCGTTGCCCGCTTTGAATGCCGTTTTTGCCGCCTGAGCAAAATCGGCTCCCGCCACCTCTTCAATTGCTGTTGTTTCGAAATAACTCGTCCAGGCTGTTAGCGCCTGCGAATAATTTCCTGTTGCTTCAAAATTTGTTGCTTCTGTTTTTGGGGTGGTCAGTACTTTTGGTGCCCCGCACGACACCAGAAAAACAGCCATCGCGGCTCCCCATAATAATTTCTTTTTCGCCATATTTTATAATTTCGTGGGCCAAAACTAAATAAATTATCGGGAAACACCTTTTATGTGCAGGTATAGCTAAGAATCGTTAACCAGATTTAATTAAAAGCTGTCTGACTGTCAGGGAAATCTGCTTAATCGTCTTTCTTCTCCTCAATATTTTTGTTGATGTTCTGAAGGATTTCATCCTGTTGTACAGGACTATAAATTACCTTCCAAAAGTATTGAAAAACTCATCAGTATCTTTCATTTCCTGTAATCCCAAAATCCAGCAAACTTCGCAAAGATCTGAGAAGTCAAGTCCTCCACTTGCAACAGCTTCATTGTTGTATCGTCCGTTTTTGCCGTTGTATTTTAAGCCTATTTCAACGGCCAGTTCCCACAGGTTGATAAGATCAGTATCTTTTACTTTTGTTTGCCAATCGTTGTAGCCGGGCGTTCGAAATCCGGGCGTTCCGTTTCCCACTGCATTCCCATCCGGAATTTTATGGTAATTGCTGTTCGCTTTCACGTATGCCAGGCTGTTGGCCGATGTTACTTTTTCATTCCAATCGCTGTGTTGGACGATATGAATGCGTTCGGAAGTATTAATTTCGGGCGCATCGTTTTGAATAGCCTTTATTAACGCCGCCGAAAAATCGGACTGACCGGCTTCAGCAATCCATACATTTCCTCCATTTTGCAAACATTCGAGTGTTATATTTTTCATCTTCACAATTGCCTTTGGGCGGTTTGTATGTGCATCGATCCAATTATCCCTAAAAGCCTGTTGAAAAAGCTCGTTTGGCGGCACATATAAACCTTCCTGAATGCCGTATGTTCCGGCAACTGCAAAGTAATTTATTGCACTGAAATCAGGACACGAAAGCAAGGTTTTAAAAGCTGCGGCCGAATGAATATCATCTACATCGGTTTTGCAATCAAACTGCATCACCAGCAAGTCCTTTTCGGCATTAAAACGTTTTTCCTTTTCCGGTTTGTTAGCCCATGAAAAACAAAAAGCTGAAAGGGTTAAGAAAATAAAAATGCAGGTCTGTTTCATCTATTATTTTTTTTTGATTTCTGGTTGCTTATTTGGTTCTTTGATAAAGCTACTCAATAAATAAAAACCGACATCGGTTTTGAACAAAAATAATAACAGTACATTATTGTTAATACACAATGTGTTGTTGTATTAAACGCTTTAAAATGAATGGAAAAAATAAACACGGTATTTCTTTTTGGAATTAAAATTGACGAGCCTGTTGTAACGCTCACCGACCTCCTTGTTTCGGTGTTATGTTTCATATTTGCCTACAAAATCCACAATAATAACCGGTCTGAAAAAGTATTTACCTATTTCAAACTTTATTTCCTGATTATGGGAATAGCCACCGCTTTGGGCGGCCTGATCGGTCATGCCTTCCTGTACAAATTAAACTTCTACTGGAAATTACCGGGATGGATAACCAGTATGTTCGCTATAATGTTTGTTGAACGGGCAGCAATCGAACACACTCGTATTCAGCTCTCAAAACAGATTGTTAAAATTTTGAGCATTCTGAATATTATTGAGTTCCTGACTTTTTTAACCTTAACGATCATTACCCTCAATTTCTTTTATGTTGAATTTCATTCGGGTTACGGATTAATGTTTGTTGTGCTCTCGCTGGAAGGATTTTTATACGTAAAAACACGTAATAAATCCAGCAAGTTTATTCTTATTGGAGTTGCTTTTGCAGCAGTTGCAGCTCTGTTTTTCATGAATGATATATCCATACACCAGTGGTTTAACCACATTGCTGCAAGCCATGTTTTAATGGCCGTTGCAGCCTGGTTTTTCTATATTGGTGCCAGCAAAATCAACATGAAAACAAGTCTGAAATAAGGTCCACTCCCAAGAAAATCACATTTAGCTGTAACACTTCTCTGATTTGGCAGTCTTATAAAAAAACCAATTCAATGAAAGTTGCAGCTGTCTTCGGGTTATTATTCCTTTTTTGCACAATATCAGCCCAGGAGAAACGAACTTACAAAGCTACAACCTTCAATAATCTGGATATTACAATTAACGGCGTTTTTGATGAACCGGAATGGCAAAATGCCAACTGGGAAAACGACTTTATACAGCATGAACCTAACGAAGGCGAAGCGCCAACCCGCCAAACAGAATACGCCATTTTATACGATGCCAACAACCTTTATGTGGCAATTCACTCGTTCGACGATCCGGACAGTATTTCAATGCGAATGACACGACGCGATGAAACGGATGGCGACCTGGCAGGCGTTTACATCGACTCGTATTTTGACAAACGAACCTCGTTTGCATTTATCGTTTCAGCAGCCGGAGTACGCTCGGATATGGTGAATACCAACGATGGCGATAACGAAGACGACACCTGGGACCCGATCTGGTATGCAAAAACAGCCGTTACAAAAAATGGCTGGAATGCCGAAATGCGCATTCCTCTCACCCAACTTAGGTTTGACGAAAACGAAGAACAGATTTGGGGACTGAATGTATTACGCTATATTTTTAGGGAAGACGAACTTTCGTCGTGGCAAGCTATGAAACGTGAAACGGCCGGTTTTACCTCGCAGTTTGGCATTTTGCGAGGCATTGAAAATATAAAGCCGCAAAACTCGCTGAATGTTACGCCGTATATGGTTGCCCGTACCGAACGTTTTGAAAAAGAACCTGAAAATCCATTTCTGAAATCAGGAAAATCAAATGGTTTTGATGCCGGTTTAGATGCCAAAATCGGCCTCACCAATTACCTTACCATGGACCTCACCATTAATCCGGATTTTGGCCAGGTTGAAGCTGATCCGTCGCAGGTAAACCTGAGTACTTACGAAACTTTTTTCAGAGAAAAACGCCCGTTTTTTATCGAGGGAAACAATATCCTGTCGTACAAACTTGCTTTTGGCGACGGAGATCAATCGGCCAATAACCTGTTTTACTCGCGCCGAATCGGACGCCGTCCCAATCATTCGCCCGATTTGGCGGATGATGAATATGCCGATCTGCCCGATTTTACCCGAATATTGGGTGCAGCAAAAATAACCGGCAAAACAAAAAGCGGCTGGTCGATTGGTGTAATTGAAAGTGTTACTGCCAGAGAAGAAGCTGAAATCAGAGGACTATCAGGTAACAAAACCGAAGCGGTTGAGCCTTTAACCAACTATTTCGTAAGCAGAGTTCAAAAGGATTTTAACGAGGGAAATACCTATATCGGAGGAATGCTTACCGCTGTGAACCGAAATATAAATGATGAACATCTTGAATTTCTGCACAAAAGCGCTTACACCGGTGGAGTTGATGTTGTACACAAATGGCACAACAAAGACTGGTTTGTAGATGCCGGAGTATATTTTAGCCGTGTTGAAGGTAGCGAAGAAGCGATTCTTAACACGCAAACTTCCTATTCGCGAACCTATCAGCGCCCTGATGCCGATTACGTAACACTCGATTCAACACGAACTTCGCTTGCTGGTACCGGAGGCAAATTCACCATTGGCAAAACAGGTGGCAAGCTGAAGTTTGCGGGAATTTTTAGCTGGAAATCACCGGGACTGGAAATTAACGACATTGGCTATACACCCGAAGTTGACGACATTACTCAGGCACTTTGGGTAGGCTATCGCTGGTACGAGCCTTTCTCCATTTTCAGAAGTATGGGACTTAATTTTAACCAGTGGACCGATTATGATTTTGGCGGAAACTTATTGGGTGCAGGTGGCAATATTAACGGCAATACACAGTTTAAAAACTTCTGGAATGCCTTTTCGAGTATAAATTTTAATGGCGAACAGCTTTCTCATTCTGCACTACGAGGCGGCCCATCGATGAAAATTTCAGGAAACCACAGTTTTTATACCGGAATATTCTCAAATCCACAAAAGAAGTTTACCTACGGAGCCGACGGTGGAATGAACTGGAGTAACGAAAAAGGCTACTTCTCGAGCAAAAGTTTTGAGGTAGAATTTGGTTATCGCCCGATAAAAGCCATGCAAATTGAAATTAGCCCCGAATATGGCGTAAGCGACAATCAGCTTCAATATATTACGCAGCAAGACCACCTGAACGACACACGCTACATTATGGGAACCATTCAGCGTAAAACGTTCAGCACCTCTGTTCGGATAAACTATAATGTTACGCCCGATTTAACGGTGCAGTTTTGGGGACAGCCTTTTATTGCAACGGGCGATTACAATGCGTTTAAGTATATAACTGATAGTAAGGCTAATGAAATTCACGACAGATTTGCACTCTATTCCAAAGACCAGATTACCTACGATGCACAAAACAGTGTTTACAACATTGATGAAACCTTAAATGGACAAACCGATTATAGTTTTGATAATCCTGATTTTAATGTGAAAGAATTTTTATCAAACCTGGTAGTTCGGTGGGAATATCGTCCCGGCTCGATGATTTACCTGGTGTGGTCGCAAAATCGGGGACGTTACGATAACTGGGGCAAATTTAATTTTGGAGACGATATTACTGATCTCTTTGACGAGAAACCACATAATGTCTTCCTGGTAAAATTTTCGTACCGTATCGGAAGATAACTACTATGCGAAGGATAATAAAACAATCATGATTCTCAGGAATCACCAACAGGAATGAAAGTGAGGTCTAACGACAGCATTTCATAAAAACATTGAGAGTACGAGGCGCATACAGCAGCTGTGCGTTGAATAACTGATTATTTGCGCCTTTGATTTACTTTCTCATCACCCCCGGGTTTTACCCGAGGTTAGTCACATTCTATCCCCTCGGGATATTGACCTGAATTACAAAGTTAAAACGACTTTATTGAGCTGCTATGTCGTAATTGCAAATTTTTCACGACGCTGGAAGCGTCTAATATGAATAACCCGGTGCGTAGCGCCGGGATCAAATAACCAAAGTAAAATCGTCTGGCGAAGAAAGCAGATCGAAGCCAGATGGTTCTCCCGGACGAAACTCAAAAGGCAATACACATAAAAAAATGGGGACTTTCAGAAAAAAGGCCGTTTCCGAAAAAATTCGCGAAACGGCCTTTACTTTTTACCTGCTTTTTTATTCAATAAAAGTGTTATTTCCTTTCAATTCAATTGTTCTTGAAAGACCATTTTTTCCTTTTCCTTCGGGCTGACTTCCGCCTACAAACAGCAAAAAATCTCCGGGTTCGATAACCCGCTTATCATCGGCTCCAATAATGGAAAACTGGCGTGGTTCAAGTACAAACTTCACCGTTTTTGTTTCTCCGGGCTTTAAAGCAATCCGCTGAAAACCCTCCAACTGATATTTCGGACGCGGTGTTGATGCGATCAAATCTTTCATATATAACTGCACAACCTCTTCGCCTGCTACATTTCCACTATTCGTTACTTTCACACTAATTTCGATAGTATCGCCAATTTTTGCTTTTTTAGCCAGATTTACATCTGAATAAGTAAAAGAGGTATAACTCAATCCGTAGCCAAAAGGATATAAAGGCTCTCCGTTGAAGTACTTGTAAGTGCGGTTTTCCATGTCGTAATCTTCGAACGGCGGCAACTGATCAACTGATTTGTAGTAGGTAACCGGCAAACGTCCGGCCGGGTTATAATCGCCTGTCAACACATCGGCAACAGCGTTACCGCCTTCCTGCCCCGGATAACCGGCAGTAATGATTGCCTCCAGGTTTTCGTCGGCCCAGTTAACAGCCAGTGCACTTCCGTTAAGTAAAACCAGAATCACTGGTTTACCGCTTGCTTGAATGGCTTTCATCAATTCGCGTTGTGTTGCCGGAAGTTTTAAGTGGGTGCGGTCGCCGCCTTCAAAACCATCTACTTCCAATTCCATTTCTTCACCTTCAAGGCGTTGCGACAGGCCAAGCACCAAAACAACAGCATCAGCTTTTTTAGCTACCTCTACGGCTTCCTGTTTCAGATTTTGGTTGGGCATGGCCCACAACAGTTTTGCATCGCCGTCGCCATGATCGTTGGCATATTCATATACAAATTTATACTTTTTGCCCGCCTCCATTTTAACTGCCTTTTCATGATGAAAAGCATGATGCTCGGATTTATGACTTAGTAACTTTTCTCCTTCAAGCCAAATATCAAGTTTTGGCATTCCCCAACTTCCAATCCGGTATTCACCACTCACCGGTGGTACAATGTAACCTGTCCAGCGCACACTAAAGTCATCATCGTTAATCTCGGGTGTTGGCGCGTCAGCTTCCCAGTAAAAATCGATATTTTCATCTATTCTGGAAAACACCGGTTCTCCTTCTAATTTCGCATTATTGAAATACGCTCCTTTAACGCCTTTTGTACCATCTCCAGTTTGTAAAAACTCTGAAGGAATAGCATGCAGATTACTCACTCCTTTTGCCAAATGACTTCCTTCGGCATAAAGAATTTTGGTGTTCGGCAGTTTATTTTGCAATCCTTTTAACACAGTTACCGGATTTTTGGCAATACCATTATAGTTTCCAACCAACGACTCCCAGTTATCGGCATTTGGGCCAATAACAGCAAGTGTCTCAATGTTTTTTGAAAGCGGTAATGTGTTATCCTGGTTTTTCAGCAAAACAATGCTTTTGCGTGCGGCTTCCAGTGCCAGCTCATTATTTTCTTTCGATGTATTTACCGAAAATGGAATTTGGGCATAAGGCACTTCTTCATTCGGATCAAACATTCCCAACTTAAAACGGGCGGTAAACAAGCGTTTTACTGCAACGTCAATCTCCGCTTCGTTGATCAAACCGCGTTCAACAGCCTCAATAAGATGACGGTATGAATTTCCACAATTTAAATCGGTACCGGCTTTAACTGCCACGGCCGCTGCTTCGGCAGCATCTTCCGAGAAATCCTGAAAAGTAAAAAAATCGGAAATTGCCCAACAGTCGGACACGATGTATCCATCAAATCCCCAGTCGTTGCGCAGAATGCCAATTAACTCATCGCTGGCACAACACGGAACTCCCCGAAACTGGTTGTACGCGCCCATTACCGAATACGCACCACCATCTTTCACCAACATGCGGAATGCCGGCAAATAGGTTTCCCGCAAATCGCGTTCGCTCACCAGTGCATTAAATTCGTGGCGCAATGGCTCGGGACCGGAATGAACGGCATAGTGTTTTGCCGTAGCTACTACTTTCAGGTATTTCGGGTCGTCGCCCTGAAGTCCTTTAACAAATTCAGTTCCCAGAATACCGGTGAGGTATGGATCTTCTCCATAAGTTTCGTGTCCTCGTCCCCAACGCGGATCGCGGAAAATATTTATGTTAGGCGACCAAAACGTAAGTCCCTGGTAAATGCCTCGTTTATCGCGGCGAACAAATTCATGGTGTTTGGCACGCGCTTCATCAGAAATAGCCACTGCAACACGGCTTACCAAATCGGCGTCCCACGAGGCAGCAATACTTATCGATTGCGGAAAAACCGTTGCATAACCGGCCCTTGCCACTCCGTGTAAACACTCGTTCCACCAGTTGTATTCCGGCACTTGTAAACGATCAACCGCTTTTGAGGTATATTCCAGCTGATCAACTTTTTCCTGCAATGTCATTTGCGACACCAGCAAATCAACACGTTCCTCCATCGGAAGCGATGGATCTAAAAAATCGAGATTTTCATTTTGTGCAAATACTACGAAAGCACAAAAAATTAGAATTAGGTTTAAAATTGATTTCTTCATCTGTTTTATAATTGTTCTATTTTAGTTGGCAACAGACGTAACACACACACTTTTTTATTTTTCGTCGTTTAAATTTTAGTACATGTGCGTTTCATTTCACAAACTACTATTCTGTTCTATTCTGCAAAAGACTACAAATATACGACTAATTGAGTGATTTGTTTTCTAAAAAAAGACACTTCTGTTTTAATAACAGACAAATTTCATACTTCTACTCTTTTCGATTGATTGCTTACCTTTGCAATTTAAAACACAACATAAAAATATGGATTTTACAGCTTACAAAACATTAGTAAACACTATTGATGAACTATCAGAAAAACTGGAGAAGCAACACAATAAGCACATGAAGTGCAAAGCCGGATGCGATCTGTGCTGCATGGATTACAGTATTTTTCCGGTAGAATTTTACAGCATTGCTAAAGCGCTAAAAGAACGCGGGGATAAACCCGTTTTAAACACCAATAAGGATGAATCAAGTTGTATTTTTCTGAATAACCACAAATGCGAAATCTATGCCGAGCGGCCGATAATATGCAGAACACACGGTCTGCCCTTGTTATTTATGAATGAAGACAATGGTTGGGAATTATCGGCATGCGAACTGAACTTCACTGAATTTGACATGGACGACTTTTCGGAAGGGAACACATTTCCACAAGATAAATTCAACAGCAAACTCTATTTATTGAATAAAGAGTTTATTGCTAAGAACGGATTAACCAACCATTCGGAGCTTGATTTAATACCGATTAAAGAATTGGCAAAACACATTTAAAAACTGAGATTATGAAACGTATTTTTGTAGTATTATTTTTAATCCTGCTTTGCAATATTGCAATGGCAACAAATAATAAACCAATGGAAGAAAATAAAAACAAGTTGGCAGTGCTGTGGACCAGCGGCGATCCGGAAGTGGCAGAAAAAATGGCTTTTATGTACACCTACAATGCCAAAACGCAAGGTTGGTTCGACGAGGTAGTTCTAATTATCTGGGGACCATCGGCAAAACTGGCTGCCGAAAATGAAATGATACAGGAACACATTAAAAAGATGCAGAAAGCAGGTGTAAAAACCGAAGCGTGTTTATACTGCGCAAAAATGTACGATGTTGACGAAAAATTAGCCGAAATGGGTGTTGATGTTAAAGGAATGGGTGTTCCGTTATCCGACTACTTAAAAGAAGGCTGGAAAACATTAAGCCTCTAAAAAGAAAATAAAAAAAGCATCCACCATCAAGGCGGATGCTTTATATACTATCATCTAATTGCTAGTATTCATCTTCGTTAAAAAAGAAATCATCCTTACTCGGATAATCCGGCCAGATATCCTCAATACTTTCGTACATTTCACCTTCATCCTCAATCTCCTGCAAGTTTTCAATTACTTCAAGCGGAGCACCCGAACGTATTGCATAATCAATTAACTCGTCTTTTGTTGCCGGCCAAGGTGCATCTTCTAACTTCGATGCTAATTCCAGAGTCCAATACATGTGTATATAGTTTTATGTGGTTAAACTCGATTTTTTACTTTGGCGCGAATATAACAAAAAATAAATACCAAAAAACGTTCCTGAAAAAAAAATATCAATACTGCCAGGTTGTTTCGTCAATCCCTTTATCATGAGCGAGTTTTCGGGCCAATACAAACAGGTAATCCGAAAGCCGGTTAATGTACTTTATCAATTCGGGCTGAACCGGCGTTTGTTCTGCGAATTCAACGATTCGTCGCTCTGCCCTTCGGCAAATTGTTCGGGCTATATGACACTGAGCAGCTGACAGTTCTCCTCCCGGAAGAATAAAGTTTCGTAATTCTGGCAGTGTTTCATGATACGCGTCAATGGCTTTCTCCAACACCTCAATATCTTCATTTTTAACAATAAGTTTCGCGGTAAACTCCTGTCCTTTTTCATCCGATGCCAGTCGCGAACCAATGTTGAAAAGTTTATGCTGAATTTTTAGCAGCAAATCCTTCACCGCCACATCAATGTCGAACGACCGGATAACGCCAATACACGCATTTAATTCATCAACTGTTCCGTAACTTTCTAACCGCAGATCGTATTTTTTTACGCGGCTGCCACCAACCAGTCCGGTTGTACCGTCGTCGCCGGTTTTCGTGTATATTTTAAAATCTCCTGACATGTTTATTCTTTTGTAAAGTGAAAACATAAAAAATCCCGAGATGTTTACCATTCGGGATAATTGTTATTAATGTTTTGCAAAGTTAATAAATAGGATTTTCATTAATTACATCCGACTCCACTTCTCCATCTTTTAACCGAATAATACGGTGTGCGTGCTCGGCAATATCTTCTTCGTGAGTTACCATAACCAGCGTATTCCCTTTTCGGTGAATTTCGGCAAAAAGCTTCATAATTTCTTCCGATATTTTTGAATCGAGGTTACCGGTTGGCTCATCGGCCAGCAGCAAAGCGGGCTTATTTACCAACGCACGGGCAATGGCCACACGTTGGCGTTGTCCTCCCGACAATTCGTTGGGCTTGTGTTCCATACGGTCTTCCAAACCTACGTCAACAAGGGTGGCTTCGGCCATTTGCTTGCGTTCAGCCTTGCGTTTCCCGGCGTAAACCAGTGGCAACATTACGTTTTCAAGGGCTGAATTACGTGGTAAAAGGTTAAAAACCTGGAAAACAAATCCGATTTCCGAATTTCTTATTTCTGCCAAACGATCGTCCGACAGGCTGCTCACATCTTTTCCATTCAACACGTATTTCCCACTGGTTGGAGTATCTAAACAGCCAATAATGTTCATTAAGGTTGACTTTCCCGAGCCCGAGGCGCCCATAATGGCCACGTATTCGCCTTTGTAAATATCAATAGAAACCGAACGAAGGGCGCGAACTTCCTGCGTTCCAACTTTATAAGTTTTTACAATATTCTCAACATGAATAATTTTTTCCGGCATAGCTTTGTTTTATGTATTTGTAGTATTTTTTCTGTTGTATTACACGAATTGATCGAATCGATGTTAAAAATATGATTTTCCGCGCGTTTACCGGCCAGAAATAGCATTTTTTAAGATTTATTATCATAAGTAAAACTTTCGCTTTATAACAAAAACTGTACCCAACAGTTAATTATTTTTGAATAATTGGTTGTATTTCTCTGTTGCCGCACTTTGTGTGAATATGTATATTTGCTGCATGCCAGAATTTCTCGATCAGGAAATAAAATTCTTACCCGGTGTGGGGCCAAAACGTGCGGAAATTTTATTCAAAGAGCTGAAAATAAAAACCTTCAGAGATTTGATCTATTATTATCCGTATAAATACATCGACCGCACCAAATTTTACAATATCTCCGACATTAACACCGAGATGGCGTACATTCAGGTGAAAGGCGTTTTGCGCTCGATGGAAACTGTTGGCACCGGAAGCAAACAGCGGCTTGTTGCCCGTTTTTCGGATAGCACCGGCACCATGGAATTGGTGTGGTTCAGAGGGATAAAATGGCAAAAGGAACAACTCCGCATTAACAAAACCTACATTGTTTTTGGCAAGCCGGCTTTGTTTAGCGGCCGCATTAGTGTGGTGCACCCCGAAATGGAAACTGAGCAGGAAATGCAACTTAAACCGATCGGGCTTTTCCAGGGGCATTACAACACCACCGAGAAAATGAAAAAGCAGTTTCTCACCTCGAAAACCATCAATAAATTCCAGCTCACTTTACTTGGGCTGGCAAAAGGTAAAATCAGAGAAACACTGCCGGAATACATCACCAGCGAGCTAAAATTAATGCCGCTTGAGCAGGCACTCTCGGCCATTCATAAACCGGAAAAACCAATTGAGCTTAAAAACGCCACCTTCCGCTTAAAGTTTGAAGAGCTGTTTTTTATTCAGTTGAAAATACTGGCATTAAAACATAATCGTAATCAAAAATTTAAAGGATTTCATTTTGAAAAAGTAGGTTACAACTTCAATACCTTTTACGAAAAATACCTGCCTTTTGATCTTACCAATGCACAAAAAAAGGTGATCAAAGAAATTAGGCGCGATGTTAACGGCACATCACAGATGAACCGTTTGCTGCAGGGCGACGTGGGAAGCGGAAAAACACTGGTAGCATTAATGACGATGCTACTGGCCATGGACAACGAATTCCAGAGCTGTTTAATGGCACCAACCGAAATTCTGGCTCAGCAACACTACCAATCGATTTCAAAAATGGTAGATGGAATGGGAATAAACGTTGGACTATTAACCGGATCGACAAAAGCCAGGCAGCGCCGCGAATTGCATGCCGCATTACAATCGGGCGAAATGCAGATTATTATTGGGACGCATGCATTAATTGAAGATACGGTTAGTTTTAAACGGCTGGGACTTGTTATCGTTGACGAGCAACATCGATTTGGTGTGGCTCAACGGGCAAAACTCTGGAAAAAGAACGACCTTATCCCGCCGCACATTTTGGTAATGACGGCCACTCCTATTCCACGAACATTGGCCATGACTGTTTACGGCGACCTGGAAGTATCGGTAATTGACGAATTGCCACCGGGACGGAAACCGATACAAACCATGCACTTTTTCGAGAACAAAAGAGCGCAGTTAAACCGTTTTCTGAAACAGCAAATTGAAAAAGGCACACAAGTTTATATCGTTTATCCGCTAATTTCCGAGTCGGAAAAAATGGACCTGAAAAACCTGGAAGAAGGCTACCGTCATATTTCGGAGACTTTCCCCGATTACAAGATCAGCATGGTGCACGGGAAAATGAAACCCAACATTAAGGAAAATGCCATGCAGGCTTTTAAACGTGGCGAAACACAGATTATGGTTGCCACAACCGTTATTGAGGTGGGTGTTGACGTGCCAAATGCTGCAGTTATGGTAATTGAAAGTGCCGAACGTTTTGGCTTGTCGCAGTTGCACCAGTTGCGTGGCCGCGTGGGACGTGGCGCCGAACAATCGTATTGTATCCTGATGTCGTCGTATAAAATAAGCACTGAAAGCCGCAAACGATTGGATACCATGGTACGCACCAACGATGGTTTTGATATTGCCGAAGTTGACATGAAACTACGAGGCCCCGGCGATTTGGAAGGCACACAACAAAGCGGTATGGGTTTCGACCTAAAAATTGCCAACCTCGGGAAAGACGGCGAAATCCTTCAAAAAGCCCGAAACATTGCGAACGATATTCTCGACGACGATCCGTTTTTGCAAAAAGAGCAAAACCAACTGCTGCTAAAAAACCTGTTATCATCAAAAGATACAAGCTTCGACTGGAGTTCGATAAGTTAAATTTTATCCCTAACTTCCCGAAACATAGTCACCTGAAAAGTTTAACATCATGGATAAAGTTCAGTTACCCGAATCAGACGTAAAAATTACACCGATAACTTTTGGAGCCTGGGCCATTGGCGGCTGGTTTTGGGGCGGAGCCGAAGAAAATGAGTCGGTAAAAGCCATTGAAGCAGCTATTTCAAACGGTATGACAACCATTGATACCGCGCCGGTTTATGGTTTCGGACAAAGCGAAGAGTTTGTAGGGAAAGCCATAAAAGGCAAACGCAGCAAAGTTGAACTGTTAACCAAGTTTGGTTTGGTGTGGGACCGGAAATCGGGGCATGTGCATTACGAAAAGACTTTCGATAACCAGGGAAACGAGGTAAGCCTGTATCGTTTGGGTAGTAAAGAAAGCATCATAAAAGAGTGCGAGGATAGTTTACGAAGACTTGGCACCGATTTCATCGATCTTTATCAACAACACTGGCCCGACAGTTCTACTCCGGTTGAAGAAACAATGGAAGCACTGGAAATACTTAAAGATCAGGGGAAAATCCGAGCAGGTGGTGTTAGCAATTATTCGGTGAACGAAATGAAGAAAGCTGAAAAATATTTCGAACTCTCATCGAACCAGGTTCCGTATAGCATGGTTAACCGCGGCATTGAAAAGGAATTGGTGCCGTATTGCATCGCCACGAATAAGGCAATTATTCCCTACAGCCCGCTGCAAAGAGGTGTTTTAACCGGAAAAATTACTGCCGGGTATAAATTTTCAGAAGGTGATCATCGGCCGACAACTCCATTTTTTAAGGAGCCGAATTTGTCACGAATCAATGCATTTCTTCACAAAATAAAACCGATTGCTGAAGCCAATCAAGCAACGTTAGCACAACTGGTTTTAAAATGGACTTTGCAACAACCCGGAATAACCTGCGTGTTGGCCGGTGCCCGAAATGAAAAGCAGGTATTGGAGAATCTGAAAGCTGCTGAATTAAACATTTCGGATGAAGAGTTTACTTTCATACAAAATGAACTTGATCAACTTGTTTTGGAAGTCTAAGATTTGGCTTTCCAAATCTCCTATATTGAAATCTGTTCGATTCTAATTGTGACATGGTTGAGATGATAAAGATTATACACAAGAATTTAGTTCCTATAGCCTTATCAGGCGGATTTTACTTTTTGTCTTGAGACAATAAGTAAACAAAAAACTCAAGGCTGCGCCCACTTCACTCGGAAAAACTACGCGATACCAGCTAAAATTCCTGAAACTCGTCGTACCTCCTCAAACATCAGTAATTTTTTAACGCCGTCACCACTTGTTTTCCGGTTCACCGGCCGAGGCCGAAGCTTCGATATTGCTTTCGTATCTGCTAACAATACTTAAGTGGACCGGCCTCTTTTGGTATTTACCCGGAGTGGAAATGAAACCTTAGTGAGAGCGGGAAGCTCCGAGGGAGCGAGGAGATCACCCGCCAGAACTTAGGTTTTATGAAAATGTAGGGTGAAGATCAAAAGCAGCCTTGATCTTTTTGCTTCGTTTTTGCATTAAGGCAAAAATGAAGGCCGCCGGCAGGCAAAAGCACAACCTACAGGTAATCCCCATTTTGAATGTATAAATTTGCAAGAACAAACTAATTAAACCAACGCAAAAAACAGCTTTTGAAGCAAACGTGTTATTTCTCCCGGTTTTCCGTTACCAACCAATTGCTCTTCGATTTGCACAACAGGGCATATTTCGCTACCGGTTCCGGCGATAAAAACTTCATCCATTTCGTTAAGCTCTTCTTTGGTGTACAGGCGCTCCTCAACCGGGATATTATTGACCGCGCACAGTTCCATAATTACTTTTCGGGTGATGCCCGGTAAAATAAGGTTCGATAACGGACGTGTAACTACTGCGCCATTTTTTACACACAGTACGCTTGAATGTGTTGCTTCTGTGACAAATCCGTCGCGAATAAGAATACACTCTCCTGCCCCGCTTTGGTGCGCTTCGTTGTAAAGCATGGTGTTGGGCAGCAACGACACCGATTTAATGTCGCAGCGTTGCCAGCGAATATCGTTGCGGGTAATCACTTTAATACCGTTCTCCAGTTTTTCGGTTGCTGATGGCAGATCAAAAGCAAAGGCGTAAACGGTTGGAGTAATCTCATCTGGGAAATTATGCGTTCGTTTGGCTGCGCCCCGCGAAATTTGAAGGTAAATTCCGGCATGTTTGTTAAGCATATCGTTTTTCTGCATCAATTCCATAAAAACAGCCTTAAGATTTTCAGTATTATAGTTAATACCAATTTCTTTTAAACTGCGGTTTAAACGATCCAAATGATCCAGAAAACGAAAAGCCTTGCCATTATAATATTTGGCTACTTCGTAAACACCATCGGCAAACAGAAATCCACGGTCGTTTGGTGAGATTTTTGCGTCGTCGGCTGCTATAAATTCTCCGTTCAGATAAACGATATTGCTCATAATTTTAATCGGCTTGAATTGTATCTCAAAAATAGAAAAACATTGAATTCTCGTCTTATAAAAACAAAAAGGGATTCAACTTAATGAACCCCTTTTCTATATTATCAAAAAATTCTTTTCTGATTCTAGTAACGGTCACGACGTCCGTAACCACCACCGCCACCACGGTTGTAACCACCGCCGCCACCGCCACGGTTGTTGTTTTCGCGAGGTTTTGATTCGTTAACTTTGATGTTACGACCTGCAACCTCAGCGTTGTTCAGTTCTTCGATAGCTTTGTTAGCTTCAGAATCGTCTTCCATTTCAACAAAACCGAAACCTTTGCTTCTACCGGTAAATTTATCCATGATAATTTTAGATGAAGCAACTTCACCATACTCTTCAAAAATTTCTCTCAAATCTTCTTCGCCCATGTTGAAGGGCAAATTTCCAATGTAAATGTTCATTTTATACTATAATTTAAAGTTAATATATCCATCTTACTGATCACCAGAAGAACCAATCAAAATGCATCACGTCCTGGTGTTACTTGAATACAGTATAAAAAGAAGCTTTATTTACGATCGAAATAACGTCGGGAAAAACACAAGAGAGATAAACTGTCCGGTTTATTAATATCAATAAAAAAAGACCAAAATGCTAATTGCCAGACTTTTCTAAAAATTAACAGCCCAAAGGTAATTCTTTATTCGAACTAACAAAGTAAAATTAACATATTTCTTTAACATACTTTTATTCCGCAAGCAGATCGCGAATTACCGCGCTGGCAATAAAGCCTCCAAACAGCGGTGGCATGTACGAAATAGTGCCTACAGTTGATTTTTTATTCCGGCCTTCCTCGATTCGTACCGCATTTTCGTCAATATCTTCGGACGAAAAAACCACTTTTACGCCCTTTTTAACGCCCAAACGACCAAGTCGTTTACGCATCATTTTTGCCAGTTTGCAATTGTGAGATTTTTTGATGTCGGTGATTTCTATTTTCGACGGATCCATTTTTCCGCCTGCCCCCATCGAACTGATTATACGAAGTTTTAACTGCAGTGCGTGGTAAACCAGAAATACTTTTGGCGAAAGTGTATCGATGGCATCAACCACATAATCGAAAGGCTCGCTTTTTAAGAGCTCTAGCGTTTGCTCGTCGTGAATAAAATCATTTACCACCCTTAATTTCAAATCAGGGTTTATATCCATAAAACGTTTTGCCAGAATTTCGGCTTTTGGCTGTCCTTTGGTGCTTATAAGCGCAGGCAACTGACGGTTGCGGTTGCTTTCTTCCACTACATCGCCATCAACAATGGTCATTTTTCCTATTCCGGCCCGGCATAATTGTTCGGCGGCATAAGCTCCAACTCCCCCTAAACCAATCACCAGAACATTGGCATTTTTCAATTTGGCCAGTTTTTCTTCTCCTAACAATAACTCAGTTCGTTCTAACCAATACATTACTCTCTAAAACTTAATTTTCGTGGGGCAAAGAAACAAAATTGTGTTTACATTCTTCCGGGCATCAACGATTTTTCTATCTGGTTAAAGTTGGTCCACACCGCCTTTTTAAGCACCTCAACCGGCACCTCTTTTAAGGCTGCTGCCTGCTCGTAAATGGTATCTACATTTAAATCCAGCTCATCGGTCTCGAAGAAAATTTTATTCAAAGGAAGGTATTTAAATGATTTTACCGCTTTTGAATCCTCCCTGAAAAGGTTCTTCCCAAACGAAAACAAAAATCCTTTATCCATCAATTGTTTTGTAATTTCGACACTCCCGTTGTATCCATGCATAATCCAGGGCATAGCGGGATTAAGTTTTTCGCGAAGCGCAACGACCTCGTTCAATGCTTTCACACAATGTATGATAAGCGGATATTCATACTCTTCGGCAATAACAGCCTGCGCTTCAAACACCCGAAGCTGCTCGATAAAATCGCCGCCGTTAATTTTGTCGAGGCCTGCTTCCCCCACAAAAATTACATGATCGAATTCAAGTGCTTCCTCTACCATTTGCAGCGCCTCGTTGTTTTCCTGTTTGCTGCCAAGATGCCACGGATGAAGCCCTACCGAATAAAAATTACGCCCGTTAAAAGCCGCAAATCCATCGCTCGGAAATATGTTTTGTACCGTTACCGTTTCCAGTTCATTATGAAACGGATGTGTGTGAATATCGATATAGGGAATTGAACTCATAAACCAGTTTTATTAGCTAAATCCTCCTCAACTATGCCATCTCCAGCATTTTAGCAACCACATTTGAAGCACCATCAGCAATTTGCGTGATAGTAGCATCGAGCATATAACATGGCGTTGTAATTACCTTGTATTTTTCGTCAACTACAATTTCGCCGTGGGTGGTGTTAATGTGTGTGACGCCCAACGATTCCAGCGCATCGGCGGTTCCTTTATCCTGCCCGATAGTAAGTGTTACATCGCCTAATACTTTGGCAATTATGGCCGGCGAAATGCACAGTGCCCCTACAGGTTTCTTTGCGTCAACAGTCGCTTTTATGGCTTTCTCAACATCGGGATTTACTTTACAATCAGGGCCATCAAAAGCAAAAGTGCAAAGGTTTTTGGCCGCCCCAAAACCACCCGGAAAAATTATGGCATCGTAATCGGCAGCATTATATTCCGACAATGCTTTTATATTACCCCGCGCAATTCGGGCAGCTTCTACCAACACATTACGGGTTTCCGGCATTTCTTCGCCCGAAATATGATTTACCACATGCGCCTGATCCACATCGGGAGCAAAACACTGGTAAGCTGCACCTTGCTGTGCAATAGCCAGTAAAGTTAATGTGGCTTCGTGAATTTCGGCACCGTCATAAACACCATTTCCTGCTAATACTACTGCTATATTTTTCATTTTATCTCCTTTTTTAATTTTGTATTTCAAAGTTACAAGATAAAAAGTGAATCAGAAAACGTAATTAAGATCTGTACTTAACTAATCTGCTCCAGGTCGTACGGTGTTTCCTGGTAAACATAGTAATTCAGCCAGTTGGAGAACAACAGGTTTGCCGTTGATTTCCATCGCATAACCGGTGTTTTCGACGGATCGTTATCCGGATAGTAATTTCTTGGAATTTCGATGGGCAAATTTTTTGCTTTATCGCGTTTGTACTCTCCATCCAGTGTGTGGCGCGAGTATTCAGAATGTCCGGTAATAAACAACTGCCGGCCGTTTTTGGCTTTTACGATTGACACTCCGGCATCATCAGAACAGGAAATAATCTGCAATTCATCCACTTTTTCGATATCTTCTTTTCGAATCTCGGTATGGCGAGAGTGAGGAATAAAAAAAGCATCGTCAAAACCTCTGAAAATAGGCAATGTATTGTCGGACAAACGATGCTCGAAAACGCCAAACATTTTTTTGTCGAGCGGGTATTTGGGCACCTTGTAATAATGAAACAAAGCCGCCTGTGCCGCCCAGCAAATAAACAACGACGAAGTTACGTGATGTTCGGCCCAGTTGAGAATCTCTTTCATTTCATCCCAATAGGTTACTTCCTCAAAATCGAGCTGTTCAACCGGCGCTCCGGTAATAATCATGCCATCGTACTTTTTGTTTTTCAGCTCATCAAAAGTGTCGTAAAACTCACTCATGTGCTCGCTTGGTGTATTCTTTGGCGTGTGTCCCTTTATTTTCAGAAAATCAATTTCAATTTGTAGCGGTGAATTGGATAACAGACGAAGCAGATCTGTTTCGGTAGATATTTTCAGCGGCATCAGGTTTAAGATCACAATTTTTAGCGGTCTGATATCCTGGTGCGATGCCCGCGAAGTATCCATTACAAAAATATTCTCCTCGCGAAGAATTTCAATTGCCGGTAATTTGTCGTTTATATTTAATGGCATTTTATATTCCTTTTTTCGTGACGAGAAGACCAATTTTCAAATCTCGTCGCTCCATTTTTTCAGTTCGTGCAAAATTAACCAATAGTATGAAGTTGGAAAATATTTATTCACCCGCTGACTTGAAGCCAGCAGGTGAATTGTTCTGATTAAACTTTAGCTAAAGCCTGTTCAAAATCGGCAATAATATCGTCGATGTGTTCCAAACCTACGCTCACTCGCAACTGTGTTGGCGTTACACCAGCTGCTGCCTGCGCTTCTTCCGACAATTGCTGGTGTGTTGTTGCTGCCGGCTGAATGATCAGCGTTTTGGCATCGCCAACATTAGCCAGGTGACTTACAAGCTCCAGGCTATTTACCACCTTATTCGCCGTATCTTTATCGCCTTTTACATTGAACGACAGCACACCACCGGCACCTTTCGGCAGGTACTTTTGTGCGTTGGCATACGATGGGCTGCTTTCCAGTCCGGGATAATTTACACTTTCTACTTTCGGATGCGCTTCAAGCCATTTGGCCACAGCCAGCGTATTTTCCACATGACGATCCATTCTGAGCGACAAGGTTTCCAGCCCCTGAAGCAGCAGGAACGAGTTAAACGGACTGATCGCCGATCCAAAATCGCGCAGTCCTTCAACACGTGCTTTTGTAATAAATGCAATGTTTCCGAATGGCCCGTCGAAATTAAACACATCCCAGTATTTCAATCCGTGATAACCTTCAGAAGGCTCTGTAAAGCCAGGGAATTTTCCATTGCCCCAGTTATAAGTTCCGGCATCAACAATTACGCCGCCAATGCTGGTTCCGTGGCCGCCAATCCATTTGGTTGCCGATTCCACAACAATGTCGGCACCATGCTCAATCGGACGGAACAAATACCCTCCGCCGGCAAAAGTGTTGTCGACAATAAACGGAATGTCGTATTTTTTAGCCACAGCCGCAATCGCATCAAAATCAGGAATCACAAATCCCGGATTTCCAATGGTTTCAAGGTACATGGCCTTTGTATTCTCGTCAATCAGTTTTTCGAACGATGCGGCTTCCAAATCTTCGGTTAAACGAGCTTCAATTCCCAGTCGTTTAAAAGTAACTTTAAACTGGTTGTAGGTTCCGCCGTACAAATAAGGCGACGAAACAATATTGTCGCCAATATCCAGAATATTATTCAGTGCGATAAACTGAGCTGCGTGTCCCGAAGCCACAGAAAGTGCTGCCACTCCCCCTTCGAGCGCTGCAATACGCTGCTCAAACACATCTGAAGTTGGATTCATGATTCGCGTGTAAATGTTGCCAAATTCTTTTAAGGCAAACAAATTAGCCGCATGATTGGCATCGTTAAACACGTACGACGATGTTTGGTAAATAGGCACCGCTCGCGAGCTAGTTGCTGAATCGGGTTGTTGTCCTGCGTGTAATTGCAGTGTTTCGAAATTTAATTTTTGAGTTGTCATGTTATAATTTTTTGAGTTAGAAACTTGTTACTACTAAATCCCCTGAAAGGGACTTACCCCTCTGCTTGTCAGCATCTCCACTTACAAGCGGAGAACGTTTAAATATAGGCCTCTGCAAATCTTTTCCGCAGAAGCTTCCCTTTAATATTTTCCCCTTTTTAAGGGAAAATGGCGACAGCCAAAAGGGTAAAATCATTATTTTTTTTTTTAGAACTATTTTGGACTAGAAAAAAGCCTTATAAATTTCACGTACACTCTTTTCTTTGTCGGATTCCTGCACCACCAAATAGCTTACCAGGTCGGATGCGCCGGAGCCGCTAAGTATTACATTTATTTTGTTGTTGGCCACCGCGGCAAATATCTTGGCTGACACACCGTAGGCCTGTTGCATTCCGTGCCCAACAATACCTATAAGCGCCACATCGTTCACCACTTTGATATCAGTAACAGCCGAAAAGCCCAATTTGTGCACGAGTTTTAGTGCTTTTGCACCATTTTCTTTGCTTAAAATAAAATTGATGGAAGTTTGCGAGGTAATCACCGACTTAATGTTTAGTCCGGCATCGTTTAACTGGTTGGTAACTTTTGCCAGGATACCCGGTTTTAAACCAACGCCCGGCCCGTCGAGCTTCAGCAGCGAAATATCGTCGGTGCAGGCTACACTTTTTACAATCTGCTCTTCAATATATGTCTCGGTGTTGATAACGGTTTGCACTTCGCCATCGGGCGTATCCGGACTTAGTACCTGGATCGGGATATGCGCGTGTTCCAGCGGTTCTACCGTTCGCGGGTGAAACGAGTAGTGTTCGAAATAGGCCAGTTCACTGGCTTCGGAATACGTAAGGCGTTTAATGATTTCAGGATTTTCGATAATGGCAGGCTTGGCCCGCTGAAAATCGTTATCGAGGCCCCAAAGTTTTAGTGTATCGATACCCAATTCTTTGGTAAGAAAAGCGGCGGTATAATCAGCTGCCGTTTTACCGGTTCGTGCCAGTTTATTGTTCTCGTTGATCCCGTATGTTCCGGGAATCAGGAAAACACCGGGCTCCTGCTTATTGAGCTTAAATGTATCGACCGAAAGGAAAGTTGCATTTCCGAAATCGGACGACACCTGCAAGTCAATGTCTTCGGGAAGAATAATACTTGCTTCATTCCAAAGCGACGAAAGAATCTCAACCGACAATTTTTCGGCAAAACTCAGTACCTGGTCTTTTAAAGCCTGCGAATAATCGCCGATAAGTCCAATTCCTTTTAATAATCCAACCAATTGTTTGGCCAAATCAGAATACACTTCTGATGGTTGCTCATCAACGGTACTGATATAAAATCCATAGATCTCGTTCAACAATTCCTCTTCATCCAGTTCTTGCAGAAATACCTGTTGCAGGTTAAACTGAACAAGATCGAGCAATTGCGGAATAGGCGAAACCACTACATAATTGCGGCTATTGCAACCTGTTAACCAAGCTTTTAAATTGTGCAATGCTATTTGGTTGCCAATATGGCTTCCACCAAATCGAATAACATTATCCGACATAAAAATATTTTTTTTGAAATTTTTGTTTGCTTAATAAACACTTGTACGGAATGCCTTCAAACAACGAATAACCATCGAATGAAGGCTATCGCATAGACATATACATAGACGACATAAACATTGCTTCGCAACGGATTGCTGCGCTGGAAGAAGTAGTATTTCTTTTGTCAATGTTCATTCTTGCCGAATTTGTTTAGCGCAAATATAAATTGATTTTTGAAAAACGCAAGCTTATCTGGATTGATTTTAGATAAAGTTTATATTGGGTAACAAAGGATGCAATCCGTATTTATTGCAAATTCTACGAATTGTATCTCCTGTTTTATGCTTACAGCTTACTCGTTATATTGCTCAGGGCCAACAGATATTTTGGTGATAAACACCCCATTCTTATCCACATATTTGTAGTTCATGGTTACCTGGTTAACGCGGAATAATTCCATATCAGGATTGGTTTTTATGTTATTGGTTATTTGCGGAATCAGGTACGCTTCAAAACTGCTGATGTCGATCGAGTCTTTTACCAAAGTCATTAGCGAATAGTTGTACTGAAAAGTATTATCGGGCATTGCCGCAGCATTATCGAGACGGGTTTCGGCATCCACCATAAAAGGGCAGGCTTCGTTTAATTCGCTGGCGGTTTTCATTAACACCTTATCGAAAGAAAAAACACGCTGCACCAACTGCTGCACCACCAAAAAGGCAACAACAAAAGCCACCACACTAACAAGCGCGACGATCAACTTCTTTTTGGTCGAACTTTTTGTTTGTTTAGCCACCTGTTTTTCCAGGAGCTCTTTGGGCGCTGCTTTGGGAAGCTCGTAGCCACAATAGCGACAGTATCTGGCGTTGGTTTTATTGTCTTCGTTGCAATGTAAACACTTAATCAGTTCCATTTTGCTTCGTTTTTTTTGATCGGTTTTAAATTGTTTTAGTCGGTTGTGAATGTAGTAATATTTTGGATAAATGAATTTATGTTTAAGGAAATTGAAAGGGCTTAAAATCCGTAATACTCCGCTCTAATATATTAGAAACTCTTTAAAGCACATACGCGTAAATACATGGAAAACTGTTATTTCTGAAATTTATTAAGGCTAAAGAGACACAGAAAACTTAATGACACATGGAGATAAAATTCGATCCCTTACGGCGGTTTATAAAAATTAAGTCACTGAGCAGTATTTGTATGCTTTTGGCTGCCATTGCTGCGCTGATAGTCTCCAACACCAACCTGTACAGCTATTACGAACAATTATTAGAACTCGAATTTTCTATCGGTTTTTCCGGCTTCCACTTATCAAAATCGGTGCTGCACTGGATTAACGATGGCTTAATGACCATCTTTTTCTTTGTTATTGGGCTGGAAATAAAACGCGAATTTATGATTGGGGAACTCAGCTCGGCCAGAAAAGCCATACTACCTATTTTGGCAGCCATTGGCGGAATGATCTTCCCTATTGCCATCTTCTTTTTACTGAATTCGGGCAACGAAAGCACACATGGCTGGGGAATAACCATGGCTACAGATATTGCCTTTTCGTTGGGTATATTAGGAATTCTTGGGAAAAAAGTACCTTTTGGCCTTACCATTTTCCTTGCGGCGTTTGCCATTATCGACGATCTGGGTGCGGTTATGGTTATTGCGGGATTCTACAGTTCTCTTATATCCTGGCACTTGGTCGTCATAGCTTTTGTTTTATTAATTGCGCTATCACTTTTGTCGATAAAAAACTTATATTTCAGCTATATCCATATTCCTGTAGGCATTGTTGTCTGGCTGCTGTTTTTAGAGTCGGGCATACATCCTACAATTGCAGGTGTTCTTTTTGCATTTACCATTCCTTCGCATCGCAAAAAAAGGCTTGCATATGTAATTGGAAAAGGTAAAAATGCCCTTAACGAGTTATCGCAACTAATCGGGAAAAAGGAGGTAGAATTTAAAAATCATAAAACAGCCATTAACATTCTGGACAATATAACTTCCGAGATTCAATCGCCTTTACAACATCTGCAAAACAAGTTGAGCACATTGGTTTTCTTTTTTATTATTCCGCTATTTGCCTTTGCCAATTCGGGCATAAATTTAATGGGCAACGAAGGTGCTTTTACACCTTTAACCACAAGCATTGCGATAAGTTTGGTTTGTGGCAAAATAATCGGGATAAGTTTATTTTCGTGGCTGGCCATAAAACTAAAAATAGCTGTACTGCCTCAAGATGTCGATTTCCGACAGATTTTTGGCTTATCCTGCTTAGGCGGATTTGGTTTTACAATGTCCATTTTCATCTGCAATCTTTCCTACGTGTCTGTTCATTTACAGCACTCCGCAAAATTGGGAATATTGATTGCTTCGTTGATCGCTGGTGTTGGCGGGTATCTGGTTATCCGGTATTCGCTAAAAAAAAAGCACCGAAACCAATGATTTCAGTGCTTTAATGTAACTCGTTGTACTCCGGACGGGATTCGAACCCATGACCTACTGCTTAGAAGGCACAACTAGTATTTCCTGACACTTCACGATTTTTCACACAAAACTAGTAAAACATACTATTACAGAATATTACAAGCTATTGAAAAATGAAATAAAATACATATTTTTGAAATAAATGTTTCACTATTGTTTCACTATTCAATTTCAAGATGGCATCTGTAAAAGTAAAGTTGAAAAACGACTTGTTACTAAAAGACGGTTCAAAGGCAATCATAATTCAAGTTCTTCACAATAGAAAGAAAAAAGTATTCCATCTTGGTTATTCCACTTTAGACCACCAATGGGATGATACAACCAACTTGCCAAATAGTAAACACCCGGACCATAAAATCATCAAATCAAGGTTGAAGAATGCCGTGTTGCTACTTAAAACTATAATCACCGATTTTGAAAACAGACATGTCCAATTTTCGTTAACTGACGTGGAAAACAAGTATAAACTTAGTGGTTCAAAGGAAATGTTCTTCCAATATACGGATGATATAATTCAATCACTAAGGAAATCTGGGAAAAAGGGGAATGCTATAGTTTACAAAAATTGTCTGGATTCAATATCTGCGTTTAGAAGTGGAAAAGATATATCAATAGAAAATATAGACTATCACTTTATAAAACGATTCCAAAAATACCTGGAACAGAAAGTTGTTATAATTAATAAAGGTAAAAGCAACGAGGTCAAGAAGAAACTAACTGTTAATACCATATCCGTTTATTTAAGGACACTTCGAGCAATAATCAATAAAGCCATTAAGGAAGGACTTATTGAAGAAGCCTCCTACCCTTTCAAGAACATATCGATAAAAACACAAAAAACTCGTAAAAGGGCTGTCAATAAAGATGTAATTAAACTGGTGGAAGATCTGGACGTTGATAAGAGCCTACAGCTTTACAAAGACCTTTTCATGTTCAGTTTCTATAACCGAGGGATGAATTTTGTAGATATGGCGTTTCTAAAAGTTAGTAATATAAAAAACGGCAGAATTGAATATACACGCCAAAAAACCGGTCAGCAATTCAGCATCAAAATGACTGATAAGGCAAGGGCAATTATTATCAGGTATAACGACCTGAAACAACCAGATTCCCACATATTCCCAATTATATATAGAAAAGACAAAGAATACCTCGACTACAGAAATGCCATGAGGCTAATGAATAAAAAGTTGAAGAAAATTTCTGAAATATTAAAGCTTGATGTACCTTTAACAACATACGTATCCAGACATTCATGGGCTACTATTGCAAAAAGATCAGGTATATCTACTGCAATAATTAGTGAAGGTCTTGGACATGAATCAGAAGAGACAACACAGGTGTATCTGGATAGCTTTGAAAATGATGTACTAGATGATGCAAACGAACTTATAATTAACTAATACAAAAAATGAAAATTACTCCTGATATCATTGATCATGTAAAAGATGTATTATGTGATAAAAATCCGAAGTACAGGTTTAGTATGGAATCAATTCCCGGCACCAATGAAATAACAATGATTTTGTATTATAAAGATTACACAGATCCAAGCTCCTTTGGAAATTCATTTAAGGGAAAAATTGATAAAACAATATTTCACATAAAGGAGCAAATATTATCGAACAAAATTGAATACGATTATGTGCGATTGTTATTAAATGAACTATCAGAAACACTTGACACGTTCAAACTATATAAATTAAGAGATAAAAAATTCCAATATCAACCTGAAGCAGTAATTCCAGTTTGGGAAGGCTATGAATATGAAGGAAATATTGAAAAGGTAAAAGACGAAATTTTTGACAAAATTGTTGAAGTATCACAGCTCAAATATGATTATACAGTGGAACTAATAAACGGATTGAAAGAAATGTTGGATAATGATAATGAACCTAAAAAACAGAAATTAAATATTGATGATTTCTTTGATCTATTATCGGATCATGTACCGACATTTCAAGAGGCATTGGATGAGATAGAAGATGTTCATGGCACAATAAAAGCCATCAATTCTTACCTTTCTTATAAAGATTTCAAAAATGCTGAGAGCTACCACAATTTCATGGTCAGCAATGCAAGAAAAATTATACGAGAAATAAGAACCGAGTTTTCGAAACAGGAAATTGGTATTGAATATATTAATGCACAGCTGCACTTTTTAAATGATATTTCATTGGACTTTGTACAAAAAGATATTAACGACACAGAGTATTTATGCCACATAAACTCAAGAATTATTTCGGAATTTGGAATTTTGAATAAACAAAACGTTTTGATTGAACAATACGATTTAAAGTCACCTGACAATGAGTTGATTATTAAAGAATTTGTGGCTTATAATAAATCGAGGCATGAGGTAATTACAAGTATGATTGAAGAACTCGAAGAAATCATCAGCAATAATTCCAATAAAGATGAATCGACTGTGGGTAAACTGGAACTCAATGTGCCATTATCAGATATTGCTTTACTATTCCGTCTTTTAGAAGAAAACAAGGTATTTTCCGCTAAACATCGAACGCACATCCACAGAGTGCTAAAAAACTCATTCAAGAGCCCAGATAAATCTTCATTCAACGAAGGATCTATAAAAAATGCCTACAATGATCCAGATCCTAATTCTGTGCAAAACCTCAAGATTTTGTTGTCCAACATGAAAGGATCATTAAATAAATTCTAATATAAATCACTGAAATACTACCCCTTACACAACATGCCGACATGATGTCGACATGAAATCCTATGTGCATTTCACCATACCTTAGTGTTGGAAATTGAAACTGAGTACACTCCATCTTGGTTTCAATGAACTGGAGGTTCTTAAAGTAATAATCTAAAATCAATAGTCATGGACTTGAATTTAGAATTTGAAAAATTGAAAGCTGGTCAGGATCAAATCCTGAGAATGCTAACGCAAAAAAACAATGTAAAAAAAGAATTGAAGGTTTATTCACTAGGTGAATTAGCTACCTTCTTTGGAGTAACAAAAAGAACCATTTACAACTGGAAAGATGAAGGAAGACTTCCTCTGACCATTGTGAGCTCCAAAACCTATATGACTGAAGATCAGCTTCAATCATTTTTGGAAACCAATGAAGTTAAACCCATTAATGGGCAGCCTTTGCTCAAAAGATCAAAGATTAAAAAATAAGTCTTAAACAATAAAAATTTAATAAAATGAACAAAGATTATGAAATGGCAGCTACTCCTACAAATGGATCTGCTGAAGTAAAAGAAGAAGCAAAAGAGAGTGCTGAGGTAAAAAATGGTGAAACAATCAATCTTTTCGACAAAAAATATTTGAATATCCGTATTTAGTCATAGTCCAGTAATTCCAGCAATAACCAGCCTGTCAAAGAGTTTTTCTCCAAAATACCTCCGGTTTAGCTTGTAGACGAACTCATTCAAATACATTTGAA
>NZ_FOHT01000064.1:0-8241 GCF_900111425.1 Draconibacterium orientale | reverse complement strand
TAATGAGTTAATTATAAAAATGATAGTAAAGCACTGTGGTGGAGATCCGAGTTTAGTTTTTCGCTGAATTAGGCTTTTTGAAAATCGTGTGCCTTGGGGATTCTTCCGAACACTCCTAATTCATATTCTCTGCCCAAAATGTCAATCCTCACGGTTCAGATTCATATTCTCTGCGCAAAATGTCAATCCTGACGGTTGATATTCATATTTTCTACGCAAAATGCCTATTTCAACGCCGCTAACGAATCCCTTCTCGTGGTAAGGCTTGACCCAAAATTTCGGAAATAACAGGACAAAAAAAGATTCCATCTCTCAAAAAGATGGAATCTATTAATATATTTTGAATTATTCGTTTCTAACAACTGGCTACCACTTCCACCAACTCGCCTTCAAGCGAAAAGTCGGATGCAGAAGTGATTTTAACATCGGCAAATTGCCCGATCATCGATTTATCGGTGCACGCAAAACGAATGGTTAATTTACCTTCGGTGTACGAGGTCAGGAAACCTTCTTTACGATCCTCGCCACGAACCAGCACGCGTACCGTTTGTCCAACCAAACTTTCGTTGTAGGGCAGGTTGTGTTTCCGCAGATCTTCAGTAAGCTGGTGCAGACGGCGTTTTTTCTCTTCCAGCGGCACATCGTCCACCCAGCGGTGGCTTGTTGCTCCCGGACGAGGCGAATAAATGGCCGTGTACGACATGTTGAATTTAAACTCGTCGAAAGCCTTACGCGTATTTTCAAACTGCTCTTCGGTTTCGCCTGTAAATCCAACAATCACGTCGGTAAATAGTGTTGCCTGCGGAATAATACGGCGGATAGTCTCTACAATATGGCGGTACTTTTCCATGTTGTGTTTGCGGTTCATACGCATCAATACCTTATCGTCGCCACTTTGCATGGGCAGGTGAATTTGTTTTCCCAAAACGGGATATTCGGCAATTACCTCAATTACTTCGTCGGTCATATCGCGCGGGTGCGGCGACGTAAAGTACAACCAGAACTCTTTGTTCATGCGTTTTCCCAGTTCGCCAATTTCACGTAACAATTGCGGAAAAGTCAGCTCCTCTCCTTTTTTATCCAGGCCATACGAATTTACGTTCTGCCCCAGCAGCGTAATCGATTTATAACCCTGCGCTACCAACAATGCCACTTCGGCAATAATATCTTTCGACGGGCGCGACACCTCGCGACCACGGGTATAAGGCACAGCGCAGTAGGTACAAAATTTATCGCAACCATTCTGAATTGGGATAAACGCCTCGAAATTCGACTGGTAATGTGGCTGTACATTCCAGAAATCTTCAATATTCTCGTTATGCGGATCGATGCCCACATTCAAATGTGTAGGTGTAGTAATGCCATAACTGCTGATCATTTTGGGCAGCTCGGGCAAATCTTTCATCTGGAAAGTGATATCAAAAAGTTTCAGGAACTTTTCATGATCGTCGGGCAAAATACACCCCGAAATAAAAGTAACCAGGTTTTTGTTGTTCTTCCACTTATTCCATTTATGAATGCGGGAATACACTTTATCAATGGCTTTCTGACGTACCGAGCACGCCAAAATACCAATCACTCCTGCCTCCTCCTCGTTGTCGGTCCACTGGTATCCGGCTTCATCAAGCACCGAGATTACCCGCTCGCTATCCGACATATTCATCTGACACCCTAAGGTTACTACGTGATATTTCATTTTAAAAAGTTCAAAGTTCTATGTTCAGTGTTCAGAGTATGTTCATCCTGAGCCTGAATCTTCTAAAAAAATATTTCAACACTCCCTGTCCTTCTTTTCTTCCCTTTGGGGAGACTAAGAGGGGCTTCTATTAAAAGTACACTTCGGTATAAATGTTCGACGTCGGGATTCCTTTTTCCGACAAGATATCGAACACTTCGTATATCATTTCGCTGTTTCCGCAAAGAAAACAGTTTGTATTTTCAGCTATTGTTTCGGTCTTTAAAAATTCGGTTACCCGGCCGTGGAAGTCGCCTCCCTTTTCGCCGGAAGTGCACAAAGTTACCCTTTCTTTATTAAAGTCGCTATGATCGTAGGCTTCTTCTGCTTTTCGCACACCGTGCACCATTTTGTAATTCAACTGCGGATGCGTTTTTACAAAACTATGAAACGGGCTGATGCCTGTTCCGGTGGCGATAAACAGAAATTGCTGCACCTTAAAACTTTTCGGATCGAATTTAAAAAATCCAAACGGACCGTCCACATCAACCCAATCGCCGGCTTTCAGCTTTTTTAATTTCGACGATACTTTTCCGCCATCCACTTCGCGTACCAAAACTTCGAGGTAATCGTCGTTCTCTCCGCTGTAAATGGAGTATTCGCGCCGATCAACTGCACCTTTTGTTCCAAGCAGAACAAACTGCCCGGTTTGAAACTGCATTTCATTTCTCTCGAACCGAATTACAAATGTTGAATCGGTTAAATGCCTGACTTGTGTTACTTTATGCTTTTTCAATTATTAAGACCTGTTCTAAATAAATCGGTGCAAAAGTATAAATAATTGGCAAATCTTCAAGGTTTTAGCGGTTTACATTATTCATTGGTAAAAAAGCAGCACAAAAAAAAGGGATCCTCCCAGCAGAATCCCCTTGCAAATTATCCTCCTTCACACTAATTGTATACCTCTTCCTCTCTTTGGTATCCCTCTGAAATAACGGTTAACTGAAGGTTTTCCCTGTTCACGATCATTCCGGTATGGAACACCGTAGGAACCAACATTTCTCCGTTACTCACTGTCTGATATGTTTTTTCTCCATTTTCATCACGCGCAAGCTTTATTGCTAAATCGGCGGTAGTAGCGGCCAATTTTTCGTAAGGTTTATAAACGGTACAGGTTTGATTTCCGGCCACAATTTCACGTAGGTTTCGCAAATCGGCATCCATTCCTGCTACCAATATCTGCCCTTCCTTACCTGCTTCTTTTACAGCCCTTATAACTCCCATTGCTAATTCGTCGTTGCCGGCAATAATTGCATTTACATCGGGATGTGCCTTTAATAATTTTTTGGCATGTTCGTAGCCTTCACTTTCTTCCCAGGCGTTGGTAAATTCGTTATAAACAATTTCAATGTCGCCCTTGTCAACCAGAGGTTGCAACACATTTCGCTGGCCCAGATAAAGCAACTGGCTATTGTTGTCGCTCATTGCGCCGCCAATTAAAGCATATTTCCCTTTGGGTTGTATGGTAGTTAAATAACTGGCCTGCAACGAACCAATCTCTACGTTGTCGGTAGATACATAGTAATCAAGTTTGCAATTTTTAATCAAACGGTCGTACGAAATAACTTTCACATTCTTCGCATGTGCAGCTTCAACAATAGCAGCGGCAGCAAACTGATCTACAGGTACTACCACTAGCACGTCAACACCGTTGGCGAGCAGTTCCTTTGCCTGGGCCAACTGTTTATCGGCATCATTTTCGGCATTCATAACTTTTACGGTTCCTCCAAGTTCCTGAACATCTTCTACAAGATAGTCCCGGTCGTTTTCCCACCGTTCTTTATCGAAAGCATGGATTAAAAACCCAACTTCAACAGGCTCGTCTTTGCTATCGCAAGCGGTAAAGCAAAGTCCGGATAGAAAAACTAAGATGAGTAATGTTATCCTGTAATTCATATTATTGAATTTAATTAAGTTTCTATTCAATTTACGAATTATAAGATGATAGGTTAACCCTTAAAATTGTTTTAGTTGGTTGTTTTATAACATTAGAAATAATGAAACCTTTTTAAGTGGGAACTTAAAATTTTTGAATTTCCTCGTATAATTTTTGAAGTGGCAGCCCCATAACATTGTAAAACGAACCTTCGATATGAGAGATTCCAATCGATCCGATCCACTCTTGAATGCCATACGCACCGGCTTTATCAAACGGTTTGAAATTGGTGATGTAATAATCTATTTCGGCAGCGGTGAGTTTTTTAAACTGCACATTGGTTAAGGCAGAAAATGTTACCGATTTGTTGGTAGAACTGAGGCAAACTCCGGTTATTACTTCGTGCATATTTCCGCTTAATGCCGATAACATCTCATAGGCATGATCGTAATCATCCGGTTTTTCCAGTACTTTTCCGTTTAAAACAACAATGGTATCGGCCGTTATCAGCATGTCGTTATTGTTCAGTTCATCGGCAAAAGCGTTTGCTTTCTTTTCGGCCAGGTAGCCCGGAATTTTTGCAGGAGCAAGTTCCGGAGGGTAGATTTCATCCACCTCTTTTGTCTTTACCTGAAAATCAATCCCCAGCGATTTTAAAAGCTCTTGCCTGCGTGGCGACTTTGATGCCAGTATGAAGTTATATTCGGGTATCCAGTTCATTTCAGAATGCTCTTGAATTTAGCATTTCAGGCGTAAACCATTTGTGTTGGGCTTTCAGTGTCTGCTCAATTACATCGCGCACACAACCTTCGCCACCATTTTTATCCGAAATATATTTCGAAATATTTTTAATATCACTTACAGCATCCTTGGGGCAAGTTGGCAAACCCACAGCTTGCATCACGCGGTAGTCCACCAAATCGTCGCCCATAAAAAGCACATCTTCGGGGGCCACATTCACCTTTTCCAGAAAATCGTTTAAGCAGGCTACTTTATCGCGGGCATTATCGTAAAAATACTCTACACCCAATTTTTCATAGCGTAATTTAACGCGTTGAATATACCCGCCGGTAATAATGGCAATTGGGTAACCGGCTTTTATGGCACTTCTAATGGCGAAACCATCTTTAACGTTAGCTGTTCGTATCGGGTCGCCCTCTTCATTAAGCGGCGAAATATCTTGCGACAACACGCCGTCAACATCAAATACAAATGCTTTTACACGGGTAAGTTCTTCTTTAAAAAACGACATTCTTATTGTTTTTTCTGATGATGCGCAAAAATACTCTTTGAAATTGAATTGTACAATTCCTGCAGGTCGGGCATTTCTGTTAATTCGTTAAGGTGCGCGTTAATTATGTTTTCATCGAAACGAATTGCCGGGCCTGTTTGTGCTTGTTTCGGATGCATCTCCTGCGCTTTACTCGCCGTTTCCATTATTAATGGCCGCAGAATTTCAAACGGCAGATCTTTTGTCTCCAGATATTTGGCAGCCATTGCATAACAGTGATTGGCAAAATTACAGGCAAACACGGCCGCAATATGCAGGCTTTTTCTTTTTTCTGAATTAAGAACAGTTACCGATTCTGAAACCGTATTAGCAATTTCTTTTAAAATTTGTAAATTCTCTTCGGAACTTGCTTCTATAAAAATGGGAATCTTCCTGAAATCGACTTTCCTGTTTTTTGAGAAAGTTTGCAGAGAATAGAAAACACCGTGGTTCTTTGCAAATCTACTCAGAACATTCAACGGCAAACTACCCGAACAATGTACCACTAACTTGTCGCCAAACTCAATCCCACTCAACACCTGTTCAACTGCTGAATCTTTTAATGCTACAAAATAGATATCGGCATAATTTACCAACGACGACGTTTGCGTGGTATAAGCAGTATTCAACTTATCTGCGAGTAATTTTGCCGAATCTTCAGTGCGACTATAAACCTGCACGATTTCCAATCCTGCTTTTGAGCAAGTCGTCGCTAAATGAGTAGCTAAATTTCCGGCACCGATAAAACATAATTTAAGGCTCATCTTTTCAAAATTTGTTCAAAAATAATGAGCCTTAATTTATCTGCCAAGCGGTTTTTAATTATTAAACCGTTGCCTTTGTATAACGGTGGTTAACTACATCCCAATTTACTACATTCCAAAAATTGTTGATGTAATCGCCACGTTTATTCTGATAATTCAAATAATAAGCATGTTCCCAAACATCCAAAGCCAGTAACGGAGTACCTTTTACTTCTGCAACATCCATTAACGGGTTATCCTGATTTGGTGTTGAACTTACTTTTAAAGCTCCGTCTTCATCAACAAGCAACCAGGCCCAACCACTACCAAAACGAGTTTTGGCTGCAGTAGCAAATTCGGTTTTAAAAGCATCTATCGAGCCAAAATCCTTTTCTATTGCAGCTTTTAAATCAGCCGGGATTTCGCCTTGTTGTGGAGTCATATTTTCCCAAAACAACGCATGATTATAATATCCTCCGCCATTGTTTCTTACTCCTTCGGGTTGTTTACTTATTCCGGCAAAAATATTCTCCATTGGAGTATTTAGCAAGTCTGTTCCTTTAGCTGCTGCCATAAACTTAGTAAAATAACCTTTGTGATGTTTGGAGTAATGAAGTTCCATTGTTTCGGCATCAATGTATGGCTCCAACGCATCGTAAGCGTACGCGAGCTCGGGGAATGTATGTCCTTCAAAATTTTGAGTTTCGTTGCCACACGCTATCAAACTACTTAAAAGTGGCGTTGCCATGGCAGCTGTTCCCACAGCGTATATAAATTTCCTTCTTTCCATGATATTTTTATTTGTTTATATAAGCAAACATCTATCGCAAAAAAAAGTTTGATAAATTTTAACTAACGCTAATAGTATTTATTTCTTGTTGGAAATAGTAAGAAATAAGTAATTTTTGGGGCCGGTTAAAAAGTAACAATAAAAGAAGAAAAAGAAAGAACTGCCAACATGTGTTTCAAGGTTTGAATCGGCAAAGTTGGCAAAAAACATAAAAGTTAAAAGTAACATCAATAACTGATCGTTATAACGTTTAGTTTTTACAACCGGATAAATTATGATAAACATGATAAACAGAAAGCCAATTACACCAAATTTAACCATATAATTCAAATACTGGTTGTGCGATGACGCGTAATTACTTTCTTCAATATTTGCTCCGTTCTCTTTAAAAGCGTTTGAAAAAGCTGTTTTCCAGTTGCCGGTTCCTACTCCAAATAACCAGTTATCCTTAATTATGGTAATTGCGGCTTTTGCAAATTCAATCCGTTGCGAAAACGACTGATTATTTGCATACCCTGTTTCAGAATAAACATGGTACTCCCAAATAGTTTGGTAAATGCGTGGATACAGCGAATATTTTTTCTCGTAAATTACATTTGCAATTCCACGTTCAATATTTTCAATGTCTTTTTCGGTTAAAGCTTTCACGCCTTCAGCATCTTTTCTCAATCCTTTCGATGTTAAATAACGAATTAGTGTTGCGCGTATCGGGTAACCGTTCACACCTGTTGAATCGTATTTTACGTCTGCAACTTTATTCCACTCCTCTTTCATTTCTTTTTGGCAGATATACAAATACACATAGTGCCCGTTTTCTACCATTTTCCTTGAGAAGTCGTGTTTATATTGATTCCCAATTACAGTAACCTTTTCAATGGTATTCGGATTTACTTCTTCAATATCGTAGAATTTATTTACGGCGCTATATAAATAAATAAGTGGTGCCAGTAAAATCGCAATAAAAACAATAACTATTGGGATTCTCCTTTTTGAAGTAAGTTTGGTTACGAGGTAAAAAAGAAAAAGAACAGCACTACTACCTAATGCTATTATTCCGGTTAATGATTGCTGAAACAACAAAAATCCAATATAAACAGTAATAAGAGCCAGAATAAGGATTCTTTTTACTTGAGTTAATTGGTTGAAATTGCTTAACAATACCAGTACCCAAAACCAAATCATTAATATGAGCTGAAATCCAAACCGAATGTGAGAGACTAAACTGATATCACGAACCGTAAGACTCTGACTCTCTAATACTGTAAATTTCCATCTGAAAATGGCAATTATAATTGCACTTATAGTTGATACGGTTAATGTGTATAAAACAAATCGTTTTTGTCGAGAGTTAATTTCTTTCCCCATACTAAATGCCAAAGGGAAAACCAGGTAAAACAAGGTCTTCTGCACATCATAAAACGACTTATCGTGTTGTAACGTAAAAAGTGTACTTATAAAGTATAATAGGAAAATTAGCGGAATTAACAGAATTATTTTCCGGTGTTTTATGCGTTCCCATTTCGCTGTTCGTGAGTCTTCTAAAATGGCAGTAAGCAATACTAAAGCGCCTACAACAGAAATTAATGCCACAGACAATGGCAGTACAATTACAAAAAGAATTAACGATAGAAAGAATAAATTTGAATCTATCAGTTCAGTCAAGTAATTCTTCATTTACAGAAGAGGTTTTATTCGGTTAAATAAACGTATAAAATACCATATTATTATATACAAAAAAGCCCGTGCTCTATTGAACACGGGCTTTGGTTTAAATTGGCAGCGACCTACTCTCCCACTTTTACGCAGTACCATCGGCGCTGACGGGCT
>NZ_FOHT01000047.1:0-25985 GCF_900111425.1 Draconibacterium orientale | reverse complement strand
TGGTCGTTGCCCGGAGTTGAAATGAAACCTTAGTGAGAGCGGGAAGCTCCGAGGAATCGAGGAGATCACCCGTCCGAACTTAGGTTTTATGAAAATGTAGGGGAAGGACCAAAAGCAGCCTTGAATTTTCTGTTTCGTCTTTGCTTCAAGGCAAAGATGAAAGCCGCCGGCAGGCAGAAAGTTACAGTTCTTCTCTAGCTTCTATAAAATTTTTATTCCACCGGATTTTGCAGGTGATGCACTCTCCGCCATCCGGCGGTTCGTTTGCCTGAGGCTGAATAATTACGGACTTTCAGCCCTGTACTATTTTATCGCTGGTGCTTCCGGACGAAATTTAACGAATCGCTGTTAAGGTATTATTGCACGAATGTAAGCACCTGTTGTACAACTGTAAGCACCTGTTGTACAACTGTAAGTGCCTATTGCACAATTGTAACCACCCGATGTGCGAATGTAAGTACCCGTTGTATGAATGCAAGCAGACGTTGCACGATTGTTAGTACCCGTTGCATGAATGTAAGCACCCGTTGCACGAATGTATGTACCCGTTGCATGAGTGTAAGTACTCGTTGCATGAGTGTAAACACTCGTTGCACCAATGTAAGCACCTGTTGCACCTGACCTTTCCTAAAATAGCTTGACAGATTATTACTCTATTTACTGGTAGGAGTAAATGAATTTTTCTCATTTACTGTTTTACAAAACTAAAAAGTTTTTCTTTACTGTTCTTTTCTGCGTTTTCATTTTTTGTTTCTGCAAAGTTCGACATGATTTTGTGTATGCCCTAAAACTGGCGACAGGTAAATTTTATCCTCCTGCATTTTCTTACAGTATTATTTTTTAATCCTGGTTTGCAGGAACATTCTGCAGGCTTTCCCCTTTTTCCGCATTCGCCTTATAATGCCGCTTTTTCCAGTGTTTTTTTAGTACTCCTGTCTGCAAGTGTGCATCTGTTGGAAACATGAAGTCTACACTGCGGTGAGGCCGTTTGTTATTGTATTTATACACCGCAACTTTTGTGGCTTCGAGTGCTTCCTGATAATCAGAAAATGTATGGTTTAAATCGTATTCGTCCTTTAAAATCCCATTAACCCTTTCTGCTATTGCATTTTCGTACGGATCGCCGTTTTCGGTCATCGAGATATTTATTTTCGAGCCCTGTAATGATAATGCTCTTTATGATTGGATAAAGGCGCCATCTTTCGTAATTTTAAATCAAAAAATGATGCGATCTGGATTTATTTATGTGTGTTTCATGCTGGCTTTTATAGCGCTTTTTACTTCTTGTAATAATACGGCCAGAAAAAACAGTAATCAAAACTATACGCCGAACATCCCCGAGGGCTGGCAGGCCTTATTCAACGGAAATACGCTGGATAACTGGGAAATAACATCGTTCGGAACCGAAGGGCCTGTAAAGGTTACCGATGGAAGCATCGTAATTAATTACGGCGATGGTTGCAGCGGAATTACCTGGACAGATACGTTCCCGAAAGTAAATTACGAAGTACAGCTGGAGGCCCGCAAAATGGTTGGTAACGACTTTTTTTGCGGAATGACTTTCCCGGTTAACAACGATTTTTGCTCTCTGATTGTAGGAGGGTGGGGCGGCCCTGTTGTTGGATTAAGCAGTATTGATGGTGTTGATGCATCGGAGAACGAAACGCAGGTACTAAAGAACTTTGAAAAGGAGGTGTGGTACACCATTCGGCTACAGGTAACCGAAACCACAATTCGTGCCTGGATTGACGATGAAAAGCTGGTGGATTTCAATTACGCCGGACACAAACTGAATATCCGGCCGGAGGTTTCGCTTTCAAAACCGTTTGGAATATGCACCTGGATGACAAGCGCCGAGTTGCGTAATATTGCCATGCGGGAAATAGAAAGTAAGTGATGGCACTTACTTTTTCTTTTTCTTCTTCTTTTTCACCTCTTTTAATTCGCGCTCGTTTTCGCGCATTAGCTTTTGCCAGTTGTAGTCGGTGTCTTTGGTAAAATCAAGTGTTTCTTTGTAAAGGTTTTTGTCGATCTCAAGGCGATGAATGTCTTTGCCTAAAAAGCTTTCAATTTCATCCAGAATTTCACGTTCTTCTTCACTGCAAAACGAAACGGCTTTTCCTTTTTGGTTGCCGCGCCCTGTTCGTCCTACGCGGTGAACGTAGTTTTCGGCAACTTCAGGCAGGTCGTAATTCACCACAAAATCAACGTTGGGGATATCAATTCCGCGGGCACTTACATCGGTAGCGATAAGTAATTTAAGCGCGCCGCTTTTAAATCGTTGCATGGTTTGGTCGCGCTCTGCCTGTTCTTTATCGCTGTGAATGGTGTCGCTTTCAATTTCAACACGTTCCATTGCTTTTTTCACGCGCTCGGCACGTACTTTTGTTCGTACAAATGCCAGAATCTTTGCCTCCGGATTTTCTCCCACAAGGCGTTCCAGGAAAGCTCTTTTGTCATCCATTTCGATAAATGCCACCTGGTGCTCGATGGTTTTTGCCACCGGGTTTTTGGGCGATATCTGAATGCGTATAGGTTTGCTTACCAGCGAATAGGCAAGCTTTTTAATCTTTTTATTGATGGTTGCCGAGAAGAATAAGGTCTGGCGTTTTTCGGGTAAAAACCGTATCAGGTCGTTAATATCTTTAATAAAACCAAGATCGAGCATGTGATCGGCTTCATCCAGAATCAGTGTTTTTACCCCGTGCAGTTTTAAGTGTCCCTGGCTTACCAAGTCGAACAAGCGACCGGGTGTAGCAACCAAAACATCGGTACCGGTTTTTAAGCGGTCGATTTGAGGATCCTGATCAACCCCACCAATTATTACAGTGGTTTTTACCCCCGTATTTTTTGAAATGGAAACAAACACTTCGTTGATTTGCTTGGCCAGCTCGTGCGTTGGAACCATAACCAAACAACTAATTCCCTGAATATGTTGATTCAGCTTGGCCTGCTGAATATTATGAATTACCGGAATGGCAAAAGCCGCCGTTTTTCCGGTTCCGGTTTGGGCAATGGCCAAAACATCTTCGCCCCTTAACACTGGCGGAATGGCCTTAAACTGAATGTCGGTTGGACGACGGAATCCCTTTTTTTCCAGGTTGGTTTTTATGGTGTTGGATATGGAATAATCCTCGAATTTCATGTAATCTAATTTTCGGTAAAGATAACTGAATTTATTCAGTGAGACCCAGATTGCAGGAGAGAAACGAACTGTAATCTGATAGTCGAACTAATCCCGATAGCGGAGCGTATCGGGATAAATGAGTAAATACTTCGATACTTGCATCGTTTTTAACTAAATTCCATATTGATACCTCGTTAGCTTGCTACAAGATAGATGATTCAGCAGCGGCTAAAATAAAGATTGATGGAAGATTGAATATTAGATTGAGGAAGATTGAGGAAGATTGAGGAAGATTGTAAAATTGATAAACTGCTAAACTGTTAAATTGTATATCAATAATCCCGGAGCTTACATGGAGTTATTGAGTTTCGCCCTGTTGAGGCTTTTTGCCTATTGCCATTTGCCTACTGCCGCCTTTAACCCAAATACTCATTTACTTTTTAATGCCGCTAAAGCGTTGCCCAAATACGCGCCAATGAAAATCCGGGTGCTTTAATATTCAGGTCGAGGAAATAGCCAAAGGGTGTTTGTGCAGTAGTGAAATCGGCGTTTTGCAGTCGTTTTTCAGCCAGATCGAACAATTCTTTGGTAAATTCAACCGATGCCTTCGATTCGGAAAGGTGGGCAAACGAGTGAAGAATCACACTTTTGCAATTGTTCTTTCGGGCAGTCCATTTCAGGTGATTCACCAGTTTTTTCTCCCGGCTTTTCACATCTTTTTCTTCGTCGCTTTCTTCCACCTGGATAAAAGCTAATATCGAATCTGAAAATTGTGCACCCGCCGTAATTTCTTCAACTTCCTCAAGGTTTTTCTGTGCCGGCTGGTACGAAAACTCTTCAACATACATTACCAATACCTTCATTTCGTCGGTTTTTGGTAAAGATAATATTTATGTAAGTTTTGGTAAAAATTATTCACCGGCAGCTTTGGCCAGTAATTCTTCGGCCAGTTTGGTAGTCCAATCGCAAAGTTCGGCAATTTGTTGGTCGCTTAATTTTGCTTGTGGGTGAATAGCACGGTACGATTTTAAGGGCATGGATTTTCGTTCCGCTTCCTGGCAAATTTCTTCCAGTATGGTAATCTTCTCAAAAATATCCATGGTGCCCCAATCCGAAAAATTAAGTTCCGATTTGCCTTCGGTTATATGATTGTCCACCATCCACGAAACCGGCGCAATGTGGTTGTACCACCAGTAGTTTGTATGGTTCGAGTGGCAATCCAAACAGGCATTTGTTAGCAGCGTTTGAATATTTTCAGGAACTTCTACCTGCTTAAAAATATGATTGCTGCTTACTTCCTCGCTATTTTTCTCGGGTTGAAAAAACTGGATTACGATAAAAGCAAGCAGCAATGTAATTAGTGAAGATCGAACAACTATGCGCATATTACATTCCTTTTACCAGGGCTTCGGCTTCTTTTTTCGACCAATCCAATAACAATTGTTTATGATCGTCGCTTAAAGCTTTGTCCGGAAATCTTTCGAGGAATTTTTTTGGCGGCATTTCATTTTTCTCAAGTACTTCACCAATTTCTTTGTAAGTACTAATCATTTTAATTTTCGAAAGGCTGTCGAGTTTGTTGAAGTCAAGCTCTTTTTTCCGTCTTCATTTTTGGAATCGGTATTGTGGCATCCGAAACACGAATTCTGGATTACCGCTTTCACATCGTCGGGCATAGCCGGCGTTTTTGTTGGTTTGTTGGTGCCTAATGCAACCAGACTGAGAACAAAAAAAAGTGCAACGAAAATTGATAATGACTTTTTCATCTGTTTATTTTTTTAAGTTAATTCGTCAGTTGACAGCGTTTTCGAATGAGATTTCGTCATACTATTGGTATGCATTTCGTCTCACGTTTAATCAAAGATTTTACAATAGTTACGTTTATGTGCAATATAAAACACAATACTTGAGTTTTTGTTGAAAAGTTACGTGATTGATTTGAATTGATTAAAAAATACGTAATTTTCGCGGTAATTATTTTATTTACCCTGCAAAAACCATTTAAAAATGCGTTTGTATATTCCAGTTTTGATTGTACTGATTTTTGTGTGTAACTCGCTAAGCGCACAGTTGTCGGAGGGAGGGTTTCCTTTGCAGGTTGTTACTTTGAAAAGTACCGACAGGGCGTTTGTAAATATGCCGGTATTGAAGCAGAGTGTTGTTAAGGCCGCGATGGATGCAAACAAAATAACTGATGCACAGTTAAAGGCACTTACTTTTGCGCATGCTTTTAATGTTGATCTTCGCCCGTCAAATTCAGGCGTGTGGTATTCAACAAACGCAGGTTTTAATGTTTGGCGCATTACCATTGCCTCGGATAATGCCTATTCGCTCAACCTTATTTTCGATGATTTTCAGTTAAATAACAAAGCGCGTTTGTTTATTTACAACGAAGAGAATAACCAATACCTTGGCGCTTTTACCGCGCGAAACAATAAACCTTCGCAAAAATTTGCGGTTGCACCGGTTGCCGGCGATAAAATTACCGTGCAGTACGAAGTTCCCGAAGAAGAAGGAACACCGGATGATTTTACGATTACCCGCGTGAACCACGATTTTATGGGAATTTTAAAGTTTGACAGACGGCCGATTCAGGGGAAAACAGCCGGTGACTGTAATATTGATGTGAACTGCCAAATCGGCGATCGCTGGAGTGAGGTAAAAGATGCTGTGGTTCGTTTAATTGTTGATGGCAGGGAAGTATGTACCGGAACATTGCTTAATAATACTGCTGAAAACAAAAAGCCTTATGTTTTGTCGGCATCGCATTGTTACGATAAATGGGAATATGCCAAAACCACGGTTTATACTTTCAATTACGAAAGCCCGTATTGCGCCCCTTTGGATGGCGACCCGATTCATTCGCTCTCAGGAGCGATTATGAAAGCCCATTACGATAGTCTGGATTTTGCACTGGTAGAATTAGACGATTTGCCACCACCTGATTTCAGACCATATTATGCGGGGTGGGACCGATCGCCGGGAGTACCCGATTCCTCGGTAAGTATCCATCATCCACAGGGAGATATTAAGAAGATCTCGTTTGACAACGACGCCCCGGAATACGCAACATTTACTTCATCGTCGGTTAAAAATCCAAAAAACGGATCGTTCAATATATTGCGATGGGACGGAGGTGTTACAGAAGTAGGTTCATCGGGTGGTGCTTTGTTTAATATGGAAGAACAGGTAATTGGCACGTTGTCGGGAGGGGCTGCGTTTTGCGGTAACCCGGTGAACGATTATTTTGCCCGTTTTGCAATGCAATGGGATTATAGCTCCGACTCAACAAAGCAACTAAAACATTGGCTTGACCCCAAGGGCACAGGTGCTTTAGAATTAAACGGAAAACAATTTAATACCAACGAGGATTTGTGTAACGCTTTTACAAATTTAACCGATACGGATGAGCATGCAAATATTGCCTTAACCGTTTCAGGCACAATAGAAGGGTATTGGGGCGGAACCAATTCGTTAGGAATAACGGAAATCGTAGAACGTTTTTCTATAAACGGTGATGAAATTCTGGATGGCGTTTCGTTTGGTGTTGGGAAACTGGTAACCAATAAAAACAATAGCCGCATAACCGTTAAAGTGTACGATGGCGGTACTTATCCCGATAATCTGCTGTACAGTAAAGAGGTAATTATTGATAACTGGGCTGAAGATGCCATGAACTTTGTAGGTTTCGATCAGATGGTTGAGCCTTCAGGTGATTTTTACGTAGGTTTTGAATTGAGTGACGTTAATGCTGCCGATACCTTTGCGGTCTATCAATCGTTACGCGAATATGAAGATGCAGAGAACCACCTTTATGTACGTCAAAACGGTAGCTGGGAAAGTTTCACTTCGCTGAATGCCCAAAACCATGCTATGGTTAATGTGATGGAGCTGGTTGCCTGTAATTACAGCTTGTTAACAGATACACCAACCGTGGAGCAACCCAAAAACGTTTTGGTGTATCCAAATCCTACGGCAGGCGAACTAAACCTGGAATCGGATAAAGAAATTGATCCGGAGAGTGTTGTGGTGTATAACCTAATCGGGCAGGAAATAAAAACTTCAGTAATAAAGACCGATAATTTCCGTATAAAACTCAATCTGCAAGGAAACACTGCCGGTGTTTATTTTGTGCGTCTTCCTTACGGTGATTCGTATGTTACCCGCAAAATCTCATTTGTACCGTAAATAAGCACCGAACAGAAATCCAGCAGCTTTTCGCATGATCTGGATTTTAGTTGTTAAAAGTTACAATAACATTTCCAATCAGTGTCATGGGTAACTGTTCATTCGTTATGCTTAAAAAGGTATCTTATTCAGGCTTAAAAGGAAATGATGAGTGGTGAAGATTAAGCTTTAACGAGTTGTCGGCAGCCCTGAAGAATCCCATCGTGTATTCGACCTTTGTTTCCCCACCATTGGCATCAATAAAGAAGTAGTTTCCCATAATTATAGCCTGTTTAAAATTGGCAATAAAACCGTGTACTTCAAAACGCACTTTTTCCCAGGGCTGAAGCGCAAATCCCTGGTCTTCGGGAAATTCGTTGTTTCCTCCAACAAAGTACGAAAGAGCTTCTTCTTTACTTGCCCTGAACTGCGGATCGGTAGCTTTTGTAGGCTTAAAAAGTACTTTGCTTTCACCGTAACCATACAAGTCGTCAATGTGCTCTTTGGCCGCTTTTACATAATCGCCTTTCGCGGTGTAAATTTTACCGATGCGAATAATTCCGTTACCCCAGTCGTACTGTCGCTTTAAAATATCTTCTTTGCTGAATTGTTCATTCATATTTCCGTATTTTGTTATTCAGGATAACAGGTTTAGCTACGCTTAGTTCAATTCCCGGGGAACAATTTCTTCTAACTGTTCGACAGTCAGTTTTTTACCGATGATTTTTTTATGTTCGTCGAGCAGGTAAACGCCAGGCGTTTTTCGGGCGTCGTATTTAATTTTGAAGCGCGAAGTGTGTTGCGGATCCCAAACATTTATCCAGTCGAACATGTTGTGTTTGGCTAAAAACTCAGTCCATTCGCTCTTGTCATCCATCGAGTAAATGGCATACACTGTCAGTCCTTTGTCTTTGTTGGGCAGGTAAACTTCTTTGTAAAATTCAGGAACAAAAACTTTACAATGCGAACAATTGGGCTCGTAAATCAGAACTGCGGTTAATTTCGAATCAATTTGGTGCAGGTTGACAAATTCACCATCGTAAGTTTCCAGCGTGAGATCGGGAGCAGTTTTACCGATAAGGTTATCTTGCATAAAAAGTACATTTTCGCGAATAGCCTCCATCGATTCTTCTGATGCCCAAAAAGCTTCGCCACTTAAATAATAATCGCGGGCAATATCTACAAACAGGGCGTCCATGCCCATAATGTTGCTGTTAATGCTGCTATTCAGAAAGAAAGAAGTGGCAAACTGAAACAAGCGTTTATTGGGTTTTACATCTTCAATAAATTGATAAACGTATGGTTTTACGGAATCATAAGCAGGGTATAAAACTTTATTAAACCAGGTTTCAAGTTTGGTTTTGTAAAAAGGTGTGAACAGGTAACGTTCGTCGGTATAATCAAAATAATCCCAATAATGTTCTTTCTGATAGTTGAATTGAGCCAATAACAGCAAAGAATCATTCTCCTGGATTTCTTTTGGTAAGGTTGACTGGTCGAGTTTAGGAACGTAATTAGCAGTTAAAAATTTATTGAGAAATGAGTTGGGGTACTTTTTCTCCACCATCGCCCAGTAATCGTGCATTTCGTCGTTCAGTGCCTCACGTTGTTGGGCTATTTCCGCTTTTTCTGTGGCATTGGCATTTTGGTAGGCTTTGTTTAACGAGGCACTTTGTTGCTGCAGGTCGGCCAGAAAATTCATGTAATCGACAAAAGCTTCCGATTCGGCTGCGCCTTCTATTTTCGCATCCTTACCTGCAAATGTTGAATTGCTTAATTTAAAATCCTGATCAGCCCCCAACAGAAAATCAAAATGGTGGTCTTTATCCACCAGAATTTTATACAATCCTTGCGTTAAGAGACTGTCGCCGGTAAATGCGCCATGCCCGTTCGCATCAAGTTTTGCGGTGTTGGCAGCATATATTTTGTCGAGGTAATGGTAGGCCAGCTGTACTGTTTTGTTCGGAGCGCCATTAAGCTGCACCTCAATGTTATAGTGTTGCGCGCTAAGCTGGGAACTAAAAAACAGGAATAAGAGAAATACGAATCGTGGCATAAGCATTTTTAAATAATGACTTAAAAATAGGATAATTACACGAAATGGCTTGTTTAAAGAAAAATTGTTTTGATCTTGAAATATTGTAAATTCAAACCCTGTAAACAGAAACTATGCTTTCGGTAAATATCCCGGTATATAACATTGAAGTGGTGAATTTGGTTGACGAGCTTCACCAACAGGCAACAAAGTTGAACATTGATTTTGAGATCAGGGTATATGATGATGGCTCGGATGAGATTTTTAAATCGCTGAACCGCATTGTGAAAAACAAACCCAATGTTGTGTATCGCGAGATGGAGAAAAACCTGGGCAGAGCCGGTGTTCGTAATAAAATGGGAGCCGAATCGGTATTTGACTGGTTGCTGTTTATTGATGCCGATTCGAAAATTATCAGCCCGAACTATTTAAAATACTATCTGGAAAACCGGAACGAAAACCGGGTGTTGTGCGGAGGAACGGCTTATGCGAAACAAAAGCCGGCTGATGCGGAAAAACTGTTTCGCTGGACTTACGGAACGAAACGTGAGGCGGTAACGGCAGCAGTTCGTAACGGCAGCAAAGGATTTATTATAACCTCTAACAACTTTTTTATTGCGAAGGAACTTTTTAACCGGGTGCATTTTAGGGAAGAGTTGCGCGAATACGGACACGAAGATACCTTGCTGGGATACGACTTGTTTTGTGCCGGTGTAGAGATTTTTCATATCGATAATGCGCTGGAACATACCGGCCTTGAAAGTGCACAGGCATTTTTGAAAAAGAGTTGTATGGCGCTTGAGAATTTGAAAAAGATAGGAGAGGAGCTGCTTGATGGCGACAGGATGTTTTACCGCCAGGTAAACTTTTTGCAGAAATATAAACGGGTAACATTTATTATTCCATCACGAACAATCGGGCGGCTATTCAGAAAGTACCGCGAAAAAATGGAAGCGAATTTGAAAGGGCCTCGTCCATCGTTATTGATTTTCGATTTGTACAAGTTGGGCTATTTTGCGGGCATAAAAAACCGCTGACAAAAGGATTGCCAACGGTTTTTTTGATAATCTATACAAAATAGTTCAACTGTTATTCATCCAGTTGAATATCGCCGTAGCGGCTTACAACTGTAACTTTTCCGCCCTCTCCCGAACCTATTTTTCCAACAACTGTGTTTTTGTGGTTATCTTTAATACGGTTTCCTGTAAATTCATCTTCAGGATAGGAAATGCCGCAGTAATCGCAGCTGGCATCGATAGAATAACTGGCATCGTCGAGTCCCAGTGAAATCTGGCCGTAGCTGTTGGTAATGTTGATAAACTCGAAGTTTGCTCCAACTTCATCAACCTTAATACCTCCGTAACCCGATTCAACTTTTAAGCTTTTGGCCAATTCTCCAATTTTTATATTGGTGTACTTAATTTCTGCAACGAGCGATTCCAGTTCTTCAAATTTAAATTTGTCGTATTTCGATTCAATAATCACCGACTTACACTCTTCAACGCTGATATTCGAATATTTCGATTCGATATTTAACGAAGTGGCTTCTTCAATATCAAGCGGCGAGTAACTTACGTCAACATCCATGTGCGAAACCTCGCCAATATTTGCATTTCCGTAGGCCAGTGATAAACGGAGTGAACCACTTTCGGGTGTAGTTAGTTCGTAAGCGGTAAAGTTACCGTATTTACACGTGAAATCGCCGTTTCCGGTAAGTCGGGCAACGATGGTGTTGCCATACTTGTTGTTAATTTTCAGGTCTTTGTCCGACGGAATATTCACTTCGTAATCGATACTAAAACTTCGGTTACTTTTAAAGTTATTTTCAATTTCGGTAACCGCTTTTACAGCACTTCCGGTTTTTCGGATATACACTTCCAGCATATCCAGCAAATCATCGGCTTTGTTCTCGTTAGGCGCATCAACAGTAATGGTTACATGAATAACTACCGAGTCGCCAGCCGAATTATTGATTTTCACTTCGCCAAAACGGTTGTCGATTTCCAGCGATGATACCTCGTTGTTTAACCATGATTCATGGTACTCTTTTGTTTTTTCTTCAGCAAATACTGTTGTTCCGGCTACTAAAACGCCGATGGTTAACAGTGCTGCAATTCTTTTTAATGCCTTCATTTTATTCTGGTTTTAATTTTTACTACTAATTCTTTCCATCCAATTTACTGTGCATTACATGGCCGTTGTTTCCTGTTCAAATTCTTGTGTTTTCTGTTGTACTTCTTCTAATTTGGTAATGATTATGTATATAACACTAAGCTTAGCCTGATAATATTCTAACATGGCGTTTATTACGCGTTCATCGTTTGGGTTGGCTGCTAAATCCTTCTGCAGGTTTTGGTAAAGTGTTTCAAACTCGGCCAACTCATTGTTCATCATAGTTTGTTCGTCTTCCGAAATCAAACCTTCTTCAATCCATTTGTTCCACTGCTCCATACCGGTGTTAATCGAGCTGGTGTAATAATATTCAACTTCCTGGTATTCGGGCGAAACAGATGCAAGAGTAAGGCTTGCCGATTCTGTTTTCGAATTAAAAATTCTCTGGTTATCAGGCGAAAAATAGATAAACGCCTGGTTGGTTGCCAAAAATACAAATACAACGGCGGCAGCAACTTTCAGAATAATATTCAGATTTATCGTTCTTTTCTTTTTATGTTGTGCATTAAGTTTTGCCTCAAATCGTGCAAAGTGGCCTTCCATTGGTTCGTTATCGTTTAACGTTTCAATGTTATCCAGTATCAGTTTTTCTATGTCATCTCTTTTTTCCATAATCTTAATTGTATGAAAATATTTCCTTCCCTTTCAATATTTCTCGTAACTTATTTTTCGCTCTCAGCAGCTGGGTTCTCGAGGCTGAATTCGAAATGCCCAAAATCTGGCTGATCTCTTCGTGGTCGTAACCTTCAATCAGGTACAGACTTAATACCACCCGGTAGCCATCAGAAAGTTCCTGTATCGACTGTTTTAACACCCGGGCGTCCAGTTCTCGTGTATCCATGCGGCTTTCGGCAATTTCTGTGGTACGTTCGTTTATCGCCTCAAATTGTACTTTTCGTTTCTTTAAACAATCCAATGAACGGTTTACAACAATACGCTTTAACCATGCACCGAAGCTTACTTCGCCTTTGTAGGTGTCAATCTTTTTAAATGCACTTAAAAAGGCCTCCTGTATTACATCTTCGGCTTCCATCTGGTCATTTACGATCCGCAGGCTTACGTTGAACATGGCTTTGTAATAAAGCTTGTATAGCTGGAATTGCGCCTTCTGGCTTCCTTCCCTGCACTGATCGATGATCTCCTGATGAATATTTTTATAAAGTGTATTCAATCTTTTATTTTTCTGATTCAATGACGATGGCAATATATCAATGTTGCATACGTTACGAAAATATTTTTTGTTTTTCGGATAGTTTTTGCGAAATGTTTTTGCGATTTTTTTTATCAAGGTGTTTAGTAGGAGCTTTTTAGATAAAAATTATGGAGCTATGATTTAATAAGGAGCTGAAAGTGGTTTAAGGAAATAGTCGCGATTGACGAGCATCCGGTATCCAGTATCCAGCATCCAGTATCTGGGCATCCATCATCCGGCTACAACGAATTATAATATTCAACCAGCTCCATCATCTTGTCGGCCTTACCGGGTTTTATTTTATTCTTCTTTATAAAACTTTCCATTTTATTTTGATGATCGGTGAAGAAATTCTGTAAATCCTTTTTCGATTCAATTCTTACTGCAGCTTGCTGATTTAATCGCAGGTAGTAAGTATCAGGACGTTTTTCAAATTTTGCAGGTTCAGGTTCACTGTATGCAGCGGCTTTTTTCGGTTTTTTGTAGAGCACTTCAGGGCGTGCGTATAAACTAAGCTTACCTTCGGTTAAAAGTATAAAATACGCACGTTTTACTTTGTTGCCAAGCGCATAAGGGATGTTTGAAAAAGTATTTTCTCCGAGCACTGCTTTATCCACAATTTCTGGTGCTGCTATGGCCAGAACCTGGTTGTTGGGTGTTTGAAATTCCATTTCGTCGTTATAAATATTGTAACGTAACGGAATATCGTTATACTGAATTTTCTGGTAGGTGAAAATGGTTCCTTTTATAAATTCATCGTTAAAATAGGGCGAACCTTCAATATCGCTTTCGGTGAGAATATGCCTATATTCTCCTTTTTGCATTCTGTTCGATTCGAAAAAATCGATTGCATTTCGGATATCATAAATATTTTGCGCAAAAAGTCCTGTACAAGAAAACAGTAATATGACGAACAACGAAATGTACTTTTGCATGGCTAATAATTTTTTTGGGTTATCAGTGATGTTATTCATTTCCAATTGTTTTCATTTCTGAAGTTTATATACTCAAAAGTGTTAATTAATTTGAGATAGTTAAAATTTATTATTGCTAATTTTGCACGAAAATAGATTATGCAAAAACCAGAACTTCTTTTACCAGTTGGAAATCCAGAATCGTTTTATGCCGCTTTGCGTGGTGGAGCCGATGCAATTTTCCTGGGATTAAAACAATTTAACGCCCGCGGAAGGGCAAAAAATTTTACCAACGGGCAGCTTGGCACCATATTAAAAGAAGCCAAAAAGAAGAACATTCTGGTTTACATTACCTTAAATACGGTAATAAAAAACAATGAAATCCCGGAATTGCTCGATTACCTGAATTTTTTGAACCAGGTTGGTGTTAATGGAGTGATCATTCAGGATTGGGGCGTTTTTTATATTGCTCGAACCTATTTCCCCAATTTGGTGTTGCACGCCAGCACACAAATGGCCATTCATAATTCAACCGGAGCCAATTATGCACATAAAAAGGGGATAGAACGAGTGGTTCTGGCCCGCGAACTCACTTTGCACGAACTCAGCAAAATTTGCAAAAAGAGTAAGGTGGAAACCGAAGTTTTTATTCATGGTGCGCTGTGTTATTCTTTCTCGGGCATGTGTCTTTACAGCAGTTATGCCGGGGGCAGGGGAGCCAACCGCGGATTGTGTACCCAACCTTGCCGACGCACTTACACGGCTCAAAATACGCATCAGTATCTCTTTAACTTAAAAGATAACCAGCAAATTGATTTGGTTAACCGTTTTGCAAAAATGGGAGTAAACAGTTTAAAAGTTGAGGGCCGTATGAAATCGGGCGAATACACTTACCGAGTGGCACAAGCCTACCGAACTGCACTCGACGAACCCAATCAAATTGAAAAAGCCAAAGAGCTTTTGTCGCTTGATTTTGGGCGTGAGAAAACGGCCTATTTTATGGGAAAAGATGTAAATAAGGCCATTTCAGAAAAAACGGTTGCCGGTGTTTTTCTCGGCAAAGTTGAGCAAATAAAAGGGCAGAATATTTGGTTAAGCTCGCAAATGACTATTGAGCCGGGCTTCCGTTTGCGTTTTCATATTCCGGGCACCGAAAAGCAGGAAACGGTAAAGGTGCGCGAAGTAGCCGAAGAGAATGGTTTGTTTAAAATTCATTCGGGCGGAAAGCAGGTAAAACCCAACAGCGAGGTTTATTTGGCGGGGATTAGCGATGTGAAGTTCCCATCGAAACTGGAAGACACAACTGCTCATTTTAAACAATTGAATTACGGAAACAAACAAAAGATTCTGAGTGCATTAAAAGGCCGGGAAAATGGTCGCAATGAAGAGTTTTATTTTCGCGTAAACTCCATGGAATGGCTAAAAAAGATGAACCTGAATGAAATGGAAGGTTTGTTTTTGGCTTTTTCTAAAATTACCTGGAGCCGCTTCGATCCGGAGGTGCCGTTTATTCAAAAATTCAGGGAGAAAATTTACATCGAACTGCCGAAGTTTATTCAGCAGGATGCTTTGCAGTTTTATCGCGAGCTGATTGCCAAAATGGTAAAATGTGGATTACGAAACTTTGTTGTCAGTCATATTTCGCAACTGGACCTGATTCCGCCAAAGTGCCGTATTATTGCCAACGAAAATGTGTATGTTTTTAATGATGCTGCCGCCTGTTTTATCAAAAACGAAGGAGTGAGCCTGTTCTCGTATCCGCAGGAAATTGATTTTGAAACGCTGTTTTCACTGTCGCACAAAGACGGAATTGTGCCGGTTTATTTCCACCCCGAATTGTTCCATTCACGCATGCCAATAGCCATGAAAGATGGAAATGATGAGCTGTTAGATGATATGAACATTAAGTTGCAGCGCTTCCGCCGAAATGGAATTACCTCAATTGTTCCGCAGGTTCCGGTTTCCATTTCGCAATCGAAAAACAAATTGAAAAATAATGGCTTCCACCGTTTTTTAATTGATTTAAGTTACGAGCCGGTTTCAAAACACCGGGCTAAAACCGTAAAAAGCCGTATTCTGCGATCGGAGCAAATTCAACCATCGAATACTTTTAATTTTAATAAGGGATTAAAATAGGATGTCACCTTTTTAAAAGATGACATCCTTATCCCAGGCTTTCAGGCAACAAAAAAGCAGGTCCGAAACCGAACCTGCTTTTTTTATGTTGTTGTATTTATTTACTATCCATCGTTCATCGATGCCAGGAATTCTTCGATACTTGCCGCACGCATCAAGCGTGTTTTCATAAACTCCATTGCTTCCAGGGCGTTCATATCGCCAAGGTAGTTGCGTAAGATCCACAGTTTGTCGAGAACTTCTTTCGAGAATAAAAGGTCTTCGCGACGGGTACTCGATGTTGGAATATCCACAGAAGGGAAAATACGTTTGTTCGACAATTTCCGGTCGAGTTGCAGTTCCATGTTACCGGTACCTTTAAACTCTTCAAAAATAACTTCGTCCATTTTCGATCCGGTTTCGGTAAGTGCCGTAGCCATAATCGTTAATGAACCACCTTCTTCAATGTTTCGTGCCGCACCAAAGAAACGTTTTGGTTTATGCAGCGCATTAGCATCAACACCACCCGAAAGTACTTTACCCGATGCTGGCTGAACGGTGTTGTAAGCACGTGCCAAACGTGTAATCGAGTCTAACAGGATAACCACATCGTGTCCACATTCGGTTAAACGTTTTGCTTTTTCCAGTACAATGTTGGCCACTTTTACGTGTTTGTCAGCCGGCTCATCAAAAGTTGATGCAATAACTTCGGCATGTACGCTGCGTGCCATATCGGTAACCTCTTCCGGACGTTCGTCGATCAGTAACACGATCATGTAAACCTCGGGGTGGTTGGCTGCAATGGCGTTGGCAATTTCTTTCAGCAATACGGTTTTACCGGTTTTTGGCTGGGCAACAATCAAACCACGTTGTCCTTTACCAATTGGCGCAAACATATCAACCACACGTGTTGAAATATTATCGTGGCCATTTCCGGTGAGGTTGAATTTCTCATCAGGGAATAAAGGAGTGAGGTGATCGAAAGGTACGCGGTCGCGAATAAACTCCGGGCTGCGTCCGTTAATCTCTAACACTTTAATCAATGGGAAATATTTTTCACCTTCTTTTGGCGGGCGAACTGTTCCTTTTACGGTATCGCCGGTTTTTAAACCAAAAAGTTTAATCTGCGACTGCGATACATAAATATCGTCGGGCGAGTTCAGATAATTGTAATCCGATGAACGTAAGAACCCGTAACCATCGGCCAAAATCTCGAGTACGCCGGTGTTGGTAATAATACCTTCAAACTCGAATTGACGCTGTTTCTGGCGATTTCCCTGCTGCTGACCCTGCTGTTGCTGGCCTTGCTGCTGGCTTCTGTTTTGTTGTTTCTGACGGTCGTCTTTTCCGCCGGTATTTTGTCTTTGCTGATTTTGCTGACTTTGTTGATGCCTTTGCTGGCCTCCACGATGTTGCTGCTCTTTGTTTTGTTGAACTTTAACTTCGGGTTTTTGCTGTTCTTGCTGTTTTTCCTGAGCTTGTTGCTCTTGCTGTATTTCTTGCGTTGGTGGTTTTTGCTGTTGTTGCTGAGGAGCTGTTTTTGTTTCTTCAGGTTTGGCCGCTGCTTCAATATCTTGTTGCTTTGGCGCCGCAGCTGTTTTTTCCTTTGTAAAACCTTTTATTATGGCTTTTATCTGGTCCTGACGCGTTTGAACTTTATCGTCAATTTTGTCGCTTTGTTTTTTTCTGGGACCTGAGCCAACTTTTTCGCGTTTTACCGTCTCCACTCTTTGGCGAGGACGTTTGGAACGGCGCGGTTCATCGTCATCAGAAGTGTTTCTGTCGGATTGATTTTTACGATTACCGGCTTCTCCTTTTTCGTCTTTAGGAGCATTCTTTTTGCCTTTGTTTTCAGCTTCAAGAACAGCCTGGGTATCTAAAATTTTATAAATAAGATCCTGTTTCTTGTAGGATTCTACACGTTTAATATTGAGCTCTTTAGCGATCTCTTTTAATTCAGGAACAAGTTTCTTGTTCAGTTCTAAAATATCATACATTATATTATTGTTATAACTTTTCTCGATTAATAATTGTTGAAAAAATTCTTGGAACAATTGACGAGGAGGGTGATTTTCTTTTGAAATCGTGTGCAAGTATAAATAAATACCTGCTTGTAAACAAAAAATTGAAACTCTTTTTTCTTCCTCTTTCTTATTTTTAGGTAAAATTAAAACTTTTGGTTCGTTCGTAAAAATATATTTCCAAAAAACGATTCAATTTGCTCAGTAGAAAGTTCTGATTGTAAATACTATACGTTTAAACAGACCAAATTGTTTAACTTTCTGTCCAGGAGTTTTATTTGGTGGTTTATAAATAGTGTGGAAAATTGAGGCCGCTACTTAACGCCTTTAAGCCTGATAATTGACGCAAGACCACGGTGGTAAAGACCTTCATCCAATTCGATATCGGCTTTATGTGTTGATACTGAACTGAAATATTTAAAGTCATTTTCTAATTCTTTTTCATCGAATAAGAAACTGATATCTTTAGGGCCTCCTGTATTTCTGTTAATTTGTTCTTTCGAAAAACCTTCAAGAATTAATGTGCCTCCGGGTTTTAAATACGACGCTAATTTTTGGTGTACTTTATTACGCATATGTTCCGGCATATGGGCATATGTCAAACAAATACAATCAAAATACTCATTTTCAAAATCGGCATTTTCATAATCAGTTACCTGGTAATGGATAGAAGTATTATGTTTAACAGCTAAGAGCAGTGCTTTTCTTTTTCCTTCAATACTTGGATCAAAAGCTGTGACTTCCCATCCTAATGTTGCGGCGAAAACTGCATTTCTTCCTTCGCCTTCTGCCGGGAACAGTACTTTGCCCGGGGGGAGTTGAGGCAATTCCTTTTTCAAAAAATCGTTTGGCGCTTCACCGTAGGCATATGCTGTTGCGCTGTATCTGTCGTTCCAAAAATTGTTCATTGTTTCTGTTTAAAGTTGAATAAACAAATTAGATTACAAGAAGTTTATTCATGAATATTGCGTGAGAATTATGGTGTAATTCTGCATGTTTTCAACCGCTGATTTCTGCAATTCTTAGAAGAATACAAGTTGTTAGTTGTCTGTGAGTAAGGTTTGTGAGGTGTTTCTGATTTTCTGGTTAATTTAATTTTCAAAACCGGTTAAACGGGAATGATTATTTCAAATTTTCGTTAGCGGCATTTTAAAGGGAAAAAAATTAAAAAAATTGATCTTGGTTTCCCCCAACTATTTATCCTCTTCGCCGCTTTTTGTTTCGATGAGAACGACTCCGTTTGCTCCCCTTGCTCCATAAATAGCAGACCCTCCATCTTTTAAAATATCGATACTTTTTACCGTATGTGGAGGGAGCATTCCCAATATACTTCCTTCCCGCTCAATTCCATCCACTACAATTAATGCAGCATTGCTGCCACCCATCGTATTATTCCCGCGGATTATTACTTCATCGCCAATCACCTGAACGCCCGAAAACTTTCCTCTTATCAGTTCATACATATCTGTATATTTCGAGAAATTATCATGGTCGTCTCGTAAACTTGAAATTGCATTCAGTTTATCTTCATCCTGTACATGCCCATAACCAATGGCCAGTGATTTTCCTTCTTCGCCCGGTTTAAGGTGTAAATTAACCGCAACAAACTTTGTGTTTTCTTTTAGTTTAACGTTTTGCTTATTAAATCCATGGGCGAAAAAACTTAATTTATCTTTATTATTACAAGCAACCGAAAACCGCCCAAGGGTATCTGTTTTAACTACCTGCCCGGTACTTTTTACCTGAACTTCCACACCGGATAAAGGTAGGTTTTCGAAAGTGGTTACTTTGCCCTGAATACTTCGATCCTGAGCATTCAAGCCAGTTGCAATAAAAATACAAACTACAAATAGTATGGGTATGAAAAAACGGTTATTCATGGTTTATTGGTTTTAGTTATTTGTTGAAATCGAATTAAAATTAGTGCAAAAAATTGAATTAAGTTTCTGATTTGTATAAATATGTGCGGGAAACTAGTTGAAACGAGCATGTAATATTACATCCTCAAGGATATTAAAATACGTGCGGCTTTCATACTATACCACTACAAACAAACAATTTTAATGGCCAGAGATGAAAGAATTTTCAGGCAAAAAAGAATCCGGCAATTATATTTTGCTACGTGTATAATAAAGTCGCCAGGTTCTCTTTTTACCATAAAATCATTGATAACCGTCGAGTGTTTGTTAAGTGAGTTGATACCAGTAATTTTATTTTACCTTCTGAATCTTTAGGCATCCAGTCCTGATAAAAAGAAAAAGGTATGGTTCCGACATTATATGCAATTATTCCAATAATTTCACCGGTGTCTGCAATAATGTATTGATTGGCAGATTTTTTTCGCCGAGATAATTTGTAATGTCAAAAATCTGTTCTTCAAAAGGCACAGCAGAGTAGATGCGTTTTTAGAAATGATTTGCTGCCAATAATTGAAAATGTAGCATATTAGCACACAAAAAGCGTACTCCACATTTGCAGAGTACGCTTTGTATTACGTTCTGGTTAAATTAATCTTTTTTATAAACCAGTTTACCATTATGGATTACGTTACCTAACTTCATACGGTAGAAGTATACGCCGCTTACCTGTTCTTCAGGTTTAAACTCAGCATTATAAGTGGTGTTTTTTTCCACAAAACCATCGAATACGGTTTGCACCATTTGCCCTGCCATATTGTAAATATCAATTTTAGCCTGGGTTGCTATTGGCGAAACAAATTCGAAACGTACTTCTTCGCTAAATGGATTCGGGTAAACCTTAAGGTCGGTATACTCGAATTCTTCAACTTCTGTTGTAATTTCAGCTGATTTTTCTGCTTTCACTGTGAAATCAGAAGTACAGGAAGCTACCGGTTCGCCAACTTCATCACCTTCAACATAAAGATTAAATATAACAGTTGTTGTTGTGCCACATTCCGGCGCTTCTTCTGGAACTGTTTTAATCGTATAATCTCCTTCACCTGTGTAATAAGCTGAATTCACCCATGCTGGCCATGCATCAGAAAGGTCTGCACATGCAACTCGTGTTTTAGTTGGACAAATAAGCTGAACTTCTTCACCCGGATCCGGAGCAGTAGGTTGGTCACCCACATCGTGTATATCCAACCACGTGCCGTCCTCGAACCAGACGCGAATGACGTAACCGGAGGACGCGACTTTGTTAACGAAGTCGAAACGCAGGATGGCTTCACCTGTTAGAAGTGTACTGCCATACCAAACCCCCTCACCATCCGAATTGAGAATGGCATCTTGTGAATAATCATTTCCTTCCCAGATAACTTCGGTAATATTACCAGTGACCAGCCAGACCTTAATCAGGTTGCCGTTACTTGCAGGCCACTTAATCGTGACTTCATCAATCACTTTATTGTGGCCTGTCATATTAGTTAACCTGGCGGTAAGCCGCTTACCAAGGGTTGTCAAATCAGTTAATGTTATACCAGGACCAACGGTTACTCTTGCATCATCAGAGTCTGTTTGCGTTCCTTCGGAATCCTCACCGGATGCGTATCCTGTGTTAGGTATCTCATATTCAACGGTCACGTTACCACACGATTTTATGTAGCCATTAGCATTGAAGCGGGCGATCGTGAAGAACGCAATCTGCCAGTTGTCGTCGACACCTTCAACCGGTCCGGCTGATTGTCCCCAACCGCCTGTGAAAGGATCGGAGCAGGAGAGATGCATCTCGAATGCCGGATCATCCCCTGGTGGGTCAAAAATGATGTCATTTCGGGTAAGACTGGTAATTATTGTTACTTGATCCGTGATATTTACACCATTCAGAAATACGCCATCACCATCAGTTGATCCTTCGAGAACGCTACCGTTTACGAAGACAAAGTAAAAGTCGTCACCGGCACCTGTCCCGTAAGGCGTAACGTCATCTAAGAAAGGTGCTGTTAGATAGGTAACCTCGATCGTGTCTGACTTACCAGCCGGAATTTGTAATGTACAATCCAGGTGAGGACCATCCCATGTGCCAGTACCACCGTCATCAGGAGTCACACTAACACTGGTAATTTCAAGTGAAGTATGTACGGTATCTTTCACCGAAACATCTACCGCGTCAGATGGGCCTTCATTGCTCACTACCAGGGTAAACTTCTGGAATGTACCTTGCGGTGCCTGTATCACCGCCGGATCGAATTCCTTCTCAATCGATAGGTCGATTATCACCTTAATGTCAATATCGTCGTAATCGCTGTCTACGACCTTAATACCGGTGTCGTCGGTTGCTTCAGCATTTACCCATGCATCGTTAGGAACGTTTCTTTTACCATTTAATCCACCAACTCCATTTGCCTCTTCAACATCAGAAGCAACCTCGAAGTCAACAGTAATAGTTGCTGAAGTGCCCGGAGTCAGTGACTCAATTAGCCATTCAACCATTTGAGCATCCCCATCGGTATCGGCATCTGTGCCATCGGTACCGGAAACACCTGTCACAGTAAGGCGGTCATCAACTTCGTCATAGATTTCAATATTACTCAACGGTGCAGAACCATCATTGGTTACAACCAGAGTAAAAGAGCTGGCTGCACCACCTGCTATCACCTCGTCATCTGCAAACGTTTTTACGATATTAATGGATGCCACCAGAATTTCCTGATCACAAGTGCTGGTATTGCCACAATCATCGGTAGCTGTCCAAGTACGGGTAATCGTTTCTGTGTCGCAACCAGGTGTTGTACTTGTAGCATCCACATAAGTAATAACCACATTAGCATCACAATTGTCTGTAGCTGTTGCAAAGCCAGTTCCATTTGGACTTGTGACGTCACCGCAATTGACAACCGTTAGCGGAGGGCAAGTTATTTCCGGAGGAGTAACATCGGTTACTGTTATTACCTGTGAAGCGGAAGTTTCATTGTCACATTCATCGGTAGCCGTCCAAGTACGAGTAATTGTATAGTTACCTGCACAGTTTCCTGGAGTAATCACTTCTGCGAACTCAACTCCCAGCGGAATTGGGCTGCAGTCATCTGTAGCAGTTACAACTGCAGGTTCAGGTATGCTTGCGCAGTCTGCATCTGCATCAGCAGGAACATCTGCGAGTACCGGAGGAGTAACATCGGTTACTGTTATTACCTGTGAAGCGGAAGTTTCATTGTCACATTCATCGGTAGCCGTCCAAGTACGAGTAATTGTATAGTTACCTGCACAGTTTCCTGGAGTAATCACTTCTGCGAACTCAACTCCCAGCGGAATTGGGCTGCAGTCATCTGTAGCAGTTACAACTGCAGGTTCAGGTATGCTTGCGCAGTCTGCATCTGCATCAGCAGGAACATTTGCGAGTACCGGGGCAGTATTATCTTCCACAGTAATCACCTGAGTCTGGCTACTGCTGTTGCCGCAGTTGTCGGTAGCAGTCCAAACACGAGTTATTGTGTAGCTCTGGTCTGTACAGCTTCCATCGTCGGTTTGCGTACTTGTTTCGTCAAGAGTAATTACCGGGTCAGGATCGCAGTTATCTGAAGCTGTTGGTGAAGCTGCTGCCGGAACGGCATCGCATTCAACGGTTACATCATCAGGAACACCTGCAAGAACCGGGGCAGTATTATCTTCCAAAGTAATCACTTGAGTCTGGCTACTGCTGTTGCCGCAGTTGTCGGTAGCGGTCCAAACACGAGTTATTGTGTAGCTCTGGTCTGTACAGCTTCCATCGTCGGTTTGCGTACTTGTTTCGTCAAGAGTAATTACCGGGTCAGGATCGCAGTTATCTGAAGCTGTTGGTGAAGCTGCTGCCGGAACGGCATCGCATTCCACAGTTACTTCAGCAGGAACTCCTGACAATACTGGGGCTTCGGTATCCTGAACAGTTATTGTCTGAACACAACTCGATGCATTTCCACCGCAGTCTGTTGCCGTCCAGGTTCTCTCAATGGTGTAGGTCTCTGAGCATGTTCCGGCAATTTGATTGTCGGTGTATGTAATTGTTGGTGTTGGTGTTGGGTCGCAGTTATCAACTGCTGTAGCTGTTCCGGTGTTACTAGGGGCAGTGCTTTCGTCACATTCAAGGATCACATCTACCGGACATGTGATTACCGGAGCAGTTCCGTCCACGGTAATACTGATTGCACGACTGCAATCACCGCCTTGAGAAGGTATTACTTGAAATGTGTAATCGCCAACTGCCAAACCAGTGAAAGTATATGGTGAGGTAGCATCAGTAATTGTTTGATCATTTAATATTACGCCATCTAGATACAATTTTAGGGTGTAGGGAGCAAGTCCGCCAGCCCAGGTAACCTCAATTGTACCATCAGTGTCATCGGGACAACACACTTGACTGCCTGTTGCTCCACAGCCTAAACCGACAAGCGGTAATACACCGGTTGGCTCGCACCAGGAATTGTTTGTGTCGTCCGTATCATCGCTGATAGTGGTAACATGCACTTTGTTCACCAGATCGCCCGTGCAACTGGAACCAGCTGAACCCGACAAACTAACTCCTCCAGTTGCCGTTGCCGGTGCATCATTATTTACGGTTACAGTGACTGTATAAGAAACTGATTCGCCAGGTGCTAATGCACCAACGTTCCATTGTACAGCTCCATTCGGTATTAAATCTTCAGAATCTGTGTTGATAAAACCACCATCAGAAGCAAATACAAAGGTTACATTTGGGTCTAGTTCATCATATACAACAACACCATTTGCAACAGAGGGACCAGCATTGAATGCTGTTATTTCGTAGGTTAGCGTTTCTCCAACTAAAATTGGATCAATATCATCTGTTTTGGTAACGGACAAATCCACATCAGCATTGAAGAAATTACTTGGTTTTAGTAACGGTACCGTTTGATTACCAGTCGAGATCGCATCACCATTAACAAGTGTAATTGTTCCACTGTTGGAGACATTGATCGTTTGATCAGACCCGGTGGCTGCAACAATAAGACGGGATTGAACATTTCCTCCAATCCCGGCGGGGATATCATCATCTAAAACCAACCATGCTTCTACAACAACTTCGTCCCCATCTTCAAGACCACTTACAGTGAAGATCCCTATAATTTCGTCGTTTATTAATGACCAGGTATAAGTATCGACAGTAGCTTGAATGCTACCATCAGTATAAGCGCCATCGCCAGTATCTATGAATGCACCTAATACACCGTAGCCAACATCATCTCCACGGGCGTCATAACCAAAATCACCTCCATTGGTTGTTAATGTGTTCCAGCCGACTACGAAGGTTATTGTGCCATTCTCAGGGGTAATATCGCCATTAACTGTAATCATGATCTCGAAAGGAACGATTTGCCCCAGGGCCATGTCCTCGGGAGCTAAACTTTCAACTCTAACATCGGAGGTTCCATCATTAAAATCTGAAAGAGGAATTAAAGTTGAACCATCACTAGATCCCTCTGGAACAGTAAGATCGTCAGGAAAAGGAATAGCAGGAATATAAATTGAAGGATCTGCAGCTGCAAGATTGATGGTATAAGCCCCACCACCATCGGTAAAACTATTCCAGGCTGTTAAACCGCTAGTTGCTCCGGTTGCGGTTAGCAAAAAAGATTCTCCCAGATCAGATGGATCAATAATATAACTGTCGTTAAAAATATCGCCATTTGCATCGGCAACAGCTTCAAGATATTCATCATCATGATTGAAAGTTGTATGGTCAAGCACCATGTTTACTGTTTCCCCGGGCAACCAACCTGACCCGGTAATGACAACTGTTTCTCCTGGCAGGTAGTCAAATTTATCCGTTTTTATTGTCGTCTGTCCAAAACCGACATTAGTTGCCAGTAATAAAATCCCCATCATTAGCATAAAAATCACCATATGGGGTGTTCGAAAAGTTTGGTAAAGTTTTTTCATCTTGTTTGTTTTTTAGGTTTTTATTAATCTGATTTTTTTGTGCAAAACATAGCAGTACCCGGCCTTGTGGCAAGGCATAAACATACAGCGCATTTATAAGAACACGAGGTTTGTATTTAGATAGCAAGTCTGCGGCCCACAGCAGTTGCTTGCGGCAAGCCCAATGCTTAGCTCAACTAACTTATTGGGGAGTAGAATTGTCTATGGAAAGATTTTATTTTTTCCATACGTTCAGTTTAAAGTAAATTGCTGTGATTGGTATAAAGAACCATCATTTTTTATCACGAATCACTTTATGAAATTTAAGAAATATTAATTGAATATCCGTAAATACTCATAATTTGATTTATTTCATTATCTTTAAGGTAGTTAAAACGATATAGATGAACCTATTTACTTTCACAGCACAT
>NZ_FOHT01000048.1:0-24585 GCF_900111425.1 Draconibacterium orientale | reverse complement strand
ATGTACTCCGTAAAAATCTTCTTTTAAAAGAATAAACCTTAGTAGCCGGGAATCACAAATAGTAAATAACCTTATTAACCTTATCCGTTTAGAATATAAAAAAAACCGCTCCTTCAAAAAAGTTCTACTAAGGTTGAGCTTGAAGAATAAGGTTTCTTATTTGCAACGTGAGAATTAACAGGGTCTAATCTTTGAATTTGAATGTACTCGGAAAAACCACATTTTAAGAGAATAAACCTTAGTGGCGCTATAAAAATAAGGTTAATAAGGTTTGGGTAGGAGGCTGGAAGGATTTCTACTAAGGTTGTGGTTGATGAATAAGATTTCTTATTTGCAACGTAAGGATTAGCCGGTTTTATAATCTTTCAACTTTTATGTGCTCTATAAGAACCTTATTTTAAAAGAATAAACCTTAGTAGCCGGGAATCACAAATAGTAAATAACCTTATTAACCTTATCGATTTAGAACATAAAAAAACCGTTCCTTCAAAAAGAAACGGTTTCATATGTACTTTTCAAAATACTTTTACTCAATTATCTTCACCCAACCATGTGTGTCGGGCTCGTCGCCATACTGAATAGCGCGCAGTTTATTGTACAGTTTTGTTGACCATTCACCGGCTTCTTCCTGGTTGCCATACTTAAACCACTTGTCGTTGTCGTTGTCGTAAATACCTTTAATGGGCGAAATTACTGCAGCAGTTCCGCAGGCTCCAACTTCGTCAAACCCGGCCAGTTCTTCGTAAGGCACTTTACGGCGCTCAACATTCAATCCCATTTCTTCGGCCAAAACAATTAGGCTTTTGTTGGTAATTGACGGAAGAATCGAATCCGATTCCGGCGTAATGTAAGTATTGTTTTTTATGCCAAAGAAGTTGGCGGGTCCACATTCGTCGATGTATTTTTTCTCTTTACTGTCGAGGTAAAGCACAGCCGAGAAACCGTTTTTCTTGGCTTTTTTTCCTTCGTACATGCTGGCAGCATAGTTTCCGCCAACTTTATATTTTCCGGTTCCCTGCGGGGCAGCGCGGTCGAATTCGCGGTAAATTACCAGGTTGGTAGGTTTAAATCCTTCAGGGAAATAAGGACCAACAGGCATTACAAATACCACAAACAGGTACTCTTCGGCCGGAGCCACACCAATTTGTGGCCCGGTACCGATTAACAGCGGACGAATGTACAATGCAGCACCCGATTCGTATGGCGGAATAAAGCGCTCATTCATTTTTACAGCCATTCGAACAGCCTCCTGAAATTTCTCAACCGGAAGTTTCTGCATCAGAATACCGTCGGCAGAATTCTGCATACGTTTGGCATTTTCGTCCATGCGGAAAACGCGGACTTTGCCATCTTTTCCTTTAAAGGCTTTTAGCCCTTCAAAAGCTTCCTGCCCATAGTGCAATGCCGTTGCCGACATGTGAATGTTGATGCTGCTTGATGAACTGATTTCCAATTCGCCCCACTTGCCGTTGCGATAGTAGCAACGAACGTTATAGTCTGTGTCACGGTATCCAAACCCTAGTTTTTGCCAATCGAGATTTTCCATTTCTTACAATTAATGTTTTGGAATTTTTAAAACCGAAAAGCTGCTGTATGCCTTTCAAAAAACAAAATAAAGAAATTTTATTTATTCGTGATACGATATATGTCAAGGAAACTTACTCGTGATAAATGTTTTATAGCTGCTTAATATTTGAGCAAAATGACGGATTAACAGAACGAGTGTTTAATTTTTGTTGGATTGTAAAAAGGATGATATTGAATCTTTAATATTGAAGTTTTTCGTTGTTTTTATGCCGGTCACTGTCGCGTTTGGTTTTTTTCTCCATGTTTTTCTGAAACGCTTCGTTCAAATCAACACCGGTTTGATTGGCCAGGCAGATCAATACCCAAAGTACATCAGCCATTTCATCGGCAAGGTTATATTCTTCATCCGACTTTTTAAACGACTGGTCGCCGTATCTCCGGGCAATAATGCGCGCCAGTTCACCCACTTCTTCGGTAAGTACGGCCATGTTTGTTAATTCGCTGAAATAGCGTACACCCACGGTTTTTATCCACTCGTCAACCTGTTTTTGGGCTTCGGGTATTGTTAGTTCGTTTTTCATCTTAAATCTTTTAATTTTCAGGGAAAACTCTCAAATTCTCACAGTCTCAAATTCTCACAGTCTCGTCTCTCAAAACTCCTTCTGTTTCGAATCGATAATAATGGTTACCGGACCATCGTTAATCAGCGCCACATCCATCATGGCACCAAATTTTCCGGTTCCCACGTTTTTACCGAGAGCGGTTTCCATGGCAGCAACAAATTTTTCGTACTTCGGGATGGAAATATCAGGTTTGGCAGCCCGGATGTACGATGGGCGGTTACCTTTTTTGGTGTTCGCTTGCAGTGTAAACTGGCTCACCACAATAATATCACCATCAACGTCGGTTACAGAGCGGTTCATCACACCGTTTTCGTCGTCGAAAATTCGCAACTGAATCGACTTTTTTACCAGGTAATCAATGTCTTCTTGTGTGTCTTCGTTTTCGATGCCAACCAAAATCAGCAGTCCATTTTTTATGGCCGATATTTTTTCGCCTTCAACCGTTACCGAAGCTTCCTTTACTTTTTGAATGACAACACGCATCTGCTTTTCAATTTTTCGATGGCTAATTTATAAAAACAATAAACCTTTCTCAACTTTTATTAGTTAGTTTTGTTTGGAATTTTGACATAAATATTAAACAAAACCAATGATAAGACTCGGATTAATTTTTCTTTTATTCGGATTGCCGGTTTGCCTAATTGCACAAAACGCTGCAGTAACCGGAAAAGTTGTAGATGCCGTTAGTAACGAGCCCTTACCTTTTGTTAATGTGCTGGTTTCGGGAACTTCGGTGGGAACGGTAACTGACGAGGCAGGCCATTTCGAGTTTAGAAACCTGACACCGGGTTTTATCCGGATTGAGGCTAGTTTTGTTGGGTACAAAAAAGCTGTTTCTTCAGAGGTTGAGGTCAATAATTCGAGCACTGCTTTTGTTGAAATATTGTTGCAAAAATCGGTATCGAAACTGGATGAAGTTACAGTTACGGCTTCTCCTTTCCGAAAAACTATTGAAAGCCCGGTTTCGTTGCGTAGCATTGGCATTGGCGAAATTGAAAAAAGCCCCGGCGCCAACCGCGATATTTCAAAAATCATTCAATCCTTCCCCGGTGTGCAGTCAACGCCGGCTTTCCGAAATGATATTATCATTCGTGGCGGTGGTCCGTCGGAAAGTCGTTTTTACCTCGATGGTGTTGAGGTGCCGTTTATCAATCATTTTGCCACACAAGGCGCTTCCGGAGGGCCGGTGGGTATTTTAAATGCCGATTTTATCCGCGAAGTAAATTATTTCTCGGGCGCTTTTCCGGCCAATCGCGGAAATGCCTTGAGCGGAGTAATGGAGTTTTACCAGATTGATGGAAACGAAGAGAAACTGAATTTTCACGGAACACTTGGTGCATCGGAAGTGGCCGCTACGCTCGACGGACCTTTGGGTGAAAAAACCAACTTTGTTTTTTCAGTGCGCAAATCGTACCTGCAGCTGTTGTTTAGTGTGCTCGAGCTGCCCTTTTTACCCGAATTTACCGATACGCAGTTTAAAATACGTACCCGTTTCAATAAAAAAAATGAATTAATACTGACGGGGCTGGCGGCCAACGATATTTCTGAACTGAACGACAATATTGATGACCCCGACGAAGAGCAAAAGTACATTTTAAGCGAGATTCCGGTTTACAAACAACAAACTTACACCCTGGGTGCGGTTTATAAACACTACCGCGACAACAGCTACCAAACGTTTGTGGCGAGCCGCAGTTATTTAAATAATAGCGCCTACAAATACCTCGATAACGACGAGAGTTCGGAGGCGAACAAAATTCTGGATTACGATTCGCAGGAGGCCGAAAACAAGTTTCGTTTCGAGAACACTTCGCGGATGGATGGTTTTAAACTGAATTTTGGTGCCAACCTTGATTTTGTGAGCTACAAAAACAGCTCACAATTCCGCCGGTTTTACAACAATCAACCGGTTAATGTGAGTTACAATACCGATCTTAACCTGGTAAAATATGGTTTGTTCGCACAGTTGAGCAAATCGGTTTTTAGCGAACGTTTGGCATTGTCGGTGGGCGTGCGCGCCGATGCAAATAATTACTCGTCGGGCATGAAGAATTTGTTGGATCAGTTTTCGCCGCGCTTTTCAGCATCGTATTCGTTAACCGAACGGTGGAGCCTGAATTTTAACACCGGACGTTATTACCAGTTGCCGGCTTATACTTCGCTGGGATACAAGGAGAACGATGTTTTTGTAAACAAAAACAATAACCTGAAATACATTGCGGTAAATCATTTTATCGGCGGTTTGGAGTATCGACCAAAACCTACCGTACAGTTATCGGCCGAGGCATTTTGGAAAGGTTATTCCCAGTATCCGTTTTCGGTGAACGATCAGGTAAGCCTGGCAAATTTAGGAGCCGATTATGGTGTGATTGGCGACGAAGAAGTAACTTCAACTTCAGAGGGAAGAGCCTACGGAGCCGAGTTTCAGGCACGTATTAACGCTACTGACGGATTTAATTTCAACCTGTCGTACACCTTGGTGCGCAGCGAATTTAATGACGGAGAAGGTTCGTATATCCCATCAAGTTGGGATGCAAAACATCTGCTTACTGTCACCACCACAAAAGACCTGAAACGCAACTGGCGCATAGGTGCACGCTGGCGATTTGTGGGTGGTTTGCCATACACTCCGTGGGATATCGAAAAATCGTCGCTGGTAGAAGCCTGGAACCTGCAGGGCGGTCCATATGCCGATTACAGCCGCTTGAATGCCGAACGTTTCGACCCTTTTCATCAGCTCGATATCCGTGTAGATAAATCCTATTATTTCGAAAAACTCACTGCCAAATTTTATATCGACATTCAGAACTTCTACAATTTTCAGGCACAGCAAAACGATATTATCGTGAGGGCCGAAGATGCCGCCGGTAATTTTATTCTTACGGATAATGGTAACCGTTATGTGCTGAATGAAATTAAAAACACATCGGGTACGGTGTTGCCAACCATCGGAATTATTGTTGAATTTTAAAACAGCAAAGCGGTTGATTCGTATAAAATAAATCAATACGAATAGGTATAAAACCGTTTTTACTAATCCTTATACTAACGAAGTGCGTAACTATGGAATTTCCTTAGGGCAGCTTTTGTTTGCATGGAGCAAAATCGGTTAACCAGGGCACAAAACAGAATAGAACAGAAAGAAGTGCTGGTTACTTTTGTTTCCTTAAAAAGAGTTCTTAATTTTATAAACGCATACTGAATCAATATAAACTAAATAAATCATGATGAATCGAAAACTTCGTATGGGAATGGTTGGTGGCGGAACCGACGCATTTATTGGAGCAATACACCGCCTGGCAGCTTTAATGGATAATCAAATTGAACTGGTTTGCGGCTGTTTTAGTGTGAACCCTGAAATATCAAAACAATCGGGGAAATTATACTATTTACCAGACCACAGAGTTTATGAAACCTACCAGGAAATGTTTGAAAAAGAAGCCAAACTTCCGGAGGGCGAACGAATGGATTTTGTTTCGATAGTAACACCCAATTTTGTGCATTTTGCACCGGCTATAATGGCGCTCGAAAACGGATTTCATGTGGTACTGGATAAGCCAATGACCTTTACACTCGACGAGGCATTGAAACTAAAAGAAAAACTCGATGAAACCGGCTTAACTTTCGCTCTGACACACACGTATTCGGGCTACCCGGCGGTAAAACAGGCGAAACAAATGGTGGCCGAAGGTCGTTTCGGAAAAATCCGTAAAATATTGGTCGAATATCCGCAAGGCTGGCTTTCATCGAAAGTAGAAGATGCCGGAAATGTGCAGGCAAGTTGGCGTACCGACCCCAAAAAATCGGGGAAAGCCGGCTGTATGGGCGATATTGGAACGCATGTACATCACCTGGCTGAGTACATTACGGGATTAAAAGTTACCGAAGTTTGCGCCGACTTAAATGTTTTTGTACCCAACCGCCTTTTAGACGACGATGGTGCTGCATTCCTGCGTTTTAACAACGGAGCACATGGTGTATTAACTGCCACTCAAATTGCCGTTGGAGAAGAGAATTCAATACGTATTCGCGTTTATGGCGAGAAAGGTGGCCTCGATTGGGAACAAATGGAACCCAATACCTTAACCCTGAAATGGCCCGATCAGCCAATACAAAAAATGCGTGTGGGAACCAGTATGGATACAGGCATCGCGGCCTATAACACACGCACACCCGGTGGTCACCCCGAAGGTTACCTGGAAGCCTTTGCCAATATCTACCGCAATTTTGCACTTACTGTTCGTGCAAAAGCCAACGGCGAAGAACCAACACCTGAAATGCTCGATTTTCCGGGTGTTGACGACGGTATTCGAGGAATGCAGTTTATCGATACGGTAGTTAGTGCCGGTTACAACGACGAGGTGAAATGGGTAAAATTTGGCGAAACCATCGATTAATTTTAAAACGATTGAGCAGGTGAATCAGAGTCACCTGCTCAAAAAATAACTACGAAAATCTAAACTTAAAACTACAACAATAATGGCCAGACCAGTATCAATTTTTACCGGACAATGGGCCGATCTTCCCATTGAAACCATGTGCCAGAAAGCCAAACAATTTGGTTACGACGGACTCGAGCTCTGTACCTGGGGCGATCACATGGAAGTTGCAAAAGCCGATCAGGCATACTGTGACAGCAGAAAAGAATTACTCAATAAATACGATCTGGAATTGAATACGATCTCCACACATTTGGATGGCCAGTGTGTTTGCGATCCTATCGATCGGCGGCATAAAAGCATTGCCAGTCCGCATGTTTGGGCCGATGGCGATCCGGAAGGCGTACGTCAGCGGGCTGCCGAAGAAATGGTAAAAACAGCCGAAGTGGCCAAGCGCCTTGGAGTAGATACTGTAGCTGGATTTACCGGAAGCCCGATTTGGCACCTGTTGTATTCGTTTCCGGCGGTTCCGCCCGAAATGATTGAAGAAGGTTATGCCGAATTTGCGCGACGCTGGAAACCGATTCTTGATGAATACCAAAGCCTTGGGGTAAAATTCGCACTGGAAGCACATCCTACCGAAATAGCTTTTGATATTCACACCGCACACCTCACTCTTAAAGCCCTGGATTATCATCCGGCGTTTGGCTTTAACTACGATCCCAGCCATTTTGGCTATCAGCATGTTGATTATGTGCGCTTTATTTACGAGTTTGCCGATCGTATTTTCCGTGTGCACATGAAAGATGTGTACTGGAGCGATGTGCCAACCGGAGTTGGTGTTTTTGGCGGCCACATGGAATTTGGCGACAACCGCCGTTACTGGAATTTCCGGAGTGTGGGACGCGGTAAAATAAATTTCGAAAATATAATTCGCGGATTAAACGATATTGGTTACACCGGGCCGCTTTCCGTAGAGTGGGAAGACAGCGGAATGAACCGTGAAGCCGGGGCTGCAGAGTCCTGCGAATTTGTTAAAAGGATTGATTTTGCACCGTCGGATGTAGCGTTTGATGATGCCATGCAAAAAGAATAAAATGATGATAACTTAGGTCGGAAACAATTTGTTTCCGGCTTTCTTTATATGGAACCATACCGAAAAAGTAACAAGCTGGAATTTGAATAATCAGCCTGTTTTAAGCGAATGTTTAATGAAAAAGGTGGAGTTTTAAGCCTGATATCCTAAAAATCTGTTGTAAAATACATTAACAGTAAGCGTTAAAAGCTAAAAAACCGGCATTAAAAATGGATAACTTAAAATTATTCTACAAATTTGAAGTTGTTTACGTGAGAGAAGATCTTCTTGAGCTACTTACAAATGAACTAAGATTTATTTTCAATACCAACTAAATAAAAAATGACTAATAGAAGAGACTTTATTAAAACATCAGCAATGGCAACAGCTGGCGTAGGGATTGCGTCGGGTATGCCTTTAGCCATGGAATCGTGCTCGGGAGCAAACGATAAACTGGTTTGTGGATTGATTGGCGCAAAAGGAATGGGATTTGCCGACTTACAAGCCTTTCTTGGCCAGAAAAACACCGAGTGTGCTGCCATTTGCGATGTAGATGAAAACGTTTTGAATCAACGTATTGCAGACGTTGAAAAGATTCAGGGAACCAAACCAAAGGGATTTAAGGATTTCAGAAAATTGCTGGAAGAACCCGGTATTGATGTGATCATTATTGGTACGCCCGACCACTGGCACTGTTTGCCCTTTGTTTATGCTGCGCAGGAAGGAAAACACATTTACTGTGAAAAACCACTGGCGAACTACATCGAAGAGATCAACATCATGGAACGTGCGTGGAAACGCTACGGAACAATTGCCCAGGTAGGGCAGTGGCAGCGTAGCGACAAGCACTGGAAAGATGCGGTTGATTTTGTTTACACCGGCGCGCTGGGAAAAATTCGTACGGTGCGTTGCTGGTCGTACCAGGGCTGGATGAAATCGATTCCGGTAATGCCCGACGGACCGGTTCCGGAAGGAGTTGACTACGATATGTGGTTAGGACCCGCAAAAGCCCGTCCGTTTAACCCCAACCGTTTTCATTTTAATTTCCGCTGGTTTTGGGATTATGCCGGTGGCCTGATGACCGACTGGGGCGTGCACATCATCGACTACGGTTTATTCGGAATGAAAGCCAAAGCGCCTAAATCGATTATGGCAATGGGAGGCAAGTTTGCCTATCCTGATGATGCTTGCGAAACTCCCGACAGTATGCAGGCTTTATACGAATTCGACGATTATACCTTACTTTGGGATCATGGTTTGGGAATCGACGGTGGTTACTACGGCCGCAGCCATGGTGTAGGTTTTGTTGGTAACAACGGAACTTTGGTGGTTGACCGCAATGGCTGGGAAGTTATTCCGGAAGGTGGCAGAAATCCAAAAATGGATCGCGTAGAATTGAAAAAAGGCGACGGACAGGGATTGAACAACCACATGGCTAACTTTATCGAGCACATTAAGAAAGGCGATCAGAATACGAACTGTAACGTTGGTATTGCTGCCAATACCGCTCGTGTGGCTCATTTGGGTAACCTGGCTTTAAAAACCGGTCAGCGCCTGTACTGGGATGCCGAGAACAGCAAATTTATCGGTAACGATTCGGCCAACGAACTATTGGTGCCAACCTACCGCGCACCATGGGAGTTGCCAAAAGTATAGAAAGACAATACCAGATATTTTGAAAAAGCAGACTCGTTTGGGGTCTGCTTTTTTTTTTGCCTTAAACAGCCTTTAACCTGTTACACAGAGTTACACGGAGAATTCACAAAGTTTCACAACGGCAATTATTGTCTCGGTGGTTCTCTGTGTTTTCTTTGAGAAGCTTTGTGGAATAACATATCTTCATTTGTAAAATAGTAATCTCTATTCTTATCTTTGAAATAAAGATTAAAGTATGAGCAACAGAGAACAAGTTGAGTTGATAAATTCGATTCCCAAAGCCGAATTGCATGTGCACATTGAAGGTACTTTTGAACCGGAACTGATGTTTACCATTGCCGAACGAAACGACATTCGGTTAAAATACAAGTCGGTTGATGATTTGCGGGCAGCCTATCAATTCAATAACCTTCAGGAATTTTTGGATCTTTATTATGCCGGAGCCTACGTTCTGCTTTACGAGCAGGATTTTTACGACCTCACTATGGCCTATCTGAAGAAGTGTCACGAAGAAAAAGTGGTTCACACCGAAATCTTTTTCGATCCGCAAACACATACCCAGCGTGGCGTTCCGTTTAAAAATGTAATTAACGGCATTTTGCAGGCTTGTATCGATGCCCGCAATGAATGGGGCATAACTTACCGGCTTATTCCAAATTTTTTGCGTCACCTGAGCGAGGAGGATGCCATTAAAACCTTTAAAGAATCGTTGCAGTATGGCGAGTTATTTACGGCATATGGTCTCGATTCAAGCGAAAAAGGCCATCCACCGGCCAAGTTTAAAAAGGTGTTTGAAATGGTGCGTACCGAAGGTTTTTTAACCGTAGCTCATGCCGGCGAAGAAGGACCGGCACAAAACGTTTGGGATGCCATCGAACTACTGAAAGTTGCCCGTATCGACCATGGAGTGCGCTCCATCGACGATGCAGAATTACTTGATAAACTGGCGCGTATTGAAATGCCGTTAACAGTTTGTCCGTTGTCGAATCTTAAGCTGAAAGTGGTGAATGATATGGCAGATCATCCGTTGAAAAAGCTACTGGATCACAACATTGTTGCTACCATAAATTCCGACGATCCTGCCTATTTTGGTGGTTACATGAACGCCAATTTCCAATCGGTTACCGAGGCACTTGATTTAACTAACGATGATATCGTAACGCTGGCAGTCAATTCGTTTAAAGCCAGTTTCCTCTCGGATGAGGAGAAACAAAAGTGGTTCAGGGAGCTTGCTTTGCAGCCCTTACTTTAAGGCTATCAGCCTCGCTTTGCCGAACAACAGCCATTTTTTCATAAAGAACAAGTATAAACATAAAAACTGATTATTTGTACGGGTAAGTTGAACCAAACACTTTGTTTAGTGTTTTTGGATATATGGTTAAACAAAATGAAATGCATAAAAAAACAATAGTTCAACACAGCTGGTCTTTTTCACTAATTCTGCTTAGCTTTATCATTAGTGGTTTATTTACGGGCTGTTCAGGGCAAAAGCATATGATAGATAACAGTGTAGTTAAGGAATTGGATCTGCAAAAATACCTGGGAACGTGGTACGAAATTGCGCGTTACGATCATCGTTTTGAGCAGGGAATGGTGGGTGTAAAAGCCAATTATTCTTTGCGCGACGATGGAAAAATAAGGGTGGTAAACAGCGGTTATAAAAACACCCTCGACGGTGAATATTCTGAAGCGATCGGGAAAGCAAAAATTCCTGATCCGGAAAATGAACCGGCCAAACTAAAGGTCTCCTTTTTCTGGATATTTTATGGCGATTATTACGTGTTGGAACTGGACAAGGATTACCAGTGGGCAGTAATTGGCAGCAGTTCCGATAAATACCTCTGGATATTAAGCCGCTCACCACAAATGTCTCCCGAAATTTATAACGATTTGCTCAAGCGGATTACAGATCGGGGGTACGATACTTCAGCATTGATAAAAGTGAAACAAAAAGAAAACAGTTAGCAATGGCATTCTATCAGTTTAAACGCGAACAGCTTATTAACAGTACGATAAGCGAGGTGTGGGATTTTATTTCCAGACCGCAAAACCTGAAACGTATTACACCCAATTACATGGGTTTTGATATTCGTACGCCTGATTTGCCCGATGCGGCATACGAAGGAATGATAATTGCCTACACGGTGCGACCATTGTTGGCAATTCCTACCACCTGGGTAACCGAAATAACACATGTGGTGCCGCAAAAATATTTTGTTGATGAGCAGCGCGTAGGGCCGTATCAGCTTTGGCACCACGAGCATCACATCGAGGCGGTGGAGAATGGTGTGTTAATGAAAGATATTGTGAGTTACAGTCCGCCGCTGGGTTTCCTGGGGCGAATAGCAAACACCCTGATCATCCGCCGAAAACTGGAGGAGATTTTTGATTACCGTACCAAGGCTTTTGAGGAGATCTTTCCGGGATAGTGGGTGTAAGTATCAGGAAGCATCCAGAAATATTTCGTTTTGCACTCCGCCAATAATTCCTTAAATTATTCATCAGAAAACGATTTGATGATGCCGAAATATTACATGCTTATCTTTTTGATTTTTCCGCTTTTTATAACACCGTTGGCTACCGATGCGGCATTTGTACAACAGGATACTACAAGCACTGATAGCACTTTAGTCAATCAGTTTTTGGGCTTGTTTCAGGAAAGCGACCTCGACCAAATCCCGGAGATTAAGCGTTCGCGGAGGCAGCAGGTAGATGCACTGTTAAAATCCATTCTGGAAGAACCCGGCAAACTGCAGTTTAGTGGAGTGGCAACAGCGTCGTTGCAGGCACCGCTTGAAAATGAAACCATTTGGAAGGGGGTTGGCTCGTTTGATATTTTTGCTTTTGTAAGTTTTGGGCCATCGGCGCTGTTGTTTTTCGACCTGGAAGCCGGAGGAGGCGGTGGACCTGATTTATTGATCCCAAATGTTTCGGTGTTGAATGCCGATGCCGGCGGGGGCGACGGAAAGGGCGAGAACCTCACCGTTTTGGAGGCCTGGACAGAGTTTAAAATGTTGAAGGATATTTTTACGGTAACCTTTGGAAAGCTGGATCTTACCAACTATTTCGATAATAACCTGCATGCCAACGACGAAACCTCGCAATTTATCAGCGGCGTGTTTGTGAATAACCCGGTTTTGCCGGTGGGTGTTAACAGCCCGGGGATTCGTTTTCGTACCACTTTTGTAAACCGCTTTTATGTTCAGTACGGGCACTTTATGGCCAATCCGCAGGAGGAGAACCTGATGAAAAACCACCTGAAGCTGCTGGAAACGGGAATTAAACTATTACCTGAAAGTGGTTGGGAAGCCAATCTCCGGGTATTTGCCCATGAACAGCCGCTGGCTGGCGACAGTCGCGGATTTGGTATTTCTTTCGATCAGCTGATTGCCAACCATTTTACCATTTTTGGGCGTTATGGTGCCAACAGTAACGAACTGGCCGAATGGTTGGGTATAAAAAATGCGTGGAGCGGCGGTATTGGTTTCCGGCAATTTGTACTGAATCGTGAGCTAAAAGTGGGATTAGCTTATGCCGAAACCGAAACTACAGCTTACGAGCATCCCGAGCAACTGGCCGAATTCTATTTTAGCACGCAGCTTAATCAGTGGGTGTTTATTTCACCTCATTTGCAGTGGCTAAAAACCACACAAGTCGGTGAAGATGAGCATTTCCTGGCCGGTTTGCGAATTAATTTGAGCTATTAGCTGAAAGGCCGGGGCTGTATTTTCATAGTAGATGCAGCCCCGGCCTTTATTTTATTACTTTGGTGGAGGATTAACAGCAACTTATTCTTGTTCAAAATTCAACGACCACTTGGGCTGGAACCAACCCGTTACCACTTCCATTTTGCGGAGGTGTGGTTGTATATTTCCCCATAACTCGTTTAGTTTTTCCGAATAATTCTCCTGAAGTGATGCTTCCAGTTTGCGCATCGACAAAGGACTTTCTGAACGATCCATAACGATCCAGCATGGCGAATCGTAGCCCATGGAAACGGTATACAGATCCCAACCCCAGTTTTCCTCTACGTTCTCGCTAAATTCAATGTATTTTTTCACAGCCTCTGCCATTTCTTTATCGTGGCCGGCTTTTAAATAGAAAAAGGTCCATTCGCAATACCTGTTATCTCTTGTTTGACCGGCATAATCGGCGGTATGGTACGACAGGTCTTTATTCCAGTGGATAATCGTTTGGCGGACGGTAGAAAGGTCACGGAATTTGGCATCGGCATCGTAACCTTCTTCTTTCACTTTTTTAGAAAACTCGTCCATTTTTGCAAACATCTGGTCCAGGGCGGCAAAATTCTCGAAGGGCACTACCCAGTAGAACGAACTAACATCGGTTGAGTAGGCAAATACCGGCAAATCGAAGTTTAACTTTTTCCAGAGGTCGATCGCCTCTTGTTGTACTTTTTTAAACTCAGGTAAATCGGCCGGTTGTACAAACTCTTCAATAACTAAAAAATTCTCGGGCATGGCAGGTGTTTCCTGCGCTTGTAGCGATACCATTCCCATAAAGAGGAAGATAAAAATAATAATTCCTGTTGTTTTCATTTGGTTAATTTTTTGAATTACTCTTCTCTTTACGAAATCAGATTGAATTGGTTATCAATGTGTTTTAGAGTATAAAATCTCCGTTCTTAGATAGGACTTAGATTGCTTCTCCGTCAGTCGACGGATCGCAATGACCGGTGTGGTGGGGTGTACTGGGCCGCGGACGGAGACCATCGTGCCGGGACTACAATTGTTGTCGTCCGCGGCTTTCTTTTCACTTCGAATCTTGTCATTGCGAGGGAGCTTGCTACCGAAGCAAACTATGTTTCTAGCAATGTCTTATTACAGTTAGTTTGCTTCGCTACGCTCGCAATGACCGGCATAGTTGGGTATACAGCACCGCGGACGGAGACCATCGTGCCGGGACTACGATTGTTGTCGTCCGCGGCAAATCACGTTTAAACTGCGAGTCTTTGCGAAGGATCCGTCAGCTGACGGAGACTGAAACAATCTGTTTTAATACAAGCAATTTGCTTTGCTGCGCTGTCAATGACTGGAATAGTGGGGGTATACAACGCCGCAGACTAAAGCAATCTTTCTCATTTCCCTCTTTACAACCGAGGGGCTGATCGGTTGCTTAACAAGCCATTAACCTCAGGCTCTGTCTCTCCAACTTCTTTTTTGTTATTTTTGAGAAAAACCATTTTACAATCTCATTATGAACAATCGACTAATTCTAGCCGTATTTACATTTATTTTAGTAAGCTGTTCGCAGCAAAAAAGTAGCAACTGGCCACAATACCATGGCCCCGACAGAAATGCCACAATTACCGACGCAGGAATACTGCGCCAGTGGCCCGAAACCGGCCCCGAAAAAGCCTGGGAGTTCCCGCTGGGACCTGGCTTTGGCGGAGCTGCAGTATACAACAACGAGGTGTTTGTCCTCGATCGTATTAAAGGTGAAAGCGATGTGTTACGCTGCATCGACCTGGAAACCGGAACCGAAAAATGGAACTACACCTACAAAGCAGAGGGCGAACTGCCTTACCCGGGTTCGCGCGCAGTGCCGGTGGTCGACGATAACCATGTGTGGTGTGTTGGGCCGCACGGGCACTTTCATTGTATCGACAAAAATACCCACCAGCCGGTTTGGTCGCATAACCTGCTGGCCGACTATGGTGGCGAACCCGACAACTGGGGCTTTTCGGTATCGCCCATTGTTACCGGCGATTTGGTAATTGTAGCTCCGCAAGGCGAAAAAGCCGGAGTGGTTGCCTACAATAAACACAGTGGCGATGTGGTTTGGGAAAGCCGCCGCTTAACAGGTTATCGTTTTCACGTGTCGCCGATATTGGGTAATTATGGCGGTGTGGAGCAGGTGATTATGACCAGCTCGTGTGTTAAAGGCGACGGATTTACCACCGACGAAGTTGTGGCTTTCGAAGTACAAACCGGCAAAGAACTGTGGAGTTACAAAGGCTTCGATTCTTTTGCCTGTATTGCGCCACCGGTAGCGGTCGACGATACACATTTGCTGCTTACCTCCTGTGCCTACAAAGACGTGTACGAACCGGTTACCATTCTGCTGGAAGTAAATAAGGCAAACGAAACATTCAGTCTGAACGAACTTTTCCGCACCGAAGAGGCCGGCTGCAAAATGCATCCTCCGGTGGTGATCGATCAGCATATTTACCTGAACAACAACCACCGTGTAAACGAAATGGCCTGTTTAAACTGGCAGGGCGAAAACTGCTGGCCGAAAAAATCGGCACCGGGTTTCGAGCTGGGTGCCATTATTATGATCGACGGAATGATCATCAACCAAAACGGTAAAAACGGCGATCTGCACCTGATTGAGCCCACACCCGAAGGCTACAAGGAAGTGGGTAAAGCCTCGTTTTTTACCATGAAAGGGTCGCAAGCCTGGTCGCCAATGGCCTATGCCAACGGCAAACTACTGGCTCGCGACAACGAGAAGCTGGTTTGTGTGGAGTTGACGGAAATCTAGGAGACGATTGCAATAGCAAATCCGGAGGATTTAAATGTTTATAGACTACCTGGAAGAAGACAAAGGTTCGACTCCGGCCGGAGTCGCACCTTTATTCCTAAGATATTTTCTATAAACATTTGATGCCGCTTGCATCAATCCTCCAACCATTCGAATAAATATTCATTTTTAAATTCAATGTCGAAGGCGTTCAAAAAGGCCAGATATTCTTCTTGAAAGGACTTCTTTCTATGGTGTTCTTTTTGGTTTTCTATGTACCGAATAATATCGTTCAATTGAGATTGCCCGTACGAGAATGCTCCAAATCCTTGCTGCCAGCGAAATTGAAATTTCGAAAATTGTTTCTCTTTAATAAACGAATCAGATGATTTTTTTATCTCTCTAACCAGGTCTGAAAGGCAACAGGTCGGTTTCATCCCGATTAAAAAATGAATATGATTGGAGGTGCCATTAATGGCTAACATTTTTTGCCCCTTATTCTGCACAATTCCCGTTATGTATTTGTTTAATTCCTCTTCCCAATGAGGCTGTATAAGAGCGGTTCGGTTTTGTACTGCAAATATCACCTGGATATAGATTTGAGAATAGGTATCGGCCATAACTGTATGTTTTAGTTGATGATTAAAGATACATCATTTTCAAGGGAAATCCGAACGGTTAAAATGGGTTTGGAAATTATGTTTTGAAGACAAAGGTTCGACTCCGGCCGGAGTCGTATATTCTTCGCCATGGAAATTTCTATAAGCATCTGATACCTCCGGTATCTGGGTTTCGTTTTCTTTACGACGATTGTGTAGCCTCACAACCTCACCGTTTGTTCAAATCCGGCGGATTTAAATGTTTATAGAAAATATCCAGGAGAAGCGAATGTCCCGCGACAACTAGAAGCTGGTTTGGGTGGAGTTGACGGAAATCTAGGAGACGATTGCAATAGCAAATCCGGCGGATTTGTATCTTTTTGGATCGCAACGACCATTTGGGACGGTAAGAACGACCCTTTCTACCCCACGTTTGCACCTTCAATCAACATGCGGATTTAAGGTGCAAACAAGGGGCTAAGGGGTTTATGAATTTTTAGCGCTGATGCAAAAACCCCAATGGATTTAGTGCTTTACAGAAAACTTCCGCTAAAACAAAACCATGCGTGGCTATTTATCGTAATGCTAGCTGATAAATAAAACATTTCATCTCATTCATTAATATTCACATTGCAAAACTACTGAAGGGTACCTATAAATTAGCGGCAAGCAAATGAAAAGTATAAACGAAATCAAGCTCAATCAGCTTACAAAAAACAGAACGTACTTTGCTTCTCCCGATTCGTGGGAAGACCAGGTACTTTACTTCCTGATGACCGACAGATTTTCAGATGGCAAAGAAAAAAAGGAAAACTTGTTTAATCGCGCGCAGGATTTTGAAAATGCCATGAACAATCCAAAACGAAAAGAAAAGTGGTTTTTCCATAGCGACAAATGGAATGGAGGAACCCTGAAAGGCATAAAGAGCAAATTAAACTACCTGAAAGAACTCGGTATTACAGCCATCTGGATAAGTCCGGTTTTTAAACAGGTAGCTTTCGAACCAACCTACCACGGTTATGGCATCCAGAATTTTCTGGAAATAGATCCGAATTTTGGCAGCCGCGAAGACCTGCAGGAGCTAACACGCGAAGCCCACAAAAACGGAATGTATATTTTGCTCGATATTATTCTTAATCATGCCGGTAATGTATTTGCTTATACCGATACCGACCGCATTTACCAAAACATTTGTTACCCCGTAAAAGGTTTTCGCAACCACAAAGGCGAGGCGGTATTGCCCACCGAAAATATCGATTTCAGCACCATTGGCCCCGATGATGGTGTTTACCCCACTGAACTAATGCACCACGATACCTTTACCCGAAAAGGCCGCATTATTAACTGGGATAACTACCCCGAATATATCGAAGGCGATTTTCTTTTGCTTAAAAACATTAACCTGGGACAGGGCGATTATACCAACTTTCAACCCTCCGAAGCCCTGCGTATACTGTGCCAGTGCTACAAATACTGGATTGCCTGTGCCGACATCGACGGCTTCCGTCTCGATACGGTGAAACACCTCGAACCCGGAGCTACCCGCTTTTTTGTAAACGAAATTCACGAATTTGCCTATACCCTGGGAAAAAACAATTTTTATATTCTGGGCGAAATTACCGGTGGACTAAACTTCGCCGTCGATACCCTGAAAAAAACCGGACTTGATGCTGCTCTGGGGATCAATCAAATTTCCGATAAACTGGAAGAAACAGCAAAAGGTTATGCCGACCCAACGGAGTTTTTTAAGCTCTTTAAAAACTCGGAACTATTGGGTGAAGACGAATACCGCTGGTACAAGGATAATATCGTTACCATGTTCGACGATCACGATATGGTGAGCCAGCAGGCAATAAAAAGCAGGTTTTGCGGCGATACAAACACCGGAAAACTGCTGCTTAATGCCTTGTTCTTAAATTTAATGACTCCCGGAATTCCTTGTATTTATTACGGCTCGGAACAGTGCTTCGATGGTAGCGGAAACATCGATAATATGGTTCGGGAAGCAATGTTTGCCTGCAACTTTGGTGCGTTTAGAAGTCAGGGGAAACATTTTTTCGATACCGACCATTTTGTATACCGCGAGTTGAAAAAAATTATTGCACTCCGAAAAAACAATATTACCCTAACGCAGGGCCGTATTTTTGTGCGCGAACTCTCCAACGATGGCAAGCGGTTTTATATACCCGCTAAAAATAACGAAGAACGTTTTCAAGGTGTAATTGCCTGGTCGAGGGTGTTTAGCAGCGACGAAATTGTACTGCTAATAAATTGTAGTATCGAAACAGCACAAACCGTTTATGTAACCATCGATGCGCATTTAAACAGCACCACCGATGTGTTCGAAATTATTTATTCTTCCGATGAGAATGACCTGCTTGCCGCTTGTTCAGTTTATAAGCACGATAAGCGAAAATCGATAAAAGTTACGGTGCCTCAACACGGCAGTATTGCGTTGCGCCGAAGGACAGCTTAGCTTGCCGTTGCGGACAAAAACCAGTAAGGGAAGTAAGCGATTCACCCGGCACCCTGATATCCTTTATTTCGGCAGCCCGGCAACAAGGGCTAAGGGCGCTGCCTTGTTGTGGCTTTGGCAACCTGACTCTCTACTTTTAAGGCGGCCAACATCCGGCTAGCTTTTTTTTCCTTTAATCCTTCATCGTTCATCGCTAAACCTTAAAAATGGATGTTCACAACAAAACAACCCGCTCGTACAACATGAGCCGCATTAAGGGCAAAAACACCAGGCCCGAGGTGTTGGTGCGGAAGTTTGCTCTATGTTACTTATAGTCCGTTGATAGGAGAACTTTATTTACGTTGTTTTGTGGTTTATGAAACACAGAATTATCATTGAATATCTTTATCGAGATGCTGCGAATTATAAACTCTATGAACAAGCAGAAATAGATAACCCGAATAATTTATCGCTGCAAGAATTTGAGAAGTGGTTCAGAACTCAACTTATTGATGATTTGTATTTCGTTCCTCACGACTTTGGTTTAATAAAGCCCCAGTTTTCCGTTTATAACCCAAAGCTTGATCATGAGTGGTGTGAATTAATAGAATTGAGATTAAAAAAAATAGCTCGTTAGAATTTGTTTTATGTTCATTTCTATTAGTTTTATGGTTGATATTTTCAACATAAGCTAATGAACCGAGCCTATTACTCAGATTCCATCATATCGTTCTCACAAAAGTCTTATACTCAAATTTTGGGAGAGTTAGCAGATAATAATGAATTTGCCACTGAACAAACCCAAAAGGATGCATGGAAATTTCAAATCGAATATTTGCAGAATCTTCTCGCCGGACAAACTGGTTCAATTTATTTCGAGTATGCTATACCAAGGATGGGTAAACGTATTGATGTTCTTCTGATTATCAAATCGATTATTTTCGTTGTTGAATTTAAAGTTGGAGAAAAGGAATATCCAGCATATGCCATCGATCAAGTATGGGATTATGCTTTGGACTTAAAAAACTTCCACGAAACTAGTCACGATAAAGTAATAGTTCCTGTTTTATTAGCGACTAAAGCCAAACAATCTGATTTCTTCTTAACAACATCGAAACAAGACGATAACCTTTTTGATCCGGTTAAATCAAATACTGAAAGTTTGAGTAGTATCATAGCTCATGCTTTGCAGTTTTACGATGGACATGCACAAGTTAATATCGAAGATTGGGAAAGTGGACGTTATCAACCAACACCAACAATTATTGAAGCTGCAACTTCCCTGTACGCGAATCATTCAGTTGAAGATATTTCGAGAAGTGATGCCAGCGCGATTAATTTGAGTCAAACTTCGGATGAGGTTGCAGCGATTATAAAAAAGTCGAGGGATAATTCCGAAAAGGCAATTTGTTTTGTCACCGGAGTGCCCGGGGCAGGAAAAACTTTGGTCGGTCTCAATATTGCAACTACCCATTTCGACAAAGACAGCGAATTATATAGCGTATTCCTATCTGGTAATGGACCTTTAGTAAAAATATTACAAGAAGCCTTAGCGCGCGACAAGGTTAAAAGAGCTAAAACAAACGGGGAGAGGTTAACTAAAAAAGTTGCACGTAGTGAAGTGCAAGCATTCATTCAAAATGTACATCATTTTAGAGATGAAGGGTTACGCGACAGCAATCCTCCCATCGAACACGTTACCTTGTTTGACGAAGCTCAACGGGCTTGGACGATGGAACAAACCACCAATTTTATGCGACAGAAGAAAGGTGTTCCAGATTTTAATAAGTCAGAACCCGAATTTCTTATCTCTTGTCTCGACAGACACCCTGATTGGGCGGTGGTAGTTTGTTTAGTTGGTGGCGGACAAGAAATAAATATTGGAGAGGCTGGTATTTCTGAATGGATAGAAGCTCTTGAGCGTTCTTTTCCTGATTGGAATATTTACATGTCAACTAAATTGACGGATAGTGAGTATAACGCCGAACAAATTCTTCAGCAAATAAAACATCGAAGAAACGTAATACATTCAGATTCACTACACCTTGCTGTTTCTATGCGCTCATTCCGTGCCGAGAATGTTTCATTGTTGGTAAAACAAATTTTGGATTTAGACAAAATTGGAGCACAATTGACATTGGCAGAGTTAAGCGAAAAATATCCTATTGTTTTAACACGAAACTTTAAAATGGCAAAACAATGGTTAAAAGATAAAGCACGAGGTTCTGAACGATATGGCATTGTCGTTTCGTCTCAGGCACAACGTTTAAAACCTTATTGTATCGATGTAAAATCGCCGATTGATCCCGTGCATTGGTTTTTAGATGAGAAAGACGATATCCGCTCTTCCTACTATTTAGAAGATGTCGCGACAGAATTTCATGTTCAAGGGCTTGAACTCGATTGGGCATGTGTAGCATGGGATGGAGATTTTAGATTTACAGAAGAAGGATGGGATTACAAATCTTTTAAAGGCAGCAAGTGGCAAAATATAAATAAAGCGGATCGAAAGCTATATCTAAAAAATGCCTATCGAGTGCTTCTTACGCGAGCTCGTCAAGGAATGGTGATTGTTGTGCCCGAAGGTGATGCCGGAGATCACACACGGCTTCCTGAGTTTTATGATGATACTTTCGAGTATCTGAAATCGATTGGTTTCGAAGTACTTATTTAAATAATAGATTGTCAAATCAATTATAATAGAATGTCAGATTTGCTTACCTTAAATCAAGGAGTTACCAAATACGGCAAAGCGCCTCATAAGCCTATTTTGCTTTTAGCCGTAATTGAATCATTCGAAAATGAGGAGATTGTTGAGAATTGGATTGAGGTTAACGATAGTTTGGTGCAACACTTTCTCGACATCTGGAATTTACTGGTTAAAACACCTCATGTCCCCACCTTTGCACTTCCTTTTTTTCATCTCAAAAACGAAAAAGGTCAGTTCTGGAAACTGATTACATATCCCGGCAGGGAAATTCCTACAACAAAAAGTAAATCGATAAAAAGTTATCGGGCATTAACGGAAGCCGTTTGCGCTGCCACACTTTCAGATGAATTGTACATTGCTTTATCCGATCCGATACAACGTGAGGCGTTGAAGGCTGCAATACTTGACAGATATTTTGGTATTCATAAAGTAGCACAATACCCAAAACAAGAGCCGTATTCCATAAAAATTAAGCAACAGATTCTTTACGATCCAGAACAAAACTATGCTCGAAAAGTAAAACAAACCATTAATGAGCAACCTAAAGAAGTTCGCGATGAATTTGTGGCTGCCCGAAGTGCCGTTTTCCGTAAAGCTATTCTGGAGATTTACGATAATCAATGTGCAATAACAGGTTTAAAAGTTGCCGATGAAAAAAATCGTTCTCTGCTTGATGCCTGTCATATTACGCCTTTTGCAGAAAGTTATAACGATTCAATACGAAATGGTTTAGCGCTTTCTCCTACTTTTCACCGTGCTTTCGACCGTGGTTTGATTACTATTTCTGATAAGTATAAAATTTTAGTTCATCCTAAATTAAAAGATTACAGCCTCAAATCCGGCATCCGGCAATACGAAAAACAAACACTTTTTCTACCTCAGGGGTCACGGTTTCACCCCGCAATAAAATGCTTACAACAGCACCGTCAGCGGTTTGGCTATTAATAGTTTTAAGGCATACACTTTAAGGTCGCCCCATAAAAAAAACCTTACCAAATAAATGATAAGGTTTTAAACTAATTAGAGCAGGTGGAAGCCAAGCCCTAAAAAGCAGGGCAAAAGTATTCTTTTCTATCAGAATTCGCTTATACTTTGAGATAAAAGTTTAATTCTACCAAAAGACCCACCGCTGCAAGGCTTATAGCAACTCTCAGATTTATTTATAACAACTACTCCTATTTTGCCCCGATCCGCTTTGCAACCATTTCGACCGGGGTGACGTAGGCTGTATTTACATGACGGACTCTAGTGTCTTAAATCGAAATACTATGGCAAAGTACCTGGTTTGCGGAAAATACATCGGTGAAGGAGTACAGGGCTTACTCAGCGAGGGAGGCTCGGGCAGGCGTTCGGAGATTCATGAACTGGTCGGTTCGCTCGGCGGAAGAGTGGAAAGTGTTTATTATGCCTTTGGGGATTACGATATTTACGGCATTTTCGATATGCCCGACAACAACAGCATGGCGGCCTTTTCGTTACGGGCATCGGCCAGTGGTATGCTAAGCGTTACCTGTATCCCGCTGATGCAACCCGAAGACATCGACGAAGCGGCTAAAAAAACAAGTAGGTACCGCCCTCCGGGTGTCGACTGGCTGCCCTGAAAGGAGTAAAAGAGTCCTGTTATTCCCTTGTCCTGATCACCGATTTAGGCGCCCTGCATAAAGATTTTGCTTTCCTGCGGCCTTTTTTATTGTCCTGCGTGGTTTTTACTCAATCCTGCAGCCTTTTTACCCGTCCTGCACTACTTTTTTGTAATCCTGCAGCGCAGGAAAGCCTAAAACCCCTGCAGGGAGGGGTAAAATAAAGCAGGGCGCCCTACAAGCTTGCAGGGCGCCCCAAAATGGCGCAGGACGCTATGAGTCAGCATCTTCGTCGTTGTTCTTTTGCTTTCGGTGTATTTTCCGCCAGTAATCGCTGCTATACCCTTTTAAACGTTTCGGATCTTTGCGGAATACATATTTTCCGGCTTCGCGAATTTCATCTACCAGCTCTTTCATATGCAAATAGGCCTTGTCGCGAACGATCTTCGATTCGTTCGGATCGGCTTTATCGCCGTTGGCTTCGGCCAGCAGGTCGGCCAGTGTATCGGCTAATGTTGCCGCCTCATCTAATTGTGCAAGATCGAAACTAATGGCTGTAAGCGGATCGGGATTTTCGCGGCCTAAAACAGCAATGTCATTCAAATCCTGAATCATATCGGCATGTCCGCTGCCATCGGCAATAGCACTTACGCGGCTGAGTAGTGCATCGTTTTTACGGTAAGCAAAGCGCATCGAAGCCAGCAAATCAGTTTTAAATTCGTAAGCCAGAGGTGCCTGTTCGGCCCATTCCTCCTGCGCTTGCTGCTGCGACCGGAAATCTTTGTTCCAAATGGATTGCGCCTCGCGGCAGGCACCTGCACGTACGGGGAGATCTTCAATCTGAGTGCGGCGAATTCCAACCACACCCAGTTTTTCGGTATCATCTAAACTCCAGTGATACAGGTTTTCGGCTTCCTGCAACGCAACGTCAACAGGCATACCGGGATCTTTTACTTCCTCATTGGGAATAGCCTCAATTTCGGCTAATTTGGCATTGTAATCTTCTGTGTTTGCCATTTTTGTTAATTTTAAAAAATTTTTAATTGAAAAATTATTAATTCGGGGCCACCTGTTTGCTTGCCGGCGCAGGTGGCCTTTTTCGTATGCACGCCAGCGTTCTATACTGGCGTGTACATGCTATCCGTTTAGCATGTGATCGGTAGGTGTTAAAATTTTACGGTAATTTCAGAGGTACTGGGTTAACCGTGATTTTGGTTTTTAACGTGTATAAAATTATGCAAAACGGCGTTAATTATCAATATGTTATGTAGCAGAAGATTGCTTCACCTCCTGCGTCGGATCGCAATAACACCTATTTTAGGGTTATCGAGCAGCGGACAGGAGAGAATCTTGCCGGGACTACTATTATTGTTGTCCGCTGCCTTCTTTCCACTTCAAATCTTGTCATTGCGAGAGTCCACCCATTTTTAATGGGCATAATGAGGTAATGACAGTAGATATACCGAACTTAGCAGCAAGCCTGCACAGTTTGACCGTT
>NZ_FOHT01000055.1:0-13466 GCF_900111425.1 Draconibacterium orientale | reverse complement strand
TCTACAAGCTAAACCGGAGGTATTTTGGAGAAAAACTCTTTGACAGGCTGGTTATTGCTGGAATTACTGGACTATGACTAAATACGGATATTCAAAATTCCTTTTTCTGCTTTGGAAAGAGGAAATTAAAACCATCCAGAGATTGTATGAAAAATAAAAGTGGATGAATGTCAGGCTTCTACAATGTTTTTAATGTGGCGTTTTCCATGTTCTGAATCATCTGTCTATGTATTTGAATAATTTATCCATATCGAAAAAACCGGGACAATTTAGTTTTGAGCAAGAACTGAATCTTAAATAAGAATCTATGAAAAAAATCGAATTTAAATTATTGGTGTTTGCCATATTGCTTGGCATATCTTTTAGCACCATTGGACAAACACCCCAAATTACCGGTGTTGTGTTTGATGAAAACGACAACACAATACCCGGTGTTTCAATCGTTGAAAAAGGTACAACAAATGGTACAGTTACCGATATGGACGGAAAGTTCATAATTGGAGTTGAGGGAAGCTCAAAGACTTTGGTCTTTTCGTTTGTTGGTTATAAAAAGCAGGAAATTGTATTGAGCGATCAGACGAATTACAAGGTACACCTGGTTACTTCCAACATTAAATTGGATGAAGTTGTTGCCATTGGTTACGGAAAACTGACACGTAAAGATGTTACAAGTTCAATTACAACCGTTAATGCCAAAGATTTAAATGTGGGTGTTTATACCGATCCTTCGCAGTTGTTACAAGGTAAAGTTCCCGGATTAACAATTACTCAAACTTCCGATCCGAATGGTAAATCTTCGATTACCTTACGCGGAGCTTCTACATTACGAACAGGCGAAGCACAGGAACCCTACTATGTAATTGACGGGATACCCGGAATGTCACTTTCGCTTATAGCTCCCGAGGATATCGAAAGTATTGATGTTTTACGTGATGCTTCTGCAACTGCCATTTACGGTTCGAAAGCGGCCAACGGTGTTATTATCGTTACCACAAAAAAAGGCAGTAAAAACGGGCAAACCAATGTAAGCTACAGCAGTTATGTTGCTGTTGACAATGTGCTTAAAAACCTTGATATGATGACCGCAAGCGAACTTAGCGCCTATGCTGCATCCAATAACGTATCGCTTCCAAACAACGAGGGAGCCAGCACCGATTGGCAGAAGGAGGTTCAGCGTACTGGTTTTAGTCATAACCACAATATATCGATTAATGGTGGCGACCAGAAAACAAGCTACAATGCCAGCATTAATTACATGAACAAACAGGGGGTAATCAGAAAAACGGATATCGACCGGTTAATCGCAAGGTCGTTTCTGCAAACCACAACTCTTGATGATCGTTTAACCCTGTCGTTGGGATTTAACGGAAGTATTACCAACAACTACAATGTTTCAATGGGCGATCAGGGAACAAGCGTGCTTGATGCCATGAATTACTATTCGCCATTGGTTCCGACACGAAACGAAAATGGAAGTTGGTACCAAAGTTCCGGCATCTCTCAAAACTATAACCCGCTGTCGATACTGTATGAAGACCAATACAATACTGAGAGTAAACGATTACAGGGTGTTACCAAAGCTTCTCTTAAAATTATAGATGGGCTGGTGTATAACCTGGGGCTTTCCTATCAGAACGAGCAATATATCCATAGTAATTATAATACTTCTGCTTCGCAAATATTCGAATCTCAGAATGGGCAGGCAAGTCGCACTGCAGTAGAAAACAAGAAAAAGGTAATGGAAACCTACCTTAACTACGACAAGGTTTTTAAAGATACGCACAAACTCGGCCTTATGGCAGGTTATTCGTGGGAACAAAACGATAACAACGATGGATTTGGCCTTACTGTATATAACTTTTACAATGATGCATTAAAGTATTACAACCTGGGGTATGCCAATAATATGGACATTTCCGGAATTAATAGTGGCTATACTCTTTCTACGTTGCGAATGATTTCTTTTTATGGCCGTGTAAATTACAGCTACAACAGTAAATATTTATTTCAAGCCACATTACGCCGCGACGGAAGTTCTGCATTTGGTAAAAACAACCGCTGGGCTACCTTTCCTTCTGCATCTCTTTCGTGGCGCTTAAACGAAGAGGATTTCATCAAAAACATGAACGTATTTGATGATTTAAAATTTCGTATCGGTTACGGAGTTAGTGGTAACTCATTAGGTTTTGATGCCTTTACTGCCATTCAAACATACGGTGCTTCAGGCTGGTTCACTTATACCGATGCGAATGGTAATACCTCTCAGTACCGAACGCTGGCTGCCACAAGCAACGCAAATCCTGATTTAAAATGGGAGCGTACAGGAATGTTAAACGTTGGTATTGATTTCGGATTTTTCAAGAACCGGTTAACGGGTACCCTTGAGTACTATGATAAGCAGACAAAAGACCTTATATACAGCTATGCAGTATCTACTAACCGCTATCCATTTGGAAGTATGCTTGCTAACGTTGGAGATATCAGTAACAAGGGTATCGAGTTATCAGTAAACGTAATTCCTGTTCAAACCAAAAATATGAAATGGGAAACCTCTCTGAATCTTTCTCATAATAAAAATGAAGTAAAAAGTCTCTCTAACCAAACATACTCTGTTGATTATATCAATGCCGGTAACCCAAATATTGGTGGCTATTCTACGGCCAATGTTCAACGCATTATGGAAGGCGAAGCCATTGGAACTTTCTATACCTGGGAGTGGGCCGGATACAACGAAAACGGCGTATCGCAGTTTTATGTGCACGATCCGGAAACCGGTGAACGCACTGGCGAGTTTACCACAAGTCCTCAGGAAACAGACCGTACCAAAGTTGGTTCGGCCCAACCAAAAGTAATTTACGGATGGAACAATACCCTAAGCTATAAAAAATGGTCTCTTAACGCTTTCTTCCAGGGAGTGACGGGTAATAAAATCATGAATTCAACCCGTGCACAATACAACTACATCGCCTTGGTTTCAACCGGTAAGAATGTCTTGAGCGAGGTGGCTGCCAATCAGAAATATACAGATGTAAACGCTCAGACTCCATCAGACCGTTACCTCGAAAATGGTAGCTATTTGCGTCTTTCAACATTGTCGTTAAGTTACGATTTTGGAAAAGTAGGCAACTATCTGAATGGCTTAAGGGTTTATGCAACATGCAACAACTTATTTACCCTAACCAATTACAAAGGGCTTGATCCTGAGGTTTCGTTAGGCGGTCTTACTCCAGGTATTGACAGCCGCGAAACATATTATCCGCGTACCCGCACTTTTATGCTCGGACTTAATATCAACTTTTAATAGTAAAATCGTATGAAAAAAATAAATATAAAAATCTTTATATCAGCTGCATTAATAGCTTTAGCTACCAGTAGTTGTGTTGATTTGGATGTAGATGTAAAATCAAAATATACGTCATATCCTGATTCTGAAATTGCAATTGAAGCTAAAACCTCTGATGTTTACTATGCTTTTCGCGGAGCCTTAGGCCGTCGGTACAGCGAAGCCATGTCCTTCTCTTCCGACGAGTGTATGGGCGTAAGTTACGATGGAGACTACTACGATTCAGGAAACTATGCACATCCCAGTTTGCATAACTTTATGGCAGATGATGCCTGCATGGGATACTGGCCCGAGCTATCAAGCGGAATCACCAAGTGTAACCAGGTTATTGTAGATCTTGGAGGTGAAGAAGAGGTAGTTACAGCTCCGGCAAGGGCAGTGCGCGCTTTCTATCATTTTATTTTAATGGACAGCTACGGAGACGTGCCGATTCTGGATCATATGCTGGACGCCGACGAGGCTTTGGAACGTAGTCCGCGTGCCGATGTTGCGGAATGGATTGAATCGGAACTAATAGCCATACGCGATAACATGACAACAGCTGTAGATGCTTCAACTTATGGAAAACCTACCCGTTGGATGGTGAATGCTCTTCTTGCCAAGTTATATATCAACTGGAATGTTTACACACAAGATGTAACCAGTTCAAGCTGGTCGGCAACAGCTGCAAACGAAAAATTAAATGATTGTGTATCGGTATGCGACGATATTATACAATCGGGTATTTTCAACCTTAGTGATGACTATCTGGAAAAATTCTACCCAACCAATGGTGTTCAAATCAAAGATTTCATTTATGCAATGCCCTATACCGCTTCTAACAATGACGGTTTGACTTATGGACGGTTCCGTACCTGGCGAAAAGGCGATTCTGATGGAGATGGTGGTGCCGGTCTTTATGGCATTAAACTTGCAAAATCTGCTGCCGGTAACTTTGCTGTTAACCCGGAATTTGCAGATCTGTTCAATCTTGAAGGCGACCGTCGTAACGATGCTATTTTCAAAGGTGCACTATACCAATACGATCCTTCTACTTACGAGGTAACATCTATTCCTTTTATGTACAAGGGCGAGCAGGTTGTACTTACCAAAGATATTACACTTAAAGTAGAAGATGAGAATTTGAATGTAGGTAATGATGCCGCAGGTTGGTCACAAGGGTACCGTTTTAACAAGTTTATGATGGATCCTACTGATTATGGTTTATATGGCCGTAACCAGGACAATGATGTACCCATTTTCCGTTATGCCGATATCCTGCTTACAAAATGTGAAGCTATTTTGCGTGGTGCTACCCCTACAAACGGCGATACACCTATGAGTTTGTTTAATCAGATACGCTCCTATGTAAATGCACCTGTTATCAGTGCAGAGCCTTCATTAGATGAGTTACTAGATGAACGAGGCCGTGAATTTTTTGATGAAAACTGGCGACGCAACGACTTGATTCGTTTCGGACGATTCGAGGATGATTGGGGGTACAAAAACATTATTAATCCCAGTGCAAAAACAGATTATACCAAACGTATATTCCCGGTTCCAACAGGTGTTCTGAACGAGAATACTAACTGGATGCAGAATTCAGGATATTAATCAAATTTCCAAAAATAAAAAAGAGGATGTTCCCAAACCATCCCTCTTTTTTATTATTTACTTTTTCATTCATCTTTTACAGGCTGTTTTGTTTGTGAAAACAAAATAAACGGGGACAGTAGAAAATTATAAGCTTCAGGTAATATATAATTGCCTGCTTAGTAAAACCGGAAAGCTAAAATCCGTTGAAACGGTCATTAAAAACCTACAATGTATTTCAATAAAATTTATAGAAATATAGTTGGAAGCTTACTCGTGCTGATAAGCGCCGCTTCATGTAAAAACAGCGAAACAGGGCTGCCTGTTAACAACCAGTTTACCAGCAAAGTGTATCCTTTGCTTGATACCGAAAACTCCAGGTGGTTTTTCTTTTCATCGGCGTGTCGCCCTTTTGGCATGGTAAACCTAAGCCCCGATACTGAAATTGAAGGAGCCTGGGGAAGTGGCTATCGCTATCAAACCGATACCGTTAAAGGATTCAGCCATATTCACGCCTGGCAAATGTCGGGTTTGTCGGTTATGGCGGTCACAATATACCCCGAAAACGATAAAAAAATATTTTCCGACTTTTATTCTCCATTCAACCACGAAACCGAAAAGATAACACCCGGGTATCATTATCTCGAATTAAACCGCTACGGTATATCGGCCGAACTAAGCAGCACAAAACGGGTGGGCTTTCATAAATATAATTACCCAAAAGGAAACACAAGCAACGCCATACTTTTCAACCTGAACACCTTGTTGGGGCCATGTAAAAATAGTAATGGCAAGTTAAAACATGACACAAAAAATGAGCTGTCGGGAAGTTTTGTAATGACACCAACCAACCGTCGCCCCAAACCGGTAACAGTCTATTTCAAAATAAAATTAAACGTCCCGGTACAATCAATAAAACAAGATAGTATTACAAAAAACTACCTTGTTAACTTAGGTGATTCTGTTGACGAGGTACTTATGAAAGCTGGTATTTCGTACACATCGGTTGAGAACGCAGAGGTCAACATTCAGGAAGAATTGCCCGATTGGAATTTTAATTCCTGTGTTGCCCGGGCAAACGAAGAGTGGAATTCAATGCTGGGCCGGATTCAGGTAGAAGGCGGAACCGAAAAAGAACAGCGGCGCTTTTACACCGACCTGTGGCACGCTTTACAGGGCCGTAGAATAATAAGTGATGTAAACGGTGCCTACCCCGACAACACAAAAGAACATTTCAGAATTGGCCAGATACCGCTGGATGAAAACGGCAAACCCGGGTTTAACCACTACAATTCCGATTCGTTTTGGGGCGCCCAGTGGACAATAAACACCTTGTGGGGCTTGGTTTATCCCGAAATTATGGACGATTTTGTACACTCGCTCATGCAGTATTACAAAGATGGCGGCCTGATACCCCGTGGCCCATCGGGAGGCAACTACACCTATGTTATGACCGGCGCTTCTTCCACTCCCTTTATTGTTAGCGCCATTCAAAAAGGCATTGTAACCGATAGTCTGGAAAATATTTACAATGCGCTAAAAAGGAACCACATGCCTAACGGCATAATGGGTAAAGCTGGCTACGAGCACCGGACAAACACTGGCGGAGGTTTAGCTTATTATATAAAAAATGGTTACGTTCCGTATCCGCTGCCCGAAGGAGATAATTTTGGCGCCCACCAGGAAGGCGCCGGGCAAACACTCGAATATGCCTACCAGGACTGGGCCCTCGCGCAATTGGCAAAAAAGCTCAATAAACCCAACGACTACGGTTATTTTCTAAACCGCTCGGAAAACTATAAGCATGTTTATAATAAGCAATCCGGATGGATGACGCCAAAAGATATCAATGGTAACTGGCCTGAAAACTACGATGTTTATTCGTATGAAAATGGATTTGTAGAATCAAATGCTGCACAATCAACCTGGTTTGTACCACACAACATTGATGGCCTGGCCAGATTAATGGGGGGAAAAGCTGCTGCTACCGACAAATTAAACGCACAGTTTGAAAGCGCTGAAAAATCGGGATTTACTTCCGGAAAATCACACGAAGCTGAATTGCACCCCGAATACCGGCGAATACCTGTTAATTACGGGAATCAACCATCAATACAAACAGCCTTTGTTTTTAACCAGCTTAACCGGCCCGATTTAACACAACACTGGGCTCGAAAAGTAGCCAGTGGTGTATTCTCCGATTTATCAACAAAACGTGGATACAACGGCGACGAAGACCAGGGATTAATGGGAAGCTTAGCCGTGTTAATGAAAATAGGCCTGTTTCAAATGAACGGCGGAACCGAAGAAAACCCGGAGTACCAGATTGGAAGCCCGGTGTTTGATAAAATTACCATTCAGCTGAATGAAGATTATTACCCGGGCAAAACATTCGAAATAAACTGTATAAACAACAGTGCATACAATGTTTTTGTAAACGAAGTTACGCTTAATAATTCACCAATAAAACAGTATAAAATAACACACCAGGATATTATAAACGGGGGAAGTATCCAATTAAAAATGTCGGACAAAAGTCCGGCGGCTATTTCCGAACAGCAAAAACAAATCAACAAGTAAATGTATATTCTAAAACTATTGGGCATATCACTATTTCTGCAATCAGGCAATTTTGGTTTTGCACAGAACAAAAATGAGAATACGTTTGCCGTTGAGCGTTTTGGTGCTAATGCCGATGGGCACGCTTTAAATACTGCGGCCATTCAGGCGGCTATAAACACTGTCAGCCAGCAGGGAGGCGGCACAAGCGTTTTTTCAAAAGGAATATTTTTAACCGGCAGCATCGAATTAAAAAGCAATGTTACCCTAGATTTGGCGTCGGAGATTAAGCCTGTATGGAAACGTACCGAAGCATTTTGGGGCAAACAATGTGTTTGGAAAATGCTCCACAACTTCGGCGCAAACAGAAGCGTGTTTGGCTGTAGCGAAAATGGAGCTGCACAGCCTACCCAAGCGCTAAACAACACAAGTCTGCAACAAATAAACGGAATTGAAATTACTAGTTATGGGAAATAACATTCAACAAAAATCCGAGCGCTTTCTCTCGCTTGATGTTTTCAGAGGTATAACCATTGCTCTGATGATTGTAGTTAACACGCCGGGAACAGGTGCACACCTTTACCCCTACCTGGTTCATGCAAAGTGGTTTGGCTTTACACTGGCCGATTTGGTGTTTCCATCTTTCCTGTTTGCCATGGGAAATGCCATGAGTTTTTCGATGTTAAAAATGAAGAATATGCCGGCGGGGAGGGTCTGGGCAAAAATCATAAAACGTACCGTTATTATCTTTCTTTTGGGTTACCTAATGTACTGGTTTCCGTTTTTTAAATTTGGCACCGACGGGCATTTTATGTGGAAACCCATTGCCGAAACCCGTATTATGGGTGTTTTACAGCGAATAGCCTTGTGTTATTTCTTTGCCTCGCTTATTTTATATTACCTCTCGGAAAAAGTGGCAGTAATTATTTCCGGCATTATCCTGCTGGCCTATTGGGGTATTTTGTATGTTTTTGGAGAGCCGGGGTCATGGCTCGACATGGCAAGCAACGCAGGATCAAAGTTCGATTTGGCTGTTTTAGGACAGGGCCATATTTATAAAAAAGACAGTATTCCTTTCGATCCGGAAGGTTTACTCAGCACCTTGCCCGCCATCGTAAATGTACTGTATGGATATATGGCCGGTATTTTTATTCAGAAAAAAGGAAAATCATTCGAAGGTATCGCTAAACTTTTAATGCTGGCTTTTGGAATGATTGCGCTGGCACATTGGTGGAACCTGGTTTTTCCTCTGTCGAAAAAACTATGGACAAGCTCTTTTGTGCTTTACACCGTTGGCTGGGATTTGGCAATAATGGCCGTTCTGGTTTATACAATCGAATTACGAAAGCAGAAATATGGCGTGCAGTTTTTCAATATTTTTGGGAAAAACCCGCTGTTTATCTACTTATTTTCAGAGCTGTTTTATATTACACTCCGTATGATTCCTGTGAACGAATATCAGGATGCTTTTGAATGGGTAAGTGAACAGGTCTTTCAGCAAATTTTTCCCGGGCCTTTTGGTGCGTTTATTACAGCCATTGCTTACGTTATGCTATGCTGGGCATTGGGATGGTGGTTAAATAGAAAACGTATTTATATAAAAATTTAGTTTCAGTACGATTTTTGAAAGGGTAGAGTTACCGGTGTTCCGGCATTGTGTAGAAACTGAAAAACAGCGAAATAAATAGTTTATATTTATTGCCTGCAAAAAAACAATCAAATTAGTTTAAAAAAATGAGCACCAGGTATGTATTGATATTTTGTTTGCTAATTAGCACAACGGTGTTCGGGCAAGGAATAAAATTCGAACATTATTCCGATGAACAGGGACTTTCGCATAACTCGGTCAGGCATATCACACAAGACAATACCGGATTGTTGTGGCTCGGCACTTTTGACGGGTTGAACAGTTTCGATGGTAACAATTTTACGGTTTACCAAAGCAAATCGAAAACGCGGACTAGCATAAACAACGACGACATTACCGCACTGGCTTTTAACCGCACAACCGACCAAATGTGGATAGGTACAAGAAATGGGCTCACGCTTCATAACTTAAAAACATCGCAGTTTAAAACCTTTTTACCCGATGATAACAACCCGCAAAGTTTGCCCGACCCTGAAATACGGGCTTTGTACATCGATAAATTCAACCGGGTTTGGGTGGGTACAAAAGACCAGGGGCTATACATTTTTGATGTAACAAGCAACGATTTTACAAAAGTTGAAATAAATGGTTTTAACTACATCAAATCAATATACGAAGACACAGATGGTTCGATCTGGATTGGAAGCAACGGCAGAGGCGGTATTGCTAAAATAACGCTGAATAGTGCCGGAACTGTGGTAACAATAAAAAGTTACAAACTGCTTGTTCCCAACTCGGAAGAAATAAACCCATACGTTTATTTCGTTTTTCAGGACAATAAATCGGATATTTTTGTGGGGTCACGAGAAGGCCTGTATAAACTCGATAAAACAGAAGATACTTTTAAGTTGCTTCCGATGGTCAATGCCACCGTTCGGAATTTGCTAGGCCCCTATTTTATTAGTGTAGCACAGGCTCCAAACGGAAAATATTGGGTAGGAACACTTGGTGGGCTGCTGGTTTGCGATCATTTGGAAGACATTAGTACCGGAAATTATGAGTGGTATTATTCGGTACTGTCCGATCAATCGGCACTGGTAGATAATTCCGTTTCGGCTTTGTATTTTGATCATTCGGGGGTATTATGGATAGGCACCGAGAACGGACTGGACAAATACGATGCATACAAAAACCAGTTTAAAAGCATAAAAGATATTTCACTTTTTATCAACGATAAAGTACCCAGAATAAGTGGCTTGGCTCAAACTTATGACAATAAGCTAATTGTTTCAACACACGATAATGGCCTGTTTTTAGGAGAGAACAACAAATTTTCGGTGCTTTCAACCCAGTTCAAAAAAATAGCCAGCATTTATACATATGATGGAAAAACATTTTACTGTGGACTTTGGAATGGCGATATTCTGGTACTCGACTACATTACCCGATCTTTTACCTCGCTTGATTTAGGCTTTGGCGAAACACCAACTTTTGCTTTTTCCCGGGTGGCAAACGGCGATTTATTTATTGGGTCGCACGGCAATGGTGCCGTTTTGCTTAATCCCGAAAAAATGACCTACACCCCGCTTCTTCCTGATTATTTCTACGATATTTCTACAAACCAGGCAATTTGTGATACGGCAAATAACCTTTGGCTGGCCACCGAAACGAGCGTTATATGCTTTAATCCCGAAACAAATAAGGTTAAAACATACTCCAACTACCTGCGATTACCCGAAGATTCTACGGCTATGTTTGCAAAAGATATCGGTATTGACAACAATGGAAATATTTGGGTAACAACAACAGAAGGGCTGGTTTATTATGCCCCTCTGGAAGATAAATTTATGCTGGTTGCCACGCCTGGCGAACTTCGCGAAGACTGGATTACCGATATTCGGTTTGCTAAAAACGGAGAAATGTGGTTGAATTTTAATAACAACAAAATTGGAAGTTATAACCCGTTTACAAAAGAATTAAATGTTTACCATATAAATAATGGAAACCGTCTCGATATTTTTAGTAACAGGGGATTCCTGCTTCTTAATGACTCTGTTGTGTATGTGCCCGGAAAAGAAGGAATTATATACTTTTCCACCACTATCGCAAACGATAATTCAGTTTCGGAACCACCATTTATTACCGAGGTTAAAGTTCAGAACAAAAAAGTTTTACCAGGCGATATTATTAACGGACAGGTAATTCTTAGCGAGGATATTAACTACGCCAAAGAAATGACGTTAAAATATGCCAACAGCAACTTTTCACTTTCATTTTCGTCGCCATCGTATATTAATGTCAGGCTAAACAAATACCAGTACATGCTCGAAGGCTTCGACGAGGATTGGATTACCAGCGATAACAATTCACGCAATATTCAATATACCAATTTATACCCGGGTACTTATATTTTTAAGGTTAAAGTGCAAAATAGCAGTGGTTTCTGGAGCGATGCATCAGCTTATACAATACATATTGATCCTCCATTTTGGCTTACTTATAAAAGCATCGTTTTGTTCATCCTTCTTATTTCGTTAATTCTGTACATTGTGCATACACAAATAAGAAAAAGTATGTTGCTAAAGCAGGAATTGGTGCTAGAAAAAGTAAAACACGAAAAAGACGAAAAGCTAAACGACGAAAAGCTTCATTTTTTTACCAATATTTCGCACGAATTACGTACGCCAATTTCTTTAATTCTTGGCCCTGCGAAACAACTTATGGAAAAAGGCAATATTACTGATTACCAAAAAAGCCGTGTGGAGTTGATTCTAAATAATTCAGGCAGACTATTACACCTGGTTAACCAATTGCTCGATTTCAGAAAAGCACAAACCGGAGAGTTAAAACTAAAAGTCTCGGATACCGATATTTTACAGCTAACTAAAAATGCATTCAATTCGTTTAAAAGTTTTGCATCAGAAAAAAATATTAATTTCAATTTAACCACTGAACACGATCAGATTTTAGGCTGGATTGATCGCGATAAATACGATAAGGTGCTATACAACCTTCTATCGAATGCCATAAAATTCACGCCTAAATATGGCCATGTTGATTTGTATGTGGGGATGATAAACGATGGATCAAAACAATTACATGTTGAAGTTAGCGACAACGGTATCGGTATTCCTCCCGAAAGTGTAGATAAAATTTTTAAACGTTTTTACCAGGCCGAGAACAGTAAAACGGAAAATACCGGGTCGGGAATTGGTTTGTCGTTGGTGGAGTCGCTGCTTAAAATACATAAGGCAGCTATAAATGTACAAAGCGAGCAGGGAAAGGGTAGTGTGTTTACTGTTAAAATCCCCATTGAAAGAAAAAGCTATGACGAGCACGAAATATTTGATGTAAATACAGCATCATACGAAGACGAAACTCAGCCGAAATTGCCTCCCAAACAGGTAGTTCAGTCAACTGCGTTAAAAGAAAAAATACTGGTGATTGAAGACAACATCGAATTAAGGAAATTTATTGTTGATTATTTATCGGATACCTACAAGGTTTATGAAGCTGAAGACGGACTTAAAGGCCTGTTGCTTTGCAGGCAAAAAAAACCAATGCTTTGTATTTCTGATATTAAAATGCCTGTTAAAAATGGTTTTGAGTTTTGTATGGAATTAAAAAAGGACGATCTTATCAGTCACATCCCAGTAATTCTGCTCACCGCATTATCCGATAACGAAAACCAAATTAAAGGCTACAAACTGGGTGCCGACGGCTATGTTGCCAAACCCTTCGACCCGGTGTTGTTAAAAATCCAGATTCAGAATATAATTAAGTCGAGGCTCGATTTAAAAGCCAAATTTTCGGGAGAAGTTGAAACTAAAATAAACATTTTATCGCACTCTCAGGTTGACGAAGTGTTTATCAACAAGCTAAGCTGCCTTATTGAAGAAAATATGCACAAGCCCGACCTGAATATCGATTTCCTTTGTAAAGAAATGGGAATAAGTTCATCTAAATTATACCGTAAAATCAAGGAATTAACCAACCTTTCGCCCAACGAATTTGTACGAACTTTACGGCTAAAGAAATCGGCTCAATTGTTAAAAAGTAAAGAGTACAATGTTTCTGAAGTGTCGGATATTGTTGGTTTTAACGACCCGCTTTACTTTAGCCGCTGTTTTAAAAAACAGTTTGGTTTTTCGCCAAGTACTTTGTTGTAGATACTCCGCTGAGGGAATGAGTCGTTTAAACCGAATTCTTTTCAAAAAAGTTGCTCTTATCTCTGCTTTGAAGGTTATTCGCCTGCTGACGATTTGTAATGAAGAGCTACAAATTGTGATATGCCCGGCTAAAAAACGAAAAGAGGCTGTCCAAAAAGTAAAATTGGACAGCCTTTGTTTTTATTGTCCCTTTAAGATTTGTATCTTAAAGGTGGATATGACAATAAGATCAAAC
>NZ_FOHT01000049.1:0-23583 GCF_900111425.1 Draconibacterium orientale | reverse complement strand
GCTTCCTTCAGATTCCACCTCACGATGGACACCCTTGCCTTCGGCTAATGGTTGGCACTACAAACCCCCATTCAGGACTTTCACCCTATAGCTATTTACCATGCACGGCACACCAAAAAAAGGGGAAACCTTGCGGCCTCCCCCTTTTATCAAATTCTATATTATAACTACATTAAAAACGAAATAAGCACACCTGCAGCCACTGCCGAGCCAATTACACCCGAGATGTTACTGGCCATACAATACTGAAGGATGTGGTTCTTTTTATCGTATTTCAACGCCAGCTCGTTAGCCACACGCGACGCCATTGGCACGGCACTCAAACCGGTTGCTCCAATAAGCGGGTTGATTTTTTTCTTGCTGAACAGGTTTACCAGTTTCACGGCAAAAATACCACCGGCAATTGATATGGCGAAGGCTACAAAACCTCCGACCACAATACCCAGTGTTTTTTCCGAAAGGAAAACTTCTGCGGTCATTGTTGCTCCAACGGTAAGCCCCAGGAAAATGGTTGCGGTGTTCATAATTGGTCCCTGTGCGGCATCGGCCAAACGGCTTGTCGACGAGCCAACCTCTTTAATCAGGTTACCAAACAACAGCATTCCCAACAGCGGCACCGACGACGGAACCAAAACAGCAGACAGTGTTCCCAAAGCAATAGGGAAAATAATTTTGGCCGCTTTTATATTTTTGATCTCGTATTTTGCGGGGTACTGTTTCTCCATCTGTTTCATGTTGATGGTGAACTCCTTTTTCGAGATAAATAACTTTGCGACCAATGGAATAATAACAGGTACCAGCGCCATGTACGAATACGCCGCAATAGCAATTGGGCCAAGCAAGTGCGGCGCCAGTTTAATGGTAGTGTAAATCGCGGTTGGGCCATCGGCACCACCAATAATACCCAGCGAAGCAGCTTCTTTAGGCGTAAAACCAACGGCAATAGCTCCCAGCAAGATCGAGAAAATACCGATCTGTGCAGCGGCGCCAAACAGGGCCAGTTTCAGGTTACGCAACATCGGGCCAAAATCGGTTAATACGCCAACCCCCATAAAAATTACAGGAGGCAGCAATCCGGTTTTTATCAGCGAATAATACAGGTAATTCATAATCCCGTAATCGTGCGCAATTTCAAACAGGTTCATATACCGGTGTCCTTCCAGCTCAATCAGTTCGGGGTTTACAACGCCCATTTGTCCCCCGGGGAAGTTGGCCAGCAGCACACCAAATGCTATCGGGATAAGCAACAGCGGCTCGTAGCCTTTCTTTATTCCCAGATAAAGCAGCACAAACGATATCGCCCACATAATCAACGTTTGATACGTGATATCGCCCAGTGCGGTCATGTTAAACAGTTCTGATAAAATCTCCATAAAATAGTTTTATGATAGTTGCACCAAAACATCGTCTTCGTCCACGTTATCGCCATTGGCTTTTAAAATGGCAGTAACTGTTCCGTCGCTCTCGGCAACTACGGCGTTGTAGGTTTTCATCGATTCGATGTAGCAAATCAAATCCCCCTCTTTTACTTTATCGCCAATTTTAAGCGCGGTTTCCGATGTATCTTTTGTTAACATGAATTTTCCTTCCAGTGGGGCAATAACTTCCGAAGCTACATTACCCGATGCCACGGGAGCAGCTTCTACTTTTGCAGGAGCAGGGCTTGCAGCAGCCGGAGCAGCCTCAGCACCGTCGTAGCTAACGCCCACTTTAAATTTCTCGCCGTTTACATCAATTATCATCGATTTTGGCTCGAATGCACCTGCAGGAACTTCAACTTTCTCTGCTTTTGGTTCTTTAGCTGCTTTTTGAGCGGCCAGATCGGCTTCGAAATCGGCTTTTGCTTTACCCGATTTGTAGGCACGGTATTGCTCGGGATGCATAGCCAGCTCCAACAATTCTTCGTCGTCCTGACCATAATCCCAACCATTGTCGTCCATTTCTTTTCTGAACACATCCAGGTTATCCGGGTACAGCTCCTGCGGTACGCCGGTAAAGAATTCTTTTCCGTTTGCTTTTGCCAGCTCCACAATTTCAGGTGCCAATTCTCCGGGAAGTTTTCCCGATTTACCAATAATCATATCCCAGATGTTATCGGCAATCATACTCCAGCGCTCGCGGCCTTTAATTACCTGCAACACATTCATCAGGGCCAGGTTTTTCACGTACTGGCTAAATGGTGTTACCAGCGGCGGGTAACCTAACTTCGGCCAAATGTATTCTACCTCATCAAACAGTTTAATCAGCAGATCGTCCTGCGTTAAGGTTGATTTGTTGCGTTTTGTCAGCCACTTGTTCAGGCTCTCGAGGTTGTTACCCAGGTCGGCCATCAAACTGCCCATCATTCCGCCGGGAAGTCCCGAGCCGATCAGCAACGAGTTCATGTGACGGTTTTTCGGGTTGATGTAGTAACCCAGGAAATCGTCGATAAACTCCTGTGTCATCGAACGCACTTCCATGTAGGCTTTCATGTTCACCTCTTTTACTGCATAACCGGCATCTTTCAACATGCCCTGAACGGCCAAAACATCGGCATGACCTGTTCCCCACGACAGTGGTTCCATAGCAACATCTACATAATCAACTCCGGCGCGTGCAGCCTCTAAAATACTGGCCATTGAAAAACCAGGTCCCGAATGACCGTGGTACTGAACAGTAGTTTTAGGATGCGCTGTTTTTATATTCTTGATGATTTTTCCGATGAAAGCCGGACGGCCAATACCCGCCATATCTTTAACACAAATCTCGTCGGCACCCATTTCAATTAAGATGTTGGCCAGATTGGTGTAATATTCCACCGTGTGCACTTCCGAAATGGTTAAACTCAGCGCTGCCTGCGAAATCATTCCACCTTCTTTGGCAAACTTAATCGAGTTCTCCAGGTTTCGCGGATCGTTCAATCCACAGAAAGAACGGGCAATATCCGTTCCCTGTAATTTTTTCACTTTAAACATCAGCTTACGAACGTCGGCAGACACCGGGCTCATTCGAATACCGTTTAAAGCACGCTCTAACATGTGCGTTTGAATACCGGCATCGTTAAAAGGCTGTGTCCATCTGCGGTTGGCAATGTTCGGATTTTCGCCAAACAAAAGGTTGATCTGCTCGAATCCACCACCGTTGGTCTCGACCCTGTCGAAACATCCCATATCGATTATTGCGGGTGCAACTTTTTCCAGTTGTTCTACTTTGGGAACATATTTCCCCGATGATTGCCACATATCTCTATACAGCAAGCTAAATTTGATCTCCTTCTTCATTTCTGTTTATTTTTGGTTTATTGGATAAAAAAGATACCGTTTACTTCTTGGCCGTTTTTTTCCTTCGTTTGCTCTATTCTGTCCAATTCGTTGAATCGCCTCCACGGAAAAGGTTCTGAAGTTGATATCCGTTAACTACTCATTTATTTTCTCTACCAATGTTACCCGGCCTTTTCCTTTTGTGGTAATTTCTACCGCAGAAACAATGGCAGCCAGTTTTAATGGGTTTATTTCTTGTTGCGACGGTGCTGCAGCCCCCGGATGATCGACAACTGCAACTGAAAAACGATTGGTAATTCGAATAATAATATTACCCAAAACCACTACCATAATGAGGATAAAAAAGACGGTGCTCATGCCCGTAAGCATCAATTTTAAAGCTTCGCTCATTTTTGTATTTTTTGTTTAAATTGATTTTTTAGAGCTTGCAAATATATATTTCATTATCACATAGCAATTCCGCGAACTATCGATTTAATATTTTTTGAGGCTTTTTAATATCATTCTGAAAGTTTAAATAAAGAATTATTTCTTTTTACATATGCAAATATTTAACTATGAAGAATTTATAGACTATCAAAAAAAATATTTTCAGCACACCTGCTTTACAACATAAATATCAGGCAGTTAACATTAAGGTTAGATTTGAAGTATTTTTTCGAAGAAAACACGCATTGAAAATCATAATGAACTTAAGACCCGTATATCCTCATTTAGGCAAAAAAAGTAACGATTTCTAAATATTACGTCTGTTACAAAACCACTATAGCAATAAACAGTTATAACTAATTTATGTAGTATTTAAAATTAATGTACCTTTGTCGCGGATTTTAGGTTTAAGAATTTTGATTTTACCTCCTACGCCCCCGTCTTAGGATAGTTGACTTTTCTTTAAATCTCATTTCTTAACATGAAAAACTTTTTTAATAGCTACTGATATTTATTAAATTCGAGGTCAGTAAGCTAAAATCACTATTAAAAACATATATGGGAAGATCGAAAGAAACATTTGGTAAAAAAGAAGTAAGAAAAAAACAAGCAAAGAAGAGAAAAGAAAAAGAAGCAAGAAAACAGGCTCGTAAAGAAAATGGCGGCAACTCAGGATTGGACGACATGATTGCCTATGTTGACGAGTTTGGTAACATCACCGACACTCCGCCTGATGAAACACAAAAAGAAGAAGTAAACATTGAAGATATTGATGTAAGTGTACCAAAAGGCGGCTACGGAGAAGCAGAGCCGAAAGAAAAACAAGGTGTGGTTACTTTCTTTAACGAACAAAAAGGATACGGATTTATTCGCAACCTGGCGAATAATCAGAATATTTTTGTTCACATAAACGAAGTGGAAGGCGATTTAAAAGAAGGCAACCGCGTTACCTACGAAGAAGGACAAGGGCCCAAAGGACCGGCGGCAATGAACGTGAAGGTTTCGGGCTAATCTGTTCAACAAAATAAACGGCAGCTTCTGCCAAAACAGTTTACAAGATGGGAAAAGATTTAAAGTTAGCGGTGCTTATCGATGGCGATAATATTCCCTCTGCATACGTTAAAGAAATGATGGAGGAGATTGCCAAATATGGCAATCCAACCATTAAACGTATTTATGGCGACTGGACCCGGCCAGGTTTAACGAAGTGGAAAACCCTTTTGCTCGATAACGCAATAACGCCAATTCAACAATACGGTTACACCACTGGTAAAAATGCCACCGATTCGGCTATGATCATCGATGCCATGGACATTCTTTACAGCGAAAAAGTAAATGGATTTTGCCTGGTATCGAGCGATAGCGACTTTACCCGGCTGGCAACCCGCCTTCGCGAAGCCGGCATGTACGTTATTGGCATTGGCGAGAAAAAAACGCCTGATCCGTTTATCGTATCGTGCGACCGCTTTATTTACATCGAAATTCTGAAAAGCCGCTCGAAAGAGAACGAGAGCAACACCTCCAGCAAGTCAGTAAAAAAAGGTGGCGTTGACAAGATAACGCCTAAAGTTATTCGCCTTATTTCGAAAACAATATCGGACCTGGCCGACGACGACGGCTGGGCTTTCCTTGGCGACGTGGGAAGTTTACTGCAAAAAAAACAACCGAACTTCGACTCGCGAAACTATGGTTTTGAAAAACTTACACCACTGATCGACTCCACCGGAATGTTTGAAATCGATCAGCGCGTTGGCCAGGGAAAATACAAACTGATGTACGTTCGGAATAAAAAACGATAGCCGGATTAAAACAGATTGAAATTTAGATTGATTTAAAAAACAGAGTACAAGCCGAGAGTAGCGAGCGTTTTTCAATCTTCATCAATCTCTCCTTCAATCTCCATCAATCTTTTCACTCACTCCTCACTTTTGCCTTTCTACTTTTAACTTTTGCCTTCTCACTAATTGAACAACTCCACAATTTCCTCCTGCGTAACCTGCTCAAACGGATTATTGGAGTTGATGAATTTATCGGCCAGCGAGCTTTTGCGGTCTTTTAGTTTCTGGATTTTTTCCTCGATCGAATTTTCGGTAATAAAACGATACACAAAAACATGCTTATCCTGCCCGATGCGGTGCGCCCGGTTTATCGCCTGGTTTTCGGCTGCGGGGTTCCACCACGGATCGATGATAAAAACATAGTCGGCCTCGGTAAGATTAAGCCCTACTCCACCGGCTTTCAACGAAATCAGGAAAATCCGGTTCTCCTCATCTTCCTGAAATGCCTTTATTACTTTTTCGCGTTTTGTGGTTTGCCCGGTAAGCTTGCTGTACTTCCACTTTTCTTTTTCAATTTTACGCTGCAGCAATTCGAGGTGGGTAACAAACGAAGAGAACACCAGCACTTTATGTTTCTCTGCCACGAGGTTGCTTAACATCCGGAAAATCTCGTCGAATTTACCCGACCCTTCCGCTGCCTCATCATCAACCAACGACGGATGATTTGCTAACTGACGCAATTTGGTAAGCCCCTGCAAAACCACAAACTGCGATTTTTTGAGCCCCTCTTTTTCAATGGTCGATAGAATGGTATTCCGAATCACCGACTTCTCCTGCTCGTACAGTTTTTGCTGTTCGCCGGCCATGGGGCAAATACGCACTTCTTCCATAAGTGGTGGAAGATCTTTGGCTACCTCCACTTTTTTACGACGCAAAACAAACGGGCGAATCATCAGTTGCAATTTGTCCATTTGCTCTTCGTTGGCATGCTTTTCAATTGGGGTAATAAAAGTACGCCTGAAAAAGGCCAGGTTCCCCAACATACCGGGATTCAGAAAATTCATTTGCGACCATAAATCCGACAGCGAATTTTCGATAGGCGTTCCGGTAATTACCAGTTTGTAACGCGCTTTAATATCCATTACCGCCTTATAGGTTTTCGATCCGGAATTCTTTATCGACTGGCTTTCGTCTAAAATCAGGTAAAAGAATTCGGTTCCGCGCAACTTGTCGATATCGTTACGTACCGTTCCGTAGGTGGTAATAATAATGTCGTAGTACGAAGCCAGCCTTCCCAATTCCTCAGCTTTTTTTCGTTGCGTTCCCACATGCTGATAAACTTTAAGTGCCGGAGTGAACTTTCGTATTTCGTTGCTCCAGTTGTGCACCAGCGATGTGGGGACAACAATTAAACTTGCGGGCTGAACAACGGCTTCCGATTTTGATTCGTCGGCAAATAAATCGCGCTGGCCGCTTGCATCAACAGGATTATGAATTTTTATTTCCTGTTTTAAGCGTTTCAATTTCAACAGCAGCGTAAGAGTTTGCAGGGTTTTTCCCAGCCCCATATCGTCGGCCAGGCAACCGCCCAATCCGTTTCGGTACAAACCATACATCCAGTTAAAACCTTCTTCCTGGTAATTTCGCAGCTTGGCTTTTAAGTTCGCAGGCAGCACCTGATGCTCCATTTCAGCGTTCACCAGCTTTTCATATTTTTGTTTTACCTCCTTGTCAACTTCCTGAATGGAATTTTGCAGTAAGGTAAAATGGTGCTTCTCGAATTTTATATGCTCGCCCTGTTGTTTTCCAAAAGGCAAAAGTCCTTTGTAGCGGGCAAACCATTCCTCAGGCAATACGGCAATTTCGCCGTTTGGCAGTTCAAACTCGCGTGTATCGTTTAAAATGTATTTTTTTAGCTGAATAAATGGAATGCTGAATTCACCAAATTTCACCACCGCATAAACATCAAACCAGTCGCCTTTTGTTTGCGTTTTTAATTCCAGTTTTTGGCTTCCGGTATAAAACTTTTTCTCCAGCTGTTCCTGTTTTATCACAATCCCTTTTTCTTCCAGCTGTGGCCGTTTATCGTTTAGCCAGTTCACAAAATAGTACAGCGCATTTTGCGGTTCAAGCAGGGAAACGCCGTTTATGGTATATGATCCGTTATCATCCTTTAAACCGGTATTTTTTATAAGCTGAAGTATTTTCTTTTCCCAGGTGAAATCGCGCGTGGTTTTATAATACACAAAGGTGCCGTTTTGCTTTTTCACGCTAACCGCCATTTCCCGGGCCGAATCGGGCAGGAATTTTTCGTCGCCATATTCGAAATTCAGCACCAAACACGGCCGGTATTGCAGGTTATTTTCGAGCGACAATACAGCTTTTTTCCCGGCAGTTGCCTTAACCACTTCGAAACCTCTGGCTTTTACATCGTAATCGCGTACGGTATTCAGCACAAAACCCGAATAATATTTGTCCTCGATGGTGTTCGGCACCGTTACGTAATCTTTCTCGAAAAAGGGCATCAGCTTTTTGGCATTCAGTTTTTCAAACGCCACCAGCTGATTTCGGTAAATTAACAAACACGGATCGTTGGTTACCAACTCAACCGACCGCGCGGATAACAGCATTTCCTTTTCTTCCAAAAATATGCGCAACTTATAACGGGTTTGGGTTTCGGTGCGCTCAAATTCAAATTCAGGCCGGGCAAAAAACGGCGGTACTTTCAATTCGTCTTCGTCGTACAGGTTCGAATATTTGGCCTCTTTACGAAACAAACGCACCGGGCTCAGCATTAAAATGGAGCACACCTGCATCATGCATTTCTCGATAAAAGGTGTTACCTGTTTTTCAAAATAACCGGGGCGCAACGATGCATAAAAATCGGACACGCTGCCCGCACGTGAAAACTTTTTGGTGAGCACCTCATCACTGTACTTCTCAATTAACTGAACCAGCTCTTTTTCGTAGGGTTTAAACGAATATTCCGGATCATTTAAATCGTGCGGTTTTACCAATCGCACCACCGAATAAAAACGCTCCTTCTTTTCAATTAAAAAAGGCTGAAAAACCAGCCCCAAGAAACGATGCTCGGTTAAGGCTATTATAAATTCAAATCGGTTCATTTACTACTTCAAAAAAAAGATACGCACGCAACTTTTCAGTTTTGGCTGGCGTAACAGTTCGAATTAAAGAACCTCAAATATATAAAAGCCGGGGGGTAACCTGACTTAATTCAGTAAAAATGTTGAGAGAAAAATAACATCTTTACAGACATAAAACATACAGCATGAAGAATCTTACCGTTACAAAAATCAACACAACAAGCTCACTTTCAGTGCAGGAAGCGGCTTTACTTTTAGAGAAAAACACGAAAACTGAGGTTATTGACATTTTGAATTGGGAAAAAGCTTTTCCGTACAAGCCCGAAATAAAATTCAGAATTGCACACACCGGGAATGAAATCTGGTTGAAATTTTACGTTCAGGAGAAAAATATTCTGGCGCAGGAAACCAAAATAAACGGCGATGTTTACAAAGACAGCACGGTTGAGTTTTTTATTTCGATAGACGGAACGAATTATTACAATTTTGAGTTTAACTGCATTGGAACCCCTCATGTTGGTTATGGCCCGGGACGCGAAAACCGCACGCCCATTTTGCCGGAAGTGATAAAACAAATCGATATTGAATCGAGCCTTGGCAATGAGCCCTTTGCTGAAAAGTCGGGAAGTTTTTCGTGGGAAATGATGATCTGCATACCAACGCAGTGTTTTGCTTTTGATAAAGTACAGCGATTAAACGGACTTGAGGCCAAAGCTAATTTCTATAAATGTGGCGACGAAACTTCTGATCCGCACTTTGTAACCTGGAATGCTATTAACACGGAAAACCCGGATTATCATCGTCCTGAATTTTTTGCTCCGGTTAAGTTTGAAAGCTAATACCAATTTGATTATAAAATGCCGTATTGGATATGCCGGTTATTTTCCGTTTGTACAAGGCGAAAATTTTAGCATAGCCGAGCTACGTTATAATTTTTCAACGCAGTAGAAACGGAAAAGAACAAATTCATATGCGGCATTTTGTGGTCAACTTGGTATAACAGCAGCAATTCAACCATTTTCTAAAATACACGAACAAATCCCCCAAACGCTGTTACCCCACAAATTATCAGCCACTAACCCCATGTGCTCTAAAACAGTATTCTATTTTACTACTTACCTTGTATTACTATGTATTTGTTTATACATTAGTCGGGGATATTCTGAAAACAAAATTTATGACCAATATTAAAACAGGGCAAGATTTTAACATTCGGTGGAAGTCGCAAATCAAGAAAGGATTGATTGAATACATGATCTTACTTTTCCTTGAGAAAAAAACCTACTACGGCTACGAACTCATTGATAAAATTCGGGAGTTATCATCGATTGAAATTGCAGAAGGCACACTGTACCCCCTGTTAAACCGATTAAAAAAAGATGGAATGCTAACCTCGCGTTGGCAAGAGCTTGAATCGGGAATTCCACGAAAATATTACACGATCACCAATAAAGGCACCGAACAGATAGAACTGATGAATGCCTATTTTCAGATGATCGATAACTCACTACTTAAAATCAAGAACTTAAAACCATAAACCTTATGAATAAATACATACTTGCGTTTGACCAGGGCACAACCAGTTCGCGTGCCATTGTTTTCGATCAGCATGGTGCCATAAAATCGGTTGCCCACAAAGAGTTTGAACAGATATTTCCGAAACCGGGCTGGGTAGAACACGACCCCAACGAAATTTGGTCGTCGCAGGCAGCGGTTGCAGCCGAGGCCATTACAAAAATTGGTATTAACGGAAAAAATATTGCTGCAATTGGTATAACCAACCAACGCGAAACAACCATAGTTTGGGAGCGCGAAACCGGCGAACCGGTGTACAATGCCATTGTTTGGCAAGACCGGCGAACAGCCAAATACTGCGATGCACTAAAAGAAAAAGGATACCAGAAACTGATTCGCAACAAAACAGGACTGGTAATTGATGCTTATTTTTCGGGCACCAAAGTGCAATGGATTCTTGAAAATGTGAAAGGCGCACGAGAAAAAGCAAATGAGGGGAAATTGGCATTTGGCACCGTTGATTCGTGGTTAATATGGAAACTTACCCGGGGCGACAAACACGTTACTGATATTACCAATGCCAGCAGAACATTACTCTACAATATACACGATTGCTGTTGGGATAAAGAGCTACTGGAACTGTTTGATATTCCCGAAAGTATGCTTCCTAAGGTTTGTGCATCAAGCGAAATAGTTGGACACACCAAAACAACAATATTTGCGCACGAAATACCAATTGCCGGTATTGCCGGCGACCAGCAGGCAGCCTTGTTTGGCCAGCAATGCATACATCCCGGAATGGCAAAAAACACCTACGGAACCGGCTGCTTCATGTTGCTTAATACCGGAGAAAAAGCCATCCTTTCGGAAAACAATCTGGTAACTACCATCGCCTGGAAGATAGACGGAAAAGTATCCTACGCGCTGGAAGGAAGCATTTTTATTGCAGGGGCCGCCGTTCAGTGGCTTCGCGACCAGCTGGGCCTGATAAACAGTGCCCCTGAAATTGAGGAACTGGCTTTATCGGTGGAAGATAATGGTGGTGTTTATTTTGTTCCGGCACTAACCGGGCTTGGAGCTCCACACTGGGACCAATACGCACGAGGCATTGTGGTTGGCATAACCCGGGGAACATCGAACGGACATTTTGCACGGGCAACATTAGAAGGAATTGCCTTTCAGGTGATGGATGTGCTGAAAGCCATGGAAGCCGACTCGGGCATTGAAATTAAAGAACTACGTGTTGATGGCGGCGCGGCAGCCAACAACCTGCTGCTGCAATTTCAGTCGGAAACACTGCAGTCGCCGGTAATCCGTCCCCGACAACTGGAAACCACTGCTCTGGGAGCTGCCTATCTGGCCGGTTTAGCGGTTGGCTACTGGCACGATCTGAACGACCTGCAATCGCAATGGGAAAAAGACAAAACTTTTACGCCTCAAATCTCGAAAGAGGTGATGGAAAAATCCATACGCAAATGGCAAAAAGCACTCACAAAAGCCAAGGAATGGATTGACGACGATGATGATGAGTAAACTACCGACTAAACCTAATACTTATGAAAAGACATAAACAATTACGGAAAGCCAAAGCCGATATTGAATGGGATATTGTTGTAATCGGCGGTGGTGCTTCAGGATTGGGAGTCGCACTCGAATCGGCTACCCGAAAATACAAAACACTGCTGCTCGAAGGGGCCGATTTTGGCAAAGGAACCTCGAGCCGAAGTACCAAACTGGTGCACGGTGGTGTGCGCTATTTGGCACAGGGCGACATCTCGCTGGTTTTGGAAGCCCTGCGCGAACGCGGATTAATGCTGCAAAATGCGCCTCACCTGGTAAAAAACCAGTCGTTTATTATTCCTAACTACGAATGGTGGGGCGGCCCCTTTTACACCATCGGCTTAAAAGTTTACGACATGATGGCCGGAAAACTGGGACTGGGGCCTTCGGTGCACCTCACCAAGCAGGAAACACTGGAAGCTTTACCCACCCTGAAAGAAGAAGGCTTAACAGGTGGCGTGATATACCACGACGGACAATTTGATGATGCCCGACTTTCGATAAACCTTGCACAAACCATTATTGATTACGATGGAGTGGCCGTAAATTATACCAAAGTTATTGGTCTGCTAAAAGACAAAGATGGAATGATTTGCGGGGTAAAAGCCAAAGATATGATTGATGGCGATGAATTTGAAATACGAGCCAAAGCAGTGGTAAACGCAACCGGAGTTTTTACCGACGAAATTTTACAAATGGATGAACCCGGCACTCCCAAAAAAGTGGTGCCCAGCCAGGGAATCCATCTTGTACTCGATCATGATTTTCTGAAAGGTGACCATGCAATAATGATTCCCAAAACCGATGACGGGCGCGTGCTTTTTGCCGTTCCGTGGCGCGGGAAAGTAGTAGTTGGCACTACCGACACCCTTATTGAAAATGCCAGCCTTGAACCAAGAGCACTGGAAGAAGAAATTGAGTTTATACTAAGCACTGCCAAACGCTACCTTACACGCCCTCCGAAAAGAAGCGATGTAAAAAGTATTTTTGCCGGGCTACGGCCACTTGCCGCCCCCGAAGGAGAAGACAAAAAAACCAAGGAAATTTCACGCAGCCATAAAGTTATCATGAGTTTATCGGGGCTAATTACTATTACCGGCGGAAAATGGACAACCTACCGCAAAATGGGCGAAGATACCATAAACAATGCCGTTATTTTGGCTGGCTTACCCGAACGCCCCTGCCAAACCGAAAACCTGGCCATTCACGGATACACAAAAAACATTGATCATAACGATCATTTTTATGTATATGGATCGGAAGCAAAAGAAATTAAGGAGATGATTGAAAACGATCCGGAATTGGGAGAAAAACTTCACGAACGGCTTGAGTTTACGGTTGCCGAAGTGGTTTGGGCTTGCAAAAAAGAAATGGCAATAACACTTGATGATGTACTGGCTCGCCGGGTACGAGCTTTATATCTCGATGCGCGTGCAGCCGAAGAAATGGCGCCCAAAGTGGCACAAATAATGGCAAACGAATTAAATAAAGATACCGGTTGGATTAATCAACAAGTTGAAGAATTTACCCAAATTGCCAAAGGTTATTACCTCTAACCATTTAATTAAAACGAAACAATAAAGAATATTAAAATAAACCTATAACTAAAATGAATGAATTTGTAGCAGAGATAATTGCCACAATGATTATGATTCTCCTGGGAAATGGAGTTGTGGCAAATGTTGTACTAAAAAATACAAAGGGGCACAACGGCGGATGGATTGTAATTTCACTGGGTTGGGGACTGGCAGTAATGATGGCAGTAATAGTTGCCGGCCCCATTAGCGGAGCGCACTTAAACCCGGCAGTAACACTTGGCCTCGCATTTGGCGGGATATTCCCGTGGGCTAAAGTTCCGGTATATATTGCCGGCGAAATAATAGGCGCCATGCTCGGTGCCGTATTGGTTTGGTTTACCTACCGCGATCATTTTAAGGCCAACACCGATAAAGACGGATATTTGGGTGTTTTTGCCACATCGCCGGCCATAAGAAATTACAGGAACAATTTTATAACCGAACTTATCGGAACCTTTGTACTCATTTTTGTGATCTTTTACATCTCCGATTTTAAGTTTGAAACCCAGCAGCTACAGACTGTTGAAGTTGGTCTGGGATCAATTGGAGCACTTCCCGTTGCACTGTTGGTAACGGCAATAGGCTTAAGTCTTGGCGGCCCAACGGGCTACGCCATAAACCCTGCCCGCGACCTTGGGCCACGTATCGTCCACAGCCTGTTAAAAGCACCCAACAAAGGAAGTTCCGACTGGGCTTACGCATGGGTACCAATCCTGGGCCCAATTGCAGGAGCTGCCCTGGCTGCAGCGTTGTTTTGTTCTTGTTAGAGCAAAATCACAATTCAATATTCAACGAGAAAGTCACTATCGTTTACCGATAGTGACTTTTTTATTTTTAAAGCAACTCCCAAATATATTCATACCAATTAGTTGTTATTTATCACTTCATTTCATAACTTGTAAATCAAATAATTGAACAAACTCTGAAGTGGTGACCCGGAGATTGCAAACACAAACCAACAACACATGAAACACAATTCAAGGCTTTTGTTTTTAGTTACGGTTCCCAATGGAACTGCCGCTTCTACATTAATATAGCCTAAACAAAGCTTAATGTTTTTTAAACCCATAATTATGACAACTTACTATGACATTCATTGCCACATTTTTAACAAAGACGTGATTATACGCAAACTGGTAAATGTGGTTCAATCGCTACTTGCCATTAAAGACCTGGTGGACAAAGGAGTTACATCGGCCGAACTGAGATTTAAAATTGACGGTATTAACCGCACGCTGGAAGAAGTTACGCAGCCATCGAGCGAAGATGTGTTTGAAGCACTCGACAAGGTTTACCGGGGAAAAGTGATTACCACGCCGCTGATGTTTGACCTGACTTATGCCGATGATAACGACGACGACGAGAACCAGAATAAACGTTACCGCAAACGTATAAAACGAATTTTCTGGCTGCTATCGGTGGCGCTGCCTTTTATTAAAATGCGTGTAAACCGTAAACTTCAGAGCGAAGAACTGGCCGAAGCTTTCGACAAAATCAGAGACCATGTAAAACAATTTGAAGACAGTTTTGACCGGAAATCGGATGAGGAAGTGGAAATTTTCGATAATGCCAACTACGCCCAGCAAATTGCAGATCTGGAGTACCTGGCAGGTGAATACGAAACAATAAAACCGTTTTTTAGTGTCGATCCGCGCCGCGAATACAAAGGCAAAGTCAACCTGGTTGATAAGCTAAAAGAGAAAATTATTGCCGAAGATGGCCGCTTTGCCGGTGTAAAATTGTATGCTCCGGCCGGATTCTCTCCTACCGACCCGGTATTAATGGGAACCCGCAACACATCAGGAATTTATGCCTTATGCCAGGAGCACAATATCCCGATAACGGTGCACAATTCAAACAGCGGATTTGCCTGTTTGTCGTCGGTGCTAAAAGTGCGCGGCGATGTACTCTTAAACGGAAACACGCTAAAACCAAAAAAGCCGCTGGTTTTCGACTATCGCTTTTTTAGCCGTAAAGTACACAAGGCCATTGCCGAACGCGCAACAAAACTAAACCACCCCAAACTGTGGGAACTGGTAATGAAAAAATATCCGGAACTGACCATCAATTTTGCGCATTTTGGCGGCAGTGGTCAGATTATGGACTACATAAATTACAACTTCCCGGAAGAACAAAAACGGGTGGATGAAGAGGAATTTGAAGATGCGATTATGTCGCTGTCGAATAAGGACAAGAAAATAATCCGCGAAGCCTACACCTTGAAACGTAGAAAACGAATTCTGCGCGACGACCTCACCATCGCCGAACGCGCCAAAGTGTGGAATGCGCTTTACCGAACCGGCTTTATCGACAACTGGGCAAAGGCCATTTTCGATATCATTAAAAACCCGAAATACCCGAATGCCTATACCGACCTCTCCTGTTTTTCGGAAGGAACGGTTATCGAATCGCCAACCAGTCAGGAAATGGTTTTCAGCATTCGCGAAACACTTAGCACTTTTAAAACCAGTTTCTTTGATAAGCTTACCGATTACGAAAGATCGAAAATCCTGTATGGCTCCGATTATTACCTCACCCAGTTTTTCGGGCCAAGCATGGAACAATATTTCTCCGATTTTAAGGCAGCATTTGGCGATGATTTCGACACCATTGCCAGCGCTAATCCCAAACGATTTTTAGGTATAAATCTGTAAAGCAAATTAAAATGGAAGATTTATTAAAAATAGCTTTTGCCGAGCTGGGTACCGAAGAAATTATTGGCTCGGAACATAACCCGGAAGTTTTAAAATACGCACAAGAAGCAGGCATTGCAGGCATTACCTCCGACGAAATTCCGTGGTGCAGCAATTTTGTTAACTGGGTGGCCATGAAAGCCGGCCTGGAATACTCGAAAAAACCCAATGCACGTTCGTGGCTCAATGTGGGTGTAAAAACCATACATCCCGAACCGGGTGATGTGGTGGTTTTCTGGCGCGAAAGTCCCGAATCGTGGAAAGGGCATGTTGGTTTTTTCTTGGGTATTTCTACCGACAAAAAGCGGGTTTACTGCCTGGGCGGCAACCAGGGCAACCGCGTATCGGTTTCGGCTTACCGCATAAATACCGTTTTGTCGTATCAACGGTTGGCTGCTCGGGAACAACTCATTATTCCCCACCCCTTACTTCAAAAAGGCAGTAAAGGTGCCCCTGTGGTTGCCTTGCAGAATGCCTTAAAACTGCTGAATATTAACGTGGGAACTTCGGATGGTGATTTTGGCCCAAAAACCGAAAACGGAGTAAAGGAGTTGCAAACCCGTAAACCGGAACTGGAAATAAACGGCGTTTACAACAACGAAACCCGCAACTTGCTTGAATCACTATTTCAGGCTTAAAAACGAAACATTACACATTTTATTCAACATTAAATCCAAAATAATTATGACAACAAAAGTAGCCGAATTATCGACAGAAGAATTTATGTCGCTTCTGGATGATTTTTATGCCGAACCTAAAAAGCGCAACAAAATGACGGAGGCCGAGATTAAAGATCTTGCCATTCGCTTAAACGAAAAAATTGATGTGCCTTTTATCAATGAAACCGGCGAAGAAAAGATTCTCGTTAAAGTGATCTTTAAAATCGACACCTTTTTATACGACCATTTACCCAACGAGTTTTACGACCTCATCCGCAGCTCCGACCAGGGTATTTCGAAAAAGGAAGCCAAACGATTGGTGCGACGTTTAACACGCCTTGCCAACGATAAAATTGACATACCTTACCTCCCGGAGGTGGCCGAACATATTGCCATAAAATTTGTAATTGGAATAGTAGTTAAAGCTGCACGTAAACAACTTAATTTCAACGATGTTCGTGCCAGATCGGCAGAAATGGCTGTTCCCGAATCAGACGAAAACATTGAAGATTTGGTTGATGATTAATACGATTTGCCCCGGTGTAACAGAAAACTTTGTATCTTGGATAAAGAAAATTCTTGTAGTTGACTCCCATGGCAAAGCCTGGGGAATTATTAGATATAAAAGCCACAGTTATGAGTACAATTCAATTACACCGAAGCGATATTACCCAACTTGAAGTTGATGCTATTGTAAATGCCGCCAACAAATCGTTGTTGGGTGGTGGCGGCGTTGATGGAGCCATTCACCGGGCAGCCGGCCCCGAACTTTTAAACGAATGCCGCCAACTAAATGGCTGCGAAACCGGCGATGCAAAAATTACTAAAGGATACAATCTTCCGGCAAAATATGTGATTCACACCGTTGGCCCGGTTTATAACGGAGGCCGATACAACGAAGCCGAAAAACTGGCATCGTGTTACCGCCGAAGTTTGGAAGAGGCGCTGCAAAACAGTGTAAAAACCATTGCTTTTCCCAATATCAGCACAGGCATTTACGGTTACCCGAAACAAGAGGCAGCTAAAATTGCCACACAAACGGTGAAAGATTTTCTGGTGAACAATCAGGAAATTGAAACGGTGATATTTTGTGTGTTCGATGAAGAGAATTACTCCATCTACAATAATCTGCTTACCTAATGGGGGTATTTACTTGTTATCAACGACAGCTCTCCCTTACAAAAAGTAAAATTACACATACAAAAAACACAATTCGCTGACATTTTGTAAAATCTCCCGCGGGAGAACCGGAAAAATGTATGGGAGAACTACCCCTAATCGAGGGAGAACCATCTATAGCCATGGGAGAACAGCAGAAAACCATGGGAGAACGGCCTCCAAAGCAGGGAGAAGTGATTCTTTTTGTGGGAGATCGAACAATTCGCGTGGGAGAACTCGATAGTTGTAGTAGAAACTACTAATTCTCCGATGCCTTAAGCAAATGTTTCATGTTTCGGTGGTAGGTATTGGTAAGGCGCGTATGAAAATAAGGGTATAAAAAGTGGTCGCGCAAAGTTGACTCGCTTTTAAAATAAGTTCGATGTATAATTTTTGTGTAACCCCTTCGCATTTTTATAAAAGTTAACTGCTGCTTGCCATGCGTAATATTGTCCTCCACATAACTAAACTCAATTACTTTCTTTTTGTCGTCAACCGTTGTAATCTCAAAAGCCGTGGCCAGCTTTTTAATTCTTAAAACATTCAGATTTAAATAAATAACCTGGCCCGCATCAATTCCATCAACATGCCCGTTCTGATAGATCATCTCATTATTGGGCTTCGAAAACAACATTGCAAATGAAAACCGCGATGCATTCCACGCTATAGTCGGATTGGTATGAACGTAAAACGACCACACCTTTGGCAGGCTGTCTTTTATTACATATTCGCGCTCGTGAAAACGAAAACCGTTGGTGCTGGCCGTTGGTTCCAAAGAGGGTTTTACATCCGAGAAAGTTTCGGTATTGTTGTTAATCTGGCTCTTCACAAAATGCTCAACCTGCTCGCACCCCACTTTGTCGAACTCAACATCAGACAAATACATTTGCCCAAAACATACAGAATGGTAAAGTAAAAAAAACAAAAGCGTCAATCTTTTCATGAAATTGGTTAAATATTCATGTGTCTAAAAGTACCACCTTTTTTCCCGTTTTCAATTTCATTGGCAATTTTTATTCATCAAAACCTCAAACTCTTTTTTTCGTATATCAACTCAAAGCTGATAACACATAATTTCAGGATGAGTCAAAGAAAAAACAAATCGAATCGTAAAATACGAATCATTTTATATTCCATTTTTGCTTTTGCAATGCTGCTTTTAACCCTTTGGTTTGGCCTTCGTCTTTTCGAAGTGTTGTAGAGTTAAGTGATGTACCACAGGAATTATCATTTTTACAAAAAAATCATACCTTTATTTTTTAGCATCAAAAAAATGTATCTATAATGAAAAAGAAAATTTTTCTGTTAGCCGGCGCTCTGCTTTTTAGCGTTTCAATCCTTCTTGCCCAGCATGGTAGCAATAATGCTGATGAAGAAATTTGCAAACACATTCTTGCAGAACTGCAACAACACAGCGAAAAATCAACAGCAGAACTTGTGGTTTTTGCCGGAAAACTATTGATGAACACGCCTTACGTTGCGCACACATTAGAAACCGAACCCGAACAGTTAATCGTAAATCTGCAGGAACTGGATTGTACCACATTTGCCGAAAACTGCCTGGCACTGGCACGAACAGCCCAAACACGAAAGCCTTCGTTTAAACAATTTAAAAACGAGTTGCAACTTATCCGTTATCGTGGTGGAGAGATAAACGGCTACCCTTCGCGATTGCATTATTTCAGCGACTGGATTTTGGATAACGACAAAAAGCAAACGGTAAAGTCTGTTTCGCAATCGATTGGCAATACCAGTTTTAATAAAACGATTAATTTTATGAGTCAACACCCCAGTAGCTACAAACCACTTAAAAACAATGCGGTATTTATTGAAGCGCTGCACAAGCAGGAACAGGAATTAACAAACACCAACCTATACTACATCCCTACAGAAAAGCTGGAGACGGTAAAACATTTCATTAAGAATGGCGATATTTTTGGTATCACTACCAATATTGGCGGCCTTGATATTACACATGTTGGAATAGCCGTTTTTAATGGCGATGAGCTTTATTTTATGCACGCATCATCAAAAGCTGAAAAAGTAATTTTATCGGAAGAAACGCTGTTTGAATACCTTCAAAACCAAAAAACGGCCACCGGAATAATGATTGCCCGCCCCCTGTAGATCCTTAGCGATAAGCATTTCTCGTACCAAATTTATGTCGGGCTAAAACTATCCTTTTGAGTTTTTGTTAAATGGATAAAATAAACGTTGTTACTTATGTTCTTTCCGATTCAAAAAAAACACATAACATTAAATTCAATATTATGAAAAAAACAATGGTAAAACTTATAGCTGTTTTAGCTATAGTAATTGGTGGAATTGTTTCATCAAATGCACAAGAACTTGGTGTTCGTTTTGGTGATATTTCAGGCGGAAATGTTGCTATTGACGGTATTTTTAGCACCGGCAAATTTAGCCGCATTCATGCCGATCTTTCAATAGGAGATGGAGTTGGAGTTGATCTGCTGTGGGATTTCCTGTACCGCCCGATTGACAGGGAAGCGTTTTACTGGTATGTTGGAGCCGGCCCGTATGTTTGGATTGACGATCCGTTTTGGCTGGGAGCAGTAGGAGAAATTGGGCTGGAATATCATTTTAACAACATCCCTGTTGCACTGGGAGCCGATTGGCGTCCGGCAATAAGTATCGTTGAAGAAACCGATTTTCATGCAAAGGGTTTCGGGTTTAATATCCGCTATGTTTTTGGCTATTAAAAAAGTAAAATAGAAAACAGAAAAGCGTCGTAAGGCGCTTTTTCATGTTTTGTCAATACCCCTTTCTAATCCGCCTTCCTCATCTTTCATTTTAAAATACCGGCGTAGCAAAACCTTTTTCAAATCGCGGGCTATCACCTGGTGCGCAATAATTTCGATATGCGAATAATGAGGCAAATCCTGCTCGGCCTGAACAATCTCGCGATTGGTAATATCAACCTGGTAAAGTACTGATAACAACAAGTCGTAGTTGGTTTCCACAAGCCCTGTTATCTGGTCAATCAGCTGTTGGTGCAGCTCCTGATAAGCATTGTCGATATTGCCCGAAAAAGTAATTTCAACGCCAAACATTCCAAAATCTTTCATGATCTGCTCGGCCGTTTGCTGAACAATCTCAGCCTTGTCCATCAGGTTTTCCAGGTTGGTATTATTTACAACAGGTAACTTCATTTTTGTTCTTTTTATAAAGATAGACGAACTTTATTTCCCGCCAATTTATTTATTCTCTTTAATTCTATAAATTTACATTCACTAAAAATCAATTAAATCTAGAACAATGAAAAAAAGTCTATTTTCTCTTTTCCTGATTCTTTTTGCACTTTTTTCGGTAGCACAAAGCAACTTTAGCAAATCGGCAATTGGCGTTGGCGTTGTTGTTGAAGACCTCGAAAAATCAATCGATTTTTACACCAATGTTATTGGAATGGTAAAAACCGGCGAATTTTCGGTTTCGAAAGAACAATGTACCGAGCTGGGATTAACAGATAGTTACCAGCTGGATGTTACCATTTTAAAACTGGAAGACAGTGAAGAAGCCAGCGAATGGAAACTGATGAGCCTGGGAACAAAAGCCAAACACCCGAAACAGAAATTTATGAGCGACGACACCGGAATGCAATACATTACTTTAATGGTGAAGCACCTGCAACCTGTTTTAGACCGTGTAGAAGAACACAGGGTAAAAGTATTAAGCGGCAAACCATCACAAAACGGAGAGAATAGCTTTTTCCTGCTGGTTCAAGATCCCGATGGAAATTTTATCGAGTTAATTGGGCCAAAATAGTTCCTTCACAATTCTAAATACTTTAAAAACGATTTCAATAACAAACTGGCTAACAAAACATTATTATTCCAACTTATTTATACTAAACATATTCTAATCCAACAACGATATTTTTAAGTAATTTCGGATAGAATTAAATTTGCTTCGAAAAGCAACGATTATGAGAAAAAAAGTTGAAGCCGGATATCGCACATTATCAATTGGAGAGGAGATATTTAATAGTATCACCCATGGAATTGGGACTTTGCTAAGTATTGCTGCGCTTGTACTTTTAGTCGTATTTGCAAGTATAAAAGGCAACGTATGGCATGTGGTAAGTTTCAGTATTTTCGGGAGCAGTTTGGTTTTGCTCTATTTGTCATCAACGCTTTACCATAGCTTCACCCGCGAAAAATTAAAGAACCTGTTTGTTCGATTCGATCATGCCGCCATATTTTTACTTATAGCAGGCACCTACACGCCATTTGTACTCACCACAATTCGTGGAGCTTTGGGCTGGACTCTTTTTGGAATAATATGGACTTTGGCCATAGCCGGAATGGTAGTCCGCTCAATTTATTTAACCCGTTTCCGGAAATTAATGGTTGGCATTTACCTGGCCATGGGCTGGATGTTTTTATTGGCTATTGGCCCGATTGTTAGAAATCTGCCCACGTCGAGCATTGCCTTTTTGTTTATTGGTGGAGCCTGTTATTCAATAGGTGTTATCTTTTACGCGTGGAGAAACTTAAAATACAGCCACGGAATTTGGCACCTGTTTGTTTTGGCCGGAAGTATTATGCATTTCTTCTCGGTATTATACAGCCTTTAACAAAAAAAACTCGTTGCATTGTTTAGTTGTACCCTCTTTTTACAGGCATTTTTCAGAAACAAAAAAGGTCTTGTATTACTTTTTTAACAAAATGGCAATACATTGAAATTGACTTTGATCTAAAAATGTCCGAAATTTATATTTCATTTTCTGAATTAAAACTATTAGCATATGAAACTAAGAATCGCACTATTATCAGTTTTATCGATACTATTTGTTCAGGTAGCTTGTGGGCAAAGTTTATTAGATCGTGTAAAGAAAAAGACCAAAAACAAAATTGAAAAGCGCCTCGATGATAAGATTGATGAGGAACTAGACAAAGGCCTTGATAAAGTTGAAAATTCCATCGATTCAATTTCCGGAACAGAAGAAGGGAACAACAGTTCTAACGAAGATGCCATGCAGAATCGGATGAGCTCGATGTTACAGGGATTTGGAATGACTGGTGACCCGGTAGCTATTGATGATGCCTATTTATTTAACCAACTCATACAGATGCATCTTGAAATGTACGATAACGAAGGACAACAAACGCACAACGGAGAATTTATCACATACTTGAATGCCCAAACCGGCAACCTGGCATATGAGGTTGTTTCCAATGATTTTGGAGATAATGAACAAGGTATGTTTATTATTGACACAAAAAACAATGCCATGATTATACTGAATAATAACGATGGAGAGAAAACAGGTATCGTATATGGCATTGGCACCTTTTTCGAAAACCTGGAAGATTTTAGCTCCGATGAAGTTGATAGTGATGAAGAAATGCCAGATTTGAGCTACACACACCCTGATGTTAAAAAGACCGGGAAAACAAAAAATATTGCGGGCTACCAATGCCACCAGTACATCTATAATACCGACGAAGTAGAATCGGATTTTTGGATTACCGAAGAATTAAAAACCAGCAATCGCGACTTCTTCAGCACACTTTTCAAAACCAGCGCATTAACTAACGGCATGGGATACGGTTATGTAATGGAATCGACATCAAAAGATAAAACATCGGGCGACGTTAACAAAATGCAGGTTACCCGTGTAGATGACAACGTAAAATCAAGATACGATCTTTCGACTTATCAAATTACAAATCTCGGTTCTTTCAAAATGCCTTCATCTGATGATGATGACGAGTAACAAACCTGGCCACATAAAAAGAGGCTGTCCAAAAAGTAAAATTGGACAGCCTTTGTTTTTATTGTCCCTTTAAGATTTGTATCTTAAAGGTGGATATGACAATAAGATCAAAC
>NZ_FOHT01000082.1:0-1640 GCF_900111425.1 Draconibacterium orientale | reverse complement strand
TACCAAAGAATATATCCGGCCTTGCGCGACAAAGACTTTTACAGTTTGGAAGAGCTTAATAGTGCAATTTGGGATGAACTGGACAAGCATAACAACAAAAAGTTAACCGGCAGGCCAACGTCCCGGTATCAATTATTCGTTGAAGACGAAAAAGGCAAGCTTACCGCATTACCTGTAGAAAAATACGAGATTAAAGAAATAGCAATAGCCACCGTAGCCATGAACGGGCATGTGCTGCTGAGCAAAGACAAACATTATTACAGCGTTCCGTGTCAGTATTTAAAGAAGAAGGTTAAGCTGGTGTTTACATCAAAAACCGTTGAAATATACTATAAATACAACCGCATAGCTTTGCACAAAAGAGATGGACGTAAATACTTCTACACCACAAACAAAGACCACCTGGCAACAACACACCAGTTTGTTACCGACTGGACACCGCAGCGTTTTATCAACTGGGCAGCTTCAATTGACCAGAGTGTAAAAGAATTTATAATCAATGTGCTGGAAAGAAAACAACACCCTGAACAATCCTATAAAAGCTGTATGGGCGTATTGGCTTTTGCTAAAAAGGTGGGAGAAGAAAGGCTTGCCAACGCGTGTAAACGTGCATTGGAACACCAGGTTTACAACTACAAAATCATACAAAAGATACTGGAAAAAGGGTTGGATAAACTTGACGATGAAACACCGGACGAACCGGAACTTCCCTTTCATAACAACATAAGAGGAAGAAAATATTACAACTGATAAAGTAAAAGAACAATGAACGAAGTAACATTAACACGAATGAAACAGATGAAGCTCCATGGTATGCATGGGGCTTTTAAAACAGCTATCGAAACGGGTAAAACCGATGATTACACCATCGACCAGTTTGTATCGATGATAACAGATGCCGAGTGGGACGATCGCAACAACCGAAAGATAGAGCGTTTGATAAAAAATGCAAGGTTCCACTATAAGGCAACCATTGAAAACGTGGTGTACGAACATGCAAGAAATATCGATCGGACAAAACTGTTAAGACTGGCAGAATGCGATTTTATTAATAAAAACGAGAATGTATTAATATCGGGCAGCACCGGTGCCGGCAAAAGCTATATTGCAACAGCCTTAGGGTATCAGGCCTGTATTGAGGGATACAGGGTTTTGTATTTTAACACAACCAAAATGTTTTCTAAACTAAAAATGGCAAAAGCCGATGGATCTTATCTTAAAGAACTTGCAAAAATGGCCAGGCATCAGTTAATAATACTTGATGATTTTGGTCTGCAACCCTTAGATAGCCAAAACCGAATAGCTCTGTTAGAGTTAATTGAAGACAGGCACAATAAAGGATCTATGCTTGTAACATCCCAGCTCCCCGTTAGTAAGTGGTATGAAATAATCGGGGAGAAAACGATTGCCGATGCCATACTCGACCGTTTAATACATCAATCGCACAGGATTGAGCTGATGGGCGAATCGATGAGAAAAAAACGAAACATTTATAGTGAATAAAAAAACAGTAAATTTGTTGTAATCTGACAGAAGAAAAACGTTCTCTTTTTTGTGGAAAATGGTCGGTGGTCAATTTACTCCGGCGTCGATGGTCAATTTAAATTGGCCTTGGGTGGTCAATTTGACTGGCGTTTCCA
>NZ_FOHT01000052.1:0-20654 GCF_900111425.1 Draconibacterium orientale | reverse complement strand
AGTGCTTCCCACTTTTTCTGAAGTACTGCTCTTAATTCGTCTTCGCTGTTTTCCACTTCCAGACAGGTTTTCAGGCGGTATTCGTTGGCATAAGGCGTAAGTAATATTCGCAAAGGCACGGGAGTTTCCGGGAGTTGTACTTCCAGAAAACCATCTTCGCTGTTTAACACTTTCATACCTGATTCCAGTTCAAACGAAGCAATACGGGAATTTGGATAGCCGGCAAAAATTATCCCGCATTCCCGTGCCAGCGGATCGGGTGCCTCAATGCGGTCGGGTGAGTCGTGGTTGCCGGCAATGGCAATTACCGGACGGCGACCATTCTGCGTTAAGCGCTTCAAAGTTTTGTACAACAAGTCGACCGCTTCCGTGGGCGGGTTAAACGTATCGAATAAATCGCCTGCCACCAACACAGCATCTGCTTGTTCGTGGTCCGCAATTTCACAAATTTCTTGCAAAACAGCTTGTTGTTCTTCCATTCTGGAAAAATCATCAAGCTTCTTACCGAGGTGCCAATCGGATGTATGGAGTATTTTCATTAACTGCTTATGTTTATTGTTCTACAAAAATGAGGTGCTGTGGCAAAGGTAGTAATCTAACAAATGCTTTAACACTTATACTGAGTTGTTTCAAACTCTAAAAAACGGCTGCTTTTCCTGAATTTAAAAACAATTGCAGAGTTATATTCTCTTCTGCTATTTTAATTCAAGTGCCTCCACCTCTGAATGCAAGACTCCCATAATTTCCTTATAACCAGCAAGCATATCCTCTAGTTTGTCAGGATTACTTTTTGCCAGATTCTCCTGCTGACCGATGTCTGCACCCAGATCATACAACTGGAAATCCGGTGAATTTCCCAGTTCAATATTTACCTGCGCTGCAACTGCCGGCCCTTTATATGGAGGAATCATCAACCAGTTTCCTTTGCGATATGCGGTGCGTGTTGATGCTTCCAGGATGAGTTGATCACGTCCGTCATCCGATTTTCCCAGTAACACATCCAATAACTCTTCACTATCCGATGAATTCAAATCAGCACCTGTCAGTTTCGCAACCGATGCGAGAATATCAATCTGACTGATTAACGCATCCGATTTTTTAGGTTCGATTTTCCCTTTCCAGTAAGTTATGAACGGAACACGGGTTCCTGCTTCAAACAAACTGTACTTTCCACCTCGTAATCCGCCGTTTTGATCGTGGTTGCCAATTCGCTCAACAGCATCATCGTAATATCCATCGTTGAGTACGGGGCCATTGTCGCTTGAGAAAATAATCAGTGTATTTTCCAGAATTCCCTCATCTTCCAGCGTTTTCAAAAATTCGCCAATACACCAGTCGGCCTCCACAATTACATCGCCACGCGGCCCAAGATTGGTACTGCCAACAAACCGAGGATGTGGCGTACGTGGAACATGGGGTTGCTGCAAGGCATAATACAAAAAGAAAGGCTCGTTTTTGTGTTGCTTAATGTAGTCTTGTGCTTTTGCAAGAAAGTGGTCTGCCATATCCACATCGCTCCATTTGGCGTTCTCTCCTCCTTTCATAAAGCCAATTCGCGGAATACCATTAACAACTGAATTGTTATGTCCGTGATGCCATTTCATGGTTAGCAATTCGGGATTGTCTTTTCCGGTTGGTTCTCCCTCGAAATTACTGCTATAACTCACTTCTATCGGGTCATTCAGGTCAAGCCCTTCAACCAAACCATTTTCGAGATAAACCGTAGGCACACGATCTTGCGTAGCAGCCATTATGTACGAATAATCGAAACCGATTTCATTTGGCCCCGGCGAAACATGCTCGTTCCAATTTACCTGGCCGCTCCCCAGCCCGAGGTGCCATTTTCCAACCACTCCGGTAGTATATCCCTGCTGTTTTAACATTTTTGGAAGGGTTACTTGTGCCGTATCAATAATTAATGGTGCGGTACCCGGTAAAATTTTTGCATCCTTATTTCGCCACGGATAAACGCCGGTTAACAAGGCATAACGGCTAGGAGTACAGGTTGCCGAAGAAGAGTGACCATCAGTAAACATTACGCCTTGATTTGCTAATCGATCGATATTTGGCGTCTGAATTTCTGTTGCACCATAGGCACTTAAATCGCCATAGCCAAGATCATCGAGATAAATAATAACGATATTGGGCTTATTTGAGTTTTGTGGCGTGTTTTTTTTATCTGTTAAACAGGAGCTGGAAACACCCAGTAGAACCAGTAAAAAAAGGTAAATTTTTAATTTGTTCATCAGTTATAGTTTTGTTCGAATTTCAGATCAAACACAACAATTTGTGTTATTTATTTAAATGTTTCAACGAATCCATTAGGTTCGATATCTCGGAAAAAGGTTTATCGTAGTGATTTAAGTATATCTCGCTATGGAATGCATCAATCTCATTTAAAACGGGTAATGCTTTTTTCCATTTGTTCGGGCTAATACATAATAAGAATTTATCTCGTGCTTCATCCATTCTCCGGTTGGCTCTTTTTAAAACCCCATCTCCTTCCTTGGTCAGCACGAGCAATTTTGCTCTTTTATCCTGCACATCAGGCAGTTCATATAACAATTTATTTTTTATTAATCGTCTTATTGTATCCATTCCCGTAGTATATTCAACCAAATGAATATTAATAAGGTCTGTTTTTTTAGCCTTTTCCAAACTATCAACAGTAAACAGGAAAAGATATTCTAATCTGGAGTTCAATGGTAAGTCAACCAAATATTTCCGTAAATAAAACTCTTCCAACCTCGCAATTCGTAATATGTGTTCCTGAAAACGAGATAATGGGTCGAGCCGGTTTAGATAGTCCAAACTTTCTGAGCGCGATTTATTTTCATTTCTTGTTCTGATTTTTGTATCAGAAATCTTTTCCCTTTCAATCTGGTCAATTATCCATTGTGAAAAATTCAATAAAGTTTGCTCACCTTTTTCTTCGTCTTCGTATAAAGCCCAAAAATCAATAAGCTGCTTAATTGCTTTGTATTTACTATCCATAGTTTATTTCGAATATTTTTTAGATACCAGTCACCACCCTACATCTATATCGATATTATTTACATCGTATCCGACACATGGCACACTCTTTGTTATACAAATATAAGAGAAAATTAGATGTAATTAAATATGAAAACCTTATCGATGATTGAGCTTACAAGGGGTACGGGGATCAGCCAATACTTAAGTTCGTTTGCTATGATTGAGAGAGAAAACTTAATTATACTCGACACGAATAAGCACAGTATTTTGGAGTGTTTATTAGGGATTACACCTACCTTAGAGGAAACGAACAAATACGCAAAATTTAATTACTTCAACAACAAAAACTTTTATGAATTAGAAATTTTCTTTTGCCGATTTCATAATCTGTATATCAGAAGTTTACAGTTTCCTGAAAAACCAGGTATTCAACTCATTAAAAATGTAATAGCATACATTAAATCACTCAATTCTCTTAAAAATTGTAACTATTTAATTGTCTATTTTCCGTTTGGTAATTATTTAAATGAAATTAAACAAATCATCTCTGGTTCTGATTATTCTGTAGTCTTTTCAGAAGGGAAACCATTAATAGAAACCGAGTTAAAAAGTTACTTAGAAACCGCACCGGAAAGTAGAAAACGCCTTGGATTTGTATATACAAAAACCGAAGAGAACTGTGAGAATATAATTGAATCGGAGTCCATACACCATAAACCACTTGGGATCCTCCCTTATAACCTGCTAATTCAGAATGCAACAATTAACCATAAAGTTGTTTTAGAAATTGATGAGGGAAACTGCCATGGAAATACCATTAAAGAAGTTTGGAATAAAATAAAAGGAAAAGTGGCAGTTTAAGCGCTTCAAAAGATTTGCAATAAACATTATCAAAATCATTTCACGCAAATATAACGCACTGTAAATTTAAATCGTATTCGTTATTTTTTAAGTCGTATTCGTTATTGTTATAATTTTATTAATTTCACTCAAGAAATGAATAATAATAAAACATCAAAACAAGCTATCGCAGCATTTGAATGGCATAACAAAGCTATTACAAACAGCGATTATCATGAGATTCTAAGTCTTTTAAATAACGATTTAGGCAAACCTCACATCGCACCTTCTAATTTTCATAAGTTATTCATGATGATCACATTTTCAAAGAAATATAATCCGGCGAATATCTCCGAAAAGATTATCAGGTTAAACTCAGCGTTTATTTTGGTAACTGAGCACAATAAAAAGCAACTGGTTAGAATTGTATTGCCTCACAACATTCAGAATAGCTCTGATATATCGATTTATAATCCGATTGCGATTGCCTGTTTGGGAGCTAAAGAAGGAAACCAGGTGTGTTTTCAGTATAAAGATACGTTGCAGAAATTACATATCGAAAAATCGATTGTTTATCCCGTAATAATACCAGCAGATTTAACTGATCTATTAGAGATCCCGTACGCAAATTAAATAACATGAAAGGAAATATAAAAATTACACAACTTGACTATTTGAGGATAAGTAAACTTATTCAAGCCGCACGAAATGACAAAAGTATTGAGGTTAAAAATCTTACTTTTCTTGCCAACGAACTATACCGGGCTGAAAAAGTGGATTCCAAATCGATAACACCCGAGTTTGTCACAATGAATTCAGTTGTTCAGGTAATTAACGAAGAAACAAAATCAACAATGATGGTAAAAATAGTTTATCCCCACGAGGCTGATTTTAAGAAAAAATATGTCTCAGTGCTTTCTCCGTTAGGAAGTGCTTTGCTGGGGTATAAAGTTGGAGATATCGTTCAGTTTAGCGCGCCCAAGGGCGAAGTGGACATTACAATACAGCGCATTGAATACCAGCCAGAAGCAGATGGAAAATACAATGTATAAAAGCAAGAATTATGAAAACAACAGAGAAGTTCAATAAATCGGGCTTACCATAAGCACCAAGAGGCTGTCTGAAAAGTAACTCCGGACAGCCTCTTTCGATATCAATAAACCAGAAATTTTATTCTGAAAACTCTAAATAGAAATCAAAAAACGGCAATACTTGTTGAGGAATACGCCCTTCTTTGGTATAAATTCCACTGCCGTGCGTACCAATATATTCTTCAGCAAAATGGGTGATTCCAACATTTTCCAAACGTTGGCTAAACATATCGCACTGCAGCGTAAAGCGGTCGCCGGCATTTCGTCCCCAGTCGAGTTTTATGGCTTTTAGCTGTTGCAGGTTTTCAAGGTTCTCATCAATCATATGAACAGGCATATTGTCGTACCATTTCTGCAACACCTCCTGATTAACCGTGAGCTTATCGTCGTTGTAAACAAACGGAAAATCGCAATAAAACGGAGGCTTATCGGGATTTGGCGACCATGCACGGCCAAAGGCCATCATCACTGCGCCAAAATAGGATTTTTTTAATCCCTCAATTGTTTTTATTGCCGACAATTCCCTGAAAGTATTGCTGTTTGGCCCATACTCGGCAACAATGGTTAAGGCTCCCGGGCTAATTGCATAAACCGTACTAAATATATCAGGATGGTGCATGGCCATTTTTAATGCGCCATATCCGCCCATGCTGTGGCCGGTAATTCCACGGCTTTCTTTTTTCGGAATAGTACGGTAATTTTCATCCATATACTTCACGAGGTCGAAAGCCGTAAAATCTTCCCAGTTCCCAAAAACACCCGAGTTACTATAGAAACTTCCCTGGTAAGTGGTTTTTTCGTCGGGAATAACCATTATAAAAGGTTTTATTTTTTTATCGGCAATCGCATAATCAAGCAGACTCGCCATCATGTCCATCATTTTATTATCGCCCATAAAACCATGCAGAAAATAGATAACCGGATAATGCTGATCGCTGTTTTGATAGTTGGGAGGAAGATAAACCGAAACAGCCCGGCTAGGATTCTCGCCAAAATCGTTTTCCAGGTTTTTGGAATAAAGCGTATCGGTAACTACTGTTCCTTTATTGCTTTGAGCAAAAGATAGTAACGATACATTTAGAAATGCAATGAATAATAGATACTGGATTTTCATCTGTTTAAAATTTTTTGATTTCTGAATGTTCAAAAAATTTGAATACATTCAGGAACTCACATAAATTTTAATCATTCTTGTTTGTGAATTTAGAATGAGGAAAATTCATGTTCGTTTCATAGTTAAAATTTAGGTTCTTCGAAATAACAAAAATAAATAAAGATGTACGAAATATGACCTTGTTCATTTGGAGGCGAAAAAAAGGCAACAACTATTTCTTTAAACTTTTACTTTTAAGGAAATTTGAGCGTTGTTGCCTTAAACATCTAACTTATGTATAAATAATGCTACTTGAATAAAAGCGGGGCAAATGTATTTAAATAAACACGCCAGTTGGCCCAGGTATGCCCTCCCTCTGTAACGTAGAAAGTGTGTTCCAAGCCATTCTCCGTTAGTTTGGCATCCAGCTTTTGTGCACTTTCATAAAGAAAATCGGTGTTGCCACAAGCCAGCCAATAAAGTTTGTAACCTGCTTTTTTTAATCCTTGCAGCTTTTCATCAATATCGGGTTGTTCGCCCCTAATTCCCATACTTAGCGGGCAGATATACTGGAACATTCCGGGATATTCGTTAGCTGCAGCAATGGTGTGACCACCGCCCATTGAAAGACCGGCAATAGCACGATGATCAGGATCGGCAATAACACGGTAATTCTTTTCAATGTAGGGTACAATATCCTTAACAATACTGTGGACATAGTTATTCCTGTTCGACGGATCTCTGTAATCCACATCGCTTACAGGCAATTGTGTAGTTTGCGCTGCCATTTGATTTGGATTTCCGTTGGGCATCACACAAATCATCGGTTCGGCAAGGCCTTTTTCAATCAAGTTATCCAAAATCTGACGGGTACGTCCCATAGAAGTCCAGGCATCTTCGTCGCCACCGCCCCCGTGAAGCAGGTATAAAACCGGATAGCTTTTATTGCTGTTTTCGTAGCCATAAGGCGTGTAAACAAACATTCTCCTGTTTATTTTTAATGTTGGAGAATCGTACCACACCTGATGCAGATTTCCGCGTTTTTCGGCTTCAAAATAATTCTCTGTTTTTTCTCCCGGCACCAGCAGTACGCTTAGGTAACGCGAGCCATCGCGCTGCATAAAAGTATTCCTCGGATCGTTTACGGTTGTACCATCTACAATAAAACTGTAGGTATATAATTCGGGCTCTGGCAATGGCAGTGTAATCGACCACAAGCCTTTTTCATCTTTTGTTAGATCAAGGCTTCCCGGCACATCCATTTCGCCAAACAAAGTTTTCATTTTAACGGTAGGCGTAAATCCCCCGGTAATTTTTACAGTATCAGCTTTGGGTGCCAAAAACCGAAAGGTCACCTGACTTTCACCTATTTCCGGTGAAACAATTGGTTCCCTATTCATAAAGTTAGTTAACTCCTGTGCATTTGCTCCCAGCATGATTGCAAGACTCGCAACGACTAGTAAAAATGTCTTTTTCATTTGTTTTAGTTTACTATGTTGATAATTTAGATCTTAAGCAGGTAATAAAAGATCCGATACTAAAGCACCGGATCGGTATTTTATTTAAAAAGTAATGGAACAAATTCACTGAGGTAAATCCGCCAATTAGTCCAAACATGACCGCCTTCAGTTTCCACATAGGTGTATTTCATTCCCATACTATCAAGTTTGGCACGATAGTCTGTGTTGTTCTGATACAAAAAATCGGTTTTGCCAATTCCAATCCAATACAGCTTGTACCCGTTATCTATTTGGGCTTTTAGTGTTTCGTCAAAATTCTCATAAACTTTCGACTTCATTGCGGCATCCGGCATAATTGCAGCGGAAAACAAACCAACGTAATCAAAAGTATCCGGATAATAGCGTGAAATGTGCAAAGAATGGTAGCCTCCCATAGAAAGACCTGCAATGGCACGGTCGGGTTTGTCGGCCTTCACCCGATAATTGCTTTCAACAAATTTCACAATATCCATAAATGTTGATTCATACGTACCATCCATGGTGTTTGGCAATTGCATGTTTGGTTTGTACAATCCTTTTGGTGATTCGCCGGGAGCTGCTTGCTGAGCTACATTGCCGTTGGGCATAACCACGATCATAGGTTTTGCTTTTCCCTGCGCAATCAGGTTATCCAAAATCTGAGAAGTTCGTCCAAGAGCAATCCACGCTTCTTCGTCGCCACCCATTCCGTGTAGCAAATACAAAACCGGATATTTATCCTTACTTTCTTCGTAACCCGGAGGCGTATAAATGGTAATGCGTCGCTTAATATCATTTCCCGGAGAATCGTACCAACGTCGTGTAACCGAGCCATGTGGCACATCCTGCACATTGTACAAATCGCCTTTTCCACCACCAACAATAAAAACATCAGTAATTGAAGCCACGTCGCGAATCATATAAACATTATTCGGATCGGTATTGGTTACACCATCTACGCTAAATGAGTAGCTATACAGATCAGACTCCAGAGGTTGTGAAGTAAAACTCCATATGCCGTTTGCATCCTTTTTCAACAATGCTTTTCCGGGGCCATCGAAAACTCCCCACTGCGTATTAATTTTCTCTGTTGGCAAGAAATCGCCGGTAATTTGTACTGTATCGGCATTAGGCGCATTAAAGCGAAACGTAACACTGTTATCGCTGTTTATTTCAGGGGAGATAATTTGTTGTCCTCCCCAAAGTGCTTGCTGCGCGTAAATATTAAATCCGAGAAGCATGACTACCAAACTGGTAATTGAGATTTTTAATTTCATTTTATTATTAATAGTTTATCAGTGAATAATTTCCTGTATTATAATTGGGTAGCATCTGTAATATTCACACTTCCCGGTGTTTCTAGCACTGACCATGTTGCTCCCCCGGAGCTAATCAATGCCTCAAGATTTAAAATACCAAGATTGTCTCCTGTAATTGTTAATGTTCCGCCATTATCTAGAATGGTAATACCACCTTCCCCCTCGCGCAGGTACATCGTGTTTTCACCGTTCATGTAATAAGAGCCACCAACCATTACACCTTCCATACCATACCACGTAAGGTCAACATAATATCCATTTGACAACTGGCCAATGGCATCAATTCCATCTTTCACCGAGTAGGTTCCTGAAAGTGATGTTGCATTTGCATCGGCAACAAGTTCCAAATATGCATAAAAAACATCATCTGCAAAAACCGTAATTTTGTGCATTGTGCTTCCTTCAATAGGTGTTGCTCCTTGCGCACCACCCATTGCCGGAGATGCTGTTTCATCCGTGTAAGTGAAGGTTGGCGTGTACGGATCGGGTTGATAAGCATAAGTAAATGCTCCGGTAAGTTTAAGCACGGTTTCATCGGCCAGATAAAGAATTCCGCTAACAGTATAATTACTGTCCTGAGCTGCAATACTTATTGTACCGTCCGTAATTTGTTGTCCGTTAAAAGTTGTGCCCTCTGTTCCAAGCAAATAGGTTTTATTAGCGGCTTGGTTACTTGGCGTAAAGTCAGAAGCCGGCAATATATATTCGGTTGAAAAAAGTTTCATACTTAAAGTATTCGACCCCTCGTCCGTCAAATTTACAGAGAATGTATAAAGCGGACCATCTTTTACCCGGTCCTGTGTTCCAAGTACAGTAAGATCATACACCTCGGGAGGTGAATATTTCCCGGTAAGTGGATCTAGCGAATCTTCCTCGCACGAAACCAGCACAAAATTGGCGGCCAGGAGGAACATCAATAATTTCCATATAGTTTTCATCTGTTTTGAATTTTAAATTTTTTATGGCAAAAGATGGAATTCGCATGAGATGTAATTATCTCTACTGGTGTGAATTCCATACTCATGCTCATTTCATATGATTTATTTTTATTTTTTTAAGTTCTGTAAACCGGAGAAATTACCAACCCGGGTTTTGAACAATATTTTTATTTAACTGAATCTCGGTTGATGGAAACGGGAACAAGGTATTTCGTTCCTGAAATCCGTATTTTCCTTCGCTGTTTCCGGTTGATTTAAAAGTAACAGCTCCGTTTGAAGACATAACCGGATACTCTTTTCCCTGAGCTGACAATGCTGATTCGGCATCGCCCCAGCGAATTAAATCCTGGTAGCGAACATCCTCGAAACAGAGTTCAAGTCTACGCTCAGTTTTAATGGCCTCCATTGTTGCAGTTTTATTCTCCAATTTAGCACGTGAACGAACTTTATTCAGGTAAGTATCGGCCTTGCTTTGGTTACCTGCCAGCAAATTGGCTTCTGCCGCCATAAGAAGCACATCGGCATAGCGCATAATACGCACGTTGTGATCCCAGGTGAAGTTAGAACCTGCTGCCGGTACTGCATCTTTGGTTATTCTTGTTTTCCAGAAAAAATATCCTTCAGCAATAATTGTTTTTCCGGCATCCATGCTTGCTCCCATTTCCTGAATTTGCTCATAGGTTTTCAGCGTACGGTTCAAACGATATCCGTCTTCGCCTTCTTCAGCAACAAATGCATCATACAATTCCTTTTGTGGTAAACAAAAGCCCCAGCCCAGATCTGCTAATCCCAAAGCCGTAACCGGTTTAGTTGTAAAACGGTCGGTACGGAAATGAATCATTAAATGCCAAAAATCGAAGTTATCCCAAACGTTGTTTGCATCTACAACACGGTTCACCTCAAACATCGATTCGCTATTGTTCTTATTCGAGAAAGCAAAGATATCATCATATTCGCCCTCATATAAAGCGTAAAGATTTGAGCTGATTACTGATTCGAAAGCTGCAGCCGATTCCGAATTTTTCCCTTGGTACAAGTAGGCTTTACCTAATAACGTTTGTGCAAATTGTTTGGTAACACGGTAAACCGACTTATCATTTACGCCAGATTTTTCCATCAAACTTCCCGAGGCAATGGCTTCAGTTAAATCGGTTTCAACCAAGGCCCATAATTCCGCCGGATCTCCGTTTGTCTTTTGATATTCCGACGGATCCAGCGGATGATCTACCAAAGGAGGCGTTCCCCACAACGAAATGAGATCGATATAAGCCAATGCACGAAATACTTTTGCTTCAGCAATCATTTGCTTTTTAACATCTGAATCGGGTTGGATATATTGCATCACAATATTGGCATTGTAGATAATATTGTAGTAGCTCTGGAAACATCCCGAAAGAAAACCGTGTTCGGCACTAAAGGTAAATTCGTTCATTTTTTCCAGATCGTTGTTATCGCCACGGTCGGCACCACCAGCCCATACATCATCTGAACAAATATTTTTCAGGAATTTGTAATTGTACATCATTCCACGCAATTCGCCATAAATTGCGGTTACTGCACCTTCAGCACTTTCGTCGCTGCCATAATATTCTTCTAAACTAATAGCACCTTTTTGCACTATATCCAATTCATCTTCGCACGAAAGCATGGTGAAAACCATTGCAATGGCGGCTAAATATATTAATGTTATTCGTTTCATTTTAATTCGATTTTTTGGTTAAGATTAGAATGACACATTAAAACCAAATATGATTTTCTTTGAGTTCGGATAACTTCCTTTATCAACTCCCAATGCGTTTCCAACACCTGTAACTTCCGGGTCGAAACCTTTATATTTTGTAAAGGTGAAGTAATCTTCAAGCGAGGCATAAACCCTCAGTCTGTTAATACCCATTTTATTAAGTACAGCATTAGGAAGTGTGTAACCTAACTGAATTTGTTTGATTTTGAAATATGAACCATCGAAAACTGCAGCCGAAGAGGTATAATATTTATCCAGATCATTAGCTCCTGCACGAGGTCTTATTCCGTTCGTGTTATCCGCGGTCCATCTGTTTTCAGTAAAATAGGTTAAACTGTTAACGGCATAATCAGTACGGTTCAAACAAGAGTAAATATCATTTCCATACGATCCCTGACCGAACACGATTGCATCAAAACCTTTATATGCTGCATTTAAAGTAATACCGTAAGTCAGATCAGGCATACCTTTTCCCAGGTCAACTTTATCATCGTCGTTCATGATATCATCCGAATTTTGATCCACAAAAACAGGATCTCCGGTAGCAGCATCGATGCCTTCAAACTCGTAACCATAAAAATACCAGGCTGGTTTCCCAACTTCAAAACGGGTAATACCACTGGTGGTATGGAAACCTGTTCCGGGGATATAATCCAGCGATTCGTGAATATTGGTTACTTTGTTTTTAATTGATGAGATATTTCCTCTCACATCATAGGAAAAATCACCTTTCATGTCTTTCCACCCAAGTTCCAACTCAAAACCGGTGTTTTCGATGTTACCTGCATTAATAGGCGAAGCTGTATTACCTACAATGGTAGACGGAGTAATTCCGGTTACAATCAGGTCTTTGGTTTTTTTAACGAAATAGTCAAAAGTCATCGATAACCTGCTTTTCAGAAATCGGGCATCAATACCCAGGTCGGTTTGTTCGTTGGTTTCCCATTTTAATTCCTGGTTACCGGTTGTTGATGGTTTGTAACCAATACTGTATACCGGATCGGAACTAAACGGATAACTTCCGGTGCTTGTTACAGCAGTACGGTAGGCAAAACTACCCAGGCCGGCCAATGAACCGTTTTGTCCCCAGCTGGCACGCAATTTCAAAAAGTCGATCCATGATGAAGCATCCTGCATAAATGATTCTTTAGAAACTACCCAACCTACAGATCCTCCGGGGAAGTAGCCCCAACGGTTGTCATACGGCAGGTAAGCCGAATCGAAAGCATCGGTACGCATTACAATTTCTGCCAGGTATTTTTCATCGTAGTTATACCCGAAACGCCCAAAATAAGCGTTTTGAGTTCGTAAAGTTGGTTCGCCACCTGAAACATCTTTAATAGCCTCTGAAGTAGCATAAGCAAAATAATAGTAACGTGGATCATCTCGTTGTACACCAAAATCATCATCGGTACCGGTTTTACTTCCGGAAACACCAAATGAACGGATTTTTGTAAACGATGTACCCACCATCGCTGTCAGGTTGTGTTTATCGAACGAACGGTTGTAAGTGGCAAAGTTTTCCCACTGAATCCGAATGTTATTCGAACTGGATGCGTTTAATCCCATATAGTTCTGATACGACTGGGAGTTGGCATAATAATCCTGCGAATAGCCATAACTTTCACCGGCACTTAGCAGGTACGAAAAACGTGTTGTTGCCACAAGCCCTTCAATTGGTTTCAGGTTTAAAAAGGCTGTTCCGTTAATATTAAAACCCGAACTTTTTGAATAGGCATTATCGCGCATAATAAGCGGATTCAGGTTTTCGCTGGTAAGAAATGGTGAAACGCTGTAGTAGTTACCGTTTCCATCGCTCAACAGCTCTCCAACACCAGTAGCCCGGTAGTTGGCCAGGGCAGATGCCATATTATCCGGCATATTATCTTCGGTGTAGGTTACTGCCGTCATCGGATCGAGCTGCAACGTACTCAGAATAAGCGAACCGTATTCCGAGCCTTCCGAAACCGATCTTCTTTCGTAGTATTCCAACTGATTGTTTGTGCCAACTTCTAACCAGGGCTTAATGTTGTAGTTGGTGTTTATCATACCGGTATAGCGTTTGTAAGTATCGGCATCGCCAACAACCATACCGTCGTTATCCAATATACTGCCTGACAAATAATAACTTCCTTTTTCGTTTCCTCCCTGGAAGCTGATGTTGTGACGCTGCATTATTGACGATTCAAAAATCTCGTTCACCCAATCGGTATTTTGCTCAAAATCCCAATATTGGTAAACACGGTCCATGCTAAACTTGCCGGCTTCGGTCCAATAATCGATAAATTGCTCAGAGTTCATTACCTGAGGCGTTTTGCCTATACTTTGTATAGTATATTGGAAATCGTAAGAAAGGGTACCTATTCCCTTTTTACCTTTTTTCGTGGTTATTAAAACTACTCCGTTACCGGCCTGAGCACCATAAATCGCTGCTGATGCAGCATCTTTCAAAATTTCCATACTCTCGATATCGTTAGGTTCAATACCTGCAATCGACGAGGCAATACGCCCGTCAACTACATATAGCGGAGAGATTGAATTGTTAGAATTTATACCCCTGATACGGATTGTTGGCGAACTACCCGGCGCTGCCGAGTTGGAATAGACCTGTGTTCCGGCAGTTTTACCGGCAATTGCCTGCAGTGGATTGGTAATGGTGCGGTTCTCCATGTCTTCGGCCTTTACCTGCGAAATAGCACCGGTAACCGAGCTTTTTTTCTGAACACCATAACCAATTGCAACCACCTCTTCAAGCGCGATGTTGGCACTTTCCAATGTTACATTAATAAGGCTTTGGCCACCAACTGCAACTTCAGTCGATTTCATGCCGATAAACGAAAACTGCAAAGTAGCATCTGCAGGAACATTTTTAAGTGCATAGCTACCATCAATGTCGGTAATTGTGCCGTTTGTTGTTCCCTTTACAAGCACCGTAACTCCGGGTAACAGCTCCCCGTCACCGCCCGATACAGTACCTGTTACTTCAATATTGGTTTGCGAAAATGCTAATGAAGAGATCATTAAAAACATAACGATCAGCATTTTTGAAAAAAGCCGTTGCGCTATTAATCGATACCGCTTTTGACTTAAATTGTAGTACTTCATAGTTTAAATTTTAGTTACTATTAAATTAGGATAGATCATATTAGTTTATTGCGCCAGTAGCTGATAATGAAATGAATTCACCAATTCAATCAATTCTTTATCATGCTTGTATTTTAGTTCGCATTTGTTATTAAAAAGCATAGTAGCTCCATTGTCGGGAGTATATGGTTTCCACTCGGGCAGGTTATTTGTGTTTGGATTTCCGGTTTTTGCAAAATTTATCCAGGCCAAACTCATTTTATCGGCAAGTTTAAGAGCCTCCTCGCCGCCACCTGTCATTTTTCGGCAACGCGAAATATTGTTAAATACAAAGGGAAGTTCCATACAATGTGTTGACCGAAACATTCCATCCAACACCGGCGATTCCCAGGTGAACAGATAAGAATAAACAGGTGCACCCTGTATATTGTATTTTAGCGATGCTTGTTCAACCGCTTTCGGACGAAAAAGAAAATCTACATCAAGTAAATCTTTAGCTTGATAATTGGGATAGGCCTTTTCAAAAACGGATAAGAATTCATGTGTTTTTTCACCATAGCGTTGTTCAAGTATATTTATGGCGCCGGTCTTATCAATAGTTCGCCATGCAGGATTGTAGGTAGTTGCCGTAAACTCATGCAAGGTGGTTCCCACCAGCAAAGGAATGTTTTTTGATTGTTCAAGTGCTTTTATATCAGCAGGCTGCCAGGGCAACACATTTCCGTCAACCGTTGGTTCCCACCCAAAAAGTAAGGCATCAAGCCCTTCTGTTCCGGCCTCTTCTCTTACTTTTGAAACTGCTTTGTTTCCTGCTTCCAGCAATTTTTCATAAGGTAGCTTTGCCAACTCATCAATTTGCGATGCTTTTAAACCAAGTTCTTGCAAAGTGGCCAAACCTATTTTTCTGGAATACCTGGCTTCCATACTATTTAATAAAGAACCGCTTTGCACAATTGCCTTATCAAATAAACCAGCGGCAGCCGGGGTAGCCATTAGTGTACTAACTTTTCCTCCTCCGCCCGATTGACCGAAAATGGTAACATTCTGCGGATCGCCACCAAATTGTTCAATATTGTTTTTAATCCACTTTAAAGCTTCTACAAGATCGAGCAAACCAACATTTCCTGATTTTGCATATTTCTCGCCAAAAGCTGATAAATCAAGAAAACCCAGAACATTTAAGCGATGATTTAACGAAACCAGAACCACATCGCCCTTTTTACACAGCGCGGCTCCGTCGTAGGCCGGCAACTCCTGCCCCGATCCGGCTGAATATCCACCGCCATGCAACCAAACCATTACCGGGCGTTTTTTCTTATCGTTAATCCCTTGTGTCCATATATTTACGCGGAGGCAGTTCTCGTCGGCATAACCATCGTCCCAGTCAAAAGCAAAAGCCTGCTCATCCGAATACCAGCCCATTCGCTTTTCCTGCGGGCAAACCGGACCATAAGCGCGGCTGCTTCTTACTCCTTCCCAGCGAGCAGGCGAATGTGGCGGCATAAAGCGGTCGGCTTCGGCATAAGGAATTCCCTTATATATATAAATGCCATCTTCAATATACCCGGCAACCTCACCTGCTTCGGTTGAAACAACAGTGGAAGTGGCAGATGTTACAATTTCATGACAAGTAAATGTAGCCTGCACATTATCCTTGGTCGTTGTACACGCTCCAAAATTCAGAACAAGAAAAATTAGAATGGTTAGTTTTATTGACTTCATAAGCTATTGGTTCAACGTCATTAAAATTTGACGTTACAATGCTAGGCATTACCGCTGCAAATAATTTTCCGTTTTGTGCTAAGTACTTTAGTATCTGTTCAATTCCACTTTTCTATTTGTTCAAATTCTTATCTATTTATACAATCCCGGCAGCATTGAACATAAAAAATGAAGGCAGGTGGCGATTATTGCTATTTTTGACATTCCAGATTGAATTCGAATGAAGAAAACAAGCTTTTTTATACTAAGTATTTTAATATCGGTTCTTGTTTGGGGAAATCCAAAAGAGCTTAGCCAGTCTGAAATGAATTTGGTTGTCTCAAACGAAATATCCAATCAGCAGGTAACCTCATTTGCTGAAGATGCATTCGGACATATCTGGATTGGCACAATTCGGGGACTCAACAAATACAATATTAACGAGTATCATCAATATTTCAGTACCGATGATTCATTAAGCATTCCAAACAACCGAATACAACAAATTTATACTGACTCGAAAAAACGGCTATGGGTAGCAACTGTAGATGGTGTTTGCAGATACAACGATCAGGACTGTTTTGACCGTATTCCGATTGAAAGTTTAAGTAAAAATTCCATCTATTTTTTTGAAGACGATGATGGGAAGCTCTTTTTAAACCTGAATTTTGAGATTTGTGTTTACAACGAAGAGCTGAATAAGTTTGAGCCGGTGATCAGGGATTTGGATCATCAGAATTTTGGGACCTCCTGTTTAGTTGATAAATCAAATAATATTTGGGTTGTTACTCCATGGCAGGTAAAATGCTATAACAGTCATAATTACGAGTTAAAACAAGAGTTGAAACGCGATAAGTACACTACGTTTTCGTACCTCGATGAAAATGGAAAACTTTGGCTTGCATCGTGGCATAATTTAGAGGTTTATGATACCCGAACAGGAAAATATGAGCAGGCTCCGCAAGCTATCGCTCAACATCCGGTTTTGAAAGATGCAATTATTTACCGCATGCATCCTTACAATAACTCGGCGGTATTAATTTTAACCCAAAAAGACGGAGTTTTCATCTACAATAAATTCACCGAAACCATTGTTCATCAATCAGAAAGCGGATTTCCCTTTATTGTACCTGACTTCGATATCATTTCCATTTTTACCGATTCGCAAAAAAATCTATGGATGGGATCTTTCGATCAGGGCTATAAAGTGATATACCACTATAAAGAACGATTTAATAACAACCAGTTCTTACAATCGAAGTTAAAAGGCAAGTCTGTTCTTTCGGTGTCTACCGACCACGACAAAAATTTATGGATTGTTACCCGTTCAGATGGTATTATGTTGTACCGCAACGACAACAACGAAATCCAACATTTCTCCAACCAGGAATTGTATGGATTTTGGGATTCGTTTCAACATACCGCCGGTAGCATTTATATTGGCAGCGACAATACCATTTGGGTACGATCAGATTGGATGTTGCTTAAAATGCGCCTCGAAAAAGAGAAGCTGGTGCGAAAAAAACATTACTATTTCCCTACAGGCATATTATCGATTACCGAAGATGCCAAAGGCACTATCTGGCTGGGTGGAAAGGATCAATCCATTTTCGTTCTTAACAAAGGCGAAGAGTATTTCGAGCGATTTCACTTATATGGAAAAGAATATAATTTTACCCCGACTTTGTTAACGTTATCGTCGGGTAATATTTTGGTTGCATCCTTTAATCATGAGCTACAATTAATCGATGCCAACTCGAGAGAAGTTACCCCCATCCCCATCAAACATCTAAATAAAAAAACAGCCTTTATTCCCGTGTGTCTTTATGAAGATGCCGTTGGAGATGTTTGGATTGGCACTATTAGCAATGGAGTTTACCGGCTTTCAACCAGCAACAACACCATTGAACAGGTAAACGGAATTGGCTGTACCGATATCAGCAGTATTACTGAAGATGTAGCCGGTAACATATGGGTTGGCACTTTGTTTGGGCTAAGTAAATTCGATCGGACTACCCAACACTTTATTAATTATTATGCCACCGACGGCATTGGAGGAAATCAGTTTAACGAAAAGAGTGTTTGCCGGCTTTCGGATAATACGCTGGTTTTTGGAGGAACACATGGATTAACTTTTTTCAACCCGATTGATATTAATTACAAGCAAAATATTCCGCTGGTTTTCGAAAACCTTAAGATACACAACAAAATTGAACAGCCGGCCACAAGCTCAAGCATCGATAAACACCTGTCGTACAACCCTGATATAACTTTAAATTATAACCAGAATAGTTTTACCATTTCGTTTTCGGCTATTGATTACGGCGAATATGAACGGGTAAAATATGCCTATAAAATGGATGGGTACGATAATGTTTGGATAGAAGCCAACAGCAGCCGACAGGCCTATTATTCCAACTTACCGGCCGGAAAATATACGTTTCGGGTAAAAATATTTAATAACGAAAACACCATTAACGAAACCCAAAACGAGATTTTTGTACGGATTAAACCGGCTCCATGGTTGAGCTGGCCAGCCCTGTCGTTTTATACCATTCTGTTTTTATTTGTAGTAGTACTTGTTGTGCGCATGCAACGTCGAATAAAAACAAATAAAGACAAAGCGCTGAAAGCGCAGATCGAAATTGAGCAGGAACATAAGGTGAATAAAATGAACATGAGTTTCTTCGCCAATTTATCTCATGAATTCAGAACGCCATTAACCATGATAAGCGGGCCGATAACCATTTTGAGTAACGATGACCGTTTGAAAGATGAATCGAAACAACTGATATACATTGTACAACGCAGTGTAAACCGAATGCTGCGATTGGTAAATCAGTTAATGGATTTTAATAAACTGGAGAACGACACGCTTAAACTGAAGGTAAAAACCCTCGATATTATATCGGAGCTAAATCGTACCATCGACATTTTTAAATTGAACGCAAAAGAAAAAGAGATTGATATAAACACCTATGGTTTGGAAGATCGGTTTGTAATGTGGCTCGATCTGGATAAACTGGAAAAGATTGTAACAAACCTACTTATCAACGCAATAAAATTCAGTGGTTCAAAAGGTAAAATCAATATCACATTCGATGTTATTTCGCGAGACGAGATTGCCGGTATTTTCCCGTTAACAGTGCAGGATGCCAGCACACAATGGGTAAAAGTTGCGATCAGCGACACAGGTAGAGGTATTCCGGAAGATAAACTGGAAAAAATATTCGAACGCTATTATCAGCTCGATAATCAAACAAAAGAATATTACAACTGGGGCACCGGCATAGGGCTATACTATTCGCGGCGTTTGGTTGAAATACATCACGGTTATATTAAAGCCGATAACAACGACGAAGTAGGAGCAACATTTACGTTTGTACTTCCGGTATCGAAACAGGCGTATTCTCCCCAAGAAAGACAACCTGAAACCGATGCTCAACAAAATGAATATATTCCTTACCCGCCGGAAAAAAAATATAAGTATGAGTTTGCCAATGATAATAACAAGCAAAAACAAAAGCTGCTGATTATTGATGACGAATCGGAAATTATTCATTACCTGAAAGCCTTGTTGTCGCCGTACTACGATGTTATTTATAAGTTTGATGCCGATTCGGCGTTTAAAGAACTGAACGAAACCGAGCCTGACCTGATTCTTTGTGATGTGGTAATGCCGGGAACTGATGGTTTTACATTCAGCAGAAAAGTGAAAGAGAGTCTTTCGTTCTGCCATATTCCAATTGTTCTGGTTACGGCAAAAGCCACAGTAGAAAACCAGGTTGAAGGACTTAACACCGGCGCCGACGCTTATGTTACCAAACCTTTTGATCCGAATTACTTGCTGGCGCTTATTAATTCTCAGCTAAGTAACCGAAAGAAGACACAGCGTATGTTGATAGGTGTTACGAAAACCGAAAAAATTGAACAGGATATTCTTACTCCACAAGACAAAACTTTTATGAGCGAATTGTATAAGTTGATGGAGAATGAACTTTCAAATTCGGAATTGAATATCAACAGGATGACTGATGTATTGAAGATTTCGCGAACAAAATTTTACTATAAAGTTAAAGGATTGACTGGCGAAAATCCGGGTGTATTGTTTAAAACCTACAAGTTAAACCGCGCTGCCGAGCTGATTTTGGAAGGCAACATGAATATTTCCGAAATTGCTGATATTACAGGATTTAGCACACCATCACATTTCTCAGTGAGCTTCAAAAAACACTTTGGGGTATCGCCAAAAAATTATCACGGGTAGCAAATAATTGACTTCACATCATTAAATCCGAATTGAATATCCGTAAATACTCATAATTTGATTTATTTCATTATCTTTAAGGTAGTTAAAACGATATAGATGAACCTATTTACTTTCACAGCACAT
>NZ_FOHT01000053.1:0-20103 GCF_900111425.1 Draconibacterium orientale | reverse complement strand
CTACAAGCTAAACCGGAGGTATTTTGGAGAAAAACTCTTTGACAGGCTGGTTATTGCTGGAATTACTGGACTATGACTAAATACGGATATTCAATTAAAGATTCTTTCGCTTCATTTTATTTCGCTCAGAATGACAACTAGTGAGAGAGTTTAGGTTGGGGGATGTTTTGGCGGCAAGGCCGCCAAAACATCCCCCAACAATCTAAAATGTCTAACCCTTTGTCATTCCGAGCAAAGCGAGGAATCTCTTTCTTGTTTAGTGCCCCCTGATGATAGATAATCACATTAACTCATTCTTTTCATCAGGGCATGGTTTAATACTTCCACTTATTGGCCAGCTTCACCAGCGAGAGCATTACCGGCACTTCAACCAAAACACCTACCACTGTAACCATTGCCGCCGGCGATTGTAACCCGAACAAAGCAATTGCAACAGCCACGGCCAATTCGAAAAAATTACTGGCACCGATCATTGCTGCCGGAGAACAAATGGCGTGCGGTAATTTCAATTTCCTTCCACCAAACCAGGCAATAAAAAAGATAAAGTAGGTTTGAATAACCAGCGGAATGGCCACCAGCACAATAATCAGCGGGTTATTAACGATAATATTTCCCTGAAAAGCAAACAACAAAACCAGTGTAAGCAACAAGGCAATTATTGAAACCGGTTTAAACTTCGGAAGAAACGTGTTTTTAAACCATTCTTCCCCCTTACGTTTAACAAGTACTTTATGAGTGAAATAACCCGCCAGAAGCGGCACTACCACAAATACTATAATACTGGCAACCAGCGTGTCGTACGGAATGGTAATATTTGTTATGCCCAAAAGAAAACCAACGATCGGGATAAACGCAACCAAAATAATCAGGTCGTTAACCGAAACCTGTACCAGGGTGTAATTCGGGTCTCCGTTGGTTAAATAGCTCCATACAAATACCATTGCGGTACATGGCGCTGCTCCCAGCAGTATCGCGCCGGCAATGTATTCACCTGCCTGTTCGGGCGAGATAAAAGCTGAATATAGTTTGGAGAAAAATATCCAGGCAAAAAATGCCATGGTAAAAGGTTTTATCAGCCAGTTTACAATTAAAGTAAGGATTAAACCTTTGGGGCGTTTCCCCACATTCCTGATGCTCGAAAAATCAACCTGAAGCATCATGGGGTAAATCATCATCCAGATTAAAACAGCAACCGGAATATTCACCTTGTAAATTTCCATATTACTCAATACCTGTATACTGTCTCCGGCCAGGTGCCCAATGCCAATTCCAACAGCAATACAAATTGCCACCCACAAACTGAGGTATTTTTCAAAAAATCCGATTTGTTTTTTGCTGTTACCCATTTTTTGTTCCATTAACCGTAATACTAAAAATCCCTACTTTGTTTTGCTGAATCTCATTGATGGTTTCGGAAGAAATGTATTTCGACAAAACATCCTCAGGAATTTTAATCTCCCTTTCTGCTTTTACTTCAACATCAGCAAAACCCTGCTCTTTTATCAGCGCCAGGTATTCCTCCTTAAGAATCGCCCCGGAAACGCAACCTGCATACATTTCGGCAGCTTCACGTAATTTTTGTGGCAAATTACCCAATGCTACCACGTCAGAAATACAGAAATGCCCGCCCGATTTTAATACCCGGTAAATTTCGCTGAATGCCCGTTGTTTATCGGGAACAAGATTAAGCACACAATTGCTGATCACAACATCGAATGTGTTGTCGTTTAAAGGCATATTTTCAATGTCGCCTTTAACGAAATCCATATTTTTAATTCCTGATTTTTTTAGGTTTTGGAAGGCTTTTTTCAACATCTCATCGGTAAAATCAATTCCTGTAACATGCCCTGTTTCGCCAACAATAGCGCGTGCAACAAAACAATCGTTTCCGGCTCCCGATCCAAGGTCTAAAACACTATCGCCGATTTTTATTCCGGCATATTGCGTTGGCAATCCACAGCCCAATGCAAGGTCGGCATCAGGATTGTGCCCTGCAATATTGTTATACTCTTCGCCAATCATACTGAACTCGAAGTCGCCACAACAACCCGAAACGCCGCAACAAGAATTTTCTTTCAGCAAATTACTTTTCGAAGCAATTTCGCCGTATTTTTCTTTTACAATAAGCTTTAAGTCCTCTGCTTTCATTTCCTAAAAATTGTTTATTTCAGTCGTATTCAATCTGACTCCCGGTGAAACGAAGTTCGTCCTGAGCCAATTTTCGTTCTTCTTTTTATGAATTTAAAGAATGAAAATTCATGTTCCTGTTATAATTGCGGTTTAATCTCGTCCTCGTATAGTTTAAAAAACCGTTCTTTTATTTCGTCGCGCACCCGGATAAACTCGCTCCAGATAAACTCGTCGGTGCCGGTGGCATGCGACGGATCGTCGAAACCAATGTGCAGGCGGTTTTTCACTTCACCGAAAAAAGCCGGGCAATTTTCGTTGGCACCACCACAAACGGTAATTACATAATCCCATTTGTCGTTTAAGAATTTCTGAACCGAATCGGAAGTATGTCCGCTGATATCGATCCCAATTTCGGCCATTGCTTTCACGGCTTTTCGGTTGAGTTTTCCGGAAGCTTCGGTGCCTCCCGATTCTACCTGAATACGCGCATCGAACGATTGTAAAAAGCCGTGTGCCATCTGGCTGCGGCAGCTATTACCTGTACAAAGAATTAATACTTTCATTTTATAAATTATTTATTTTTTGGCTATGATTGAATTTCAGCTAATTCCTATTCTGCAAATTGATTATCACTGACTACCCCGTCCCTAAAGGGACCAGTAACAATCAATTCGCTTCCACCCGCTGGCGGATAAGCGTAAACGAATTGATATTTAATATGTATATTCATTTTTAGTAAAATACAGCTATACATATCACGCTTATTTACATTCATAATCACCAGCATTCAGGGCACTTAAGAATTCTTCGATTACGGCTTTCACCTCAGCAATTTTCTCCGGGTTCAAACAATATTTAGTCCGAACACCTTCGATATGCCCTTGTATCAAACCTGCTTCTTTCAACTCTTTAATGTGCTGATTTACGGTGGTTCTGCCCAATGGTAATTCTTCCGAAAGATCACCGGTAATGCAACTGTTGGCTTCCGACAGGTACTGCAATATTTTTAAACGTGCCGGGTGCGCCAACACCTTAAACCAGGCAGCCTGTGTTTTTAGCTCCTCCTCAAATAATTCTGTCTTTGATTGTACCATTGTTGCTTGTTTTGACGCAAATATACGTCAAAAAACAAATCCGACGTATATATACATCCAAACAAATCATTAAATTACGGTAAACTGATTATTGCTACTTTAACAGATTCATTGAAAAATTCAATCTGTTTTACCCTAAACACTAAAGGGAACCAGATTGATTTTTTTGGTTTCACCCTTCAGGGTTGGAGTAAAAGTCCCAAAAAATTTTATTGAAAGGATAATCGGTTAAAGTGAATTATTTACTAAAGGTATATTGATTTTAGAACCACTCTCGTTTTCGGAAAATCAGGATACCGATAAGTGCCAGAACTACCGAAATTCCGAGGATGAGAAAAAATGCCCAACGATGTGTTTCCAAATTGTTTGGTACGTTCATTCCGTAAAAACTGGCTACAAGTGTCGGGATCATTAAAATAATGGAAATGGAAGCCAGCTGTTTCATTACCACGTTCAGGTTGTTTGAAATAACCGAAGCAAAAGCATCCATCATTCCACTTTGAATGTCGGAATAAATCTGTGCCATATCAAGCGCCTGTTTGTTTTCGATTATGGCATCTTCCAGCAAATCTTCGTTGATCTCACTAATCGAGCGTCGGTTTCCATTTTTTAGCTTGGCCAAAACCAGTTCGTTGGCTTTTATCGATGTAATAAAAAACACCAGGCATTTTTCCATTTTCAGCAGTCGGTTCAATTCCTTATTTCGGATCGATTTTTCCAGATCCTGCTCAATAATGGCGGTTTGCTGGTTAATGTATTTCAGGTAACGTAAATAAGTATTGGCGGTGCGCAGGAATAGTTTCAACGCAAAATTCAGTACGTCTTTCACCGGCCGAACATTATCGCGGTACAGCGACGGGCTATCGTAAGGTAGCACCTCGTTTTCCACCTGACAAATAGTAATGGTAAAACTATCGGTCATAAATATCCCGAGCGGCACCGTAAAATACGGAACTCCGTTGTCCTTGTCGGGCACCGGAATACGGATAATAATCAGCGACCAGTCGTCATCGTGCTCAATCCTCGAACGCTCATCGGTATCGAGAATATCGCGCACAACATCCTGTGGCACATTAAAGTCTTTAGTAAGTAGTTCTATTTCGTTGGCGTTGGGTTGCGTAACATTAATCCAGCAACCGCTTTCCGGCTTTTCAATTTCGTTGTATCCACCAAAGGTTTTGAAAATTTTCAACATGGTATTACCTCCTCTGTTTGTTACCGGCAGGAGGTAATTTGGCTCCTAGCGGTAAGAGTTATTTTTTAATTCTCTATGATACGGGCCTTCGTCCATATTAATTTTCGTTTTTTTTTATTCGCATGCAAAGGTAATTTTAAACGGCCAAAACCCGGCCTTTGTTCTAAAAAATATGTTAACGAACTCTTAAAGCCCAAAATATTTATGGTTTCGGAGATCAAAAAAAGAGGGTAACCCTTTAGGCGACCCTCCTTCAATTTCATCAAATCAGTAACTTTATTAAGCCTTGATCTTATCATATAAACCCAACAGTTTAGTCTCGTAAATTTCCTTAATCTGCTCTTCTGCATCGCCAATTGGTTTTACCGGAATCAGATCTTTTACCTCATCGGCTGTTAATCCGGATTTAAAGAAAATTGACAGCGATTTTTTCAATGTGGCCTCCACAGCTTTTTTTGCTTCTTTCTCATCCAAACCAGTGACTACAGCTACTTTTAGCATCTCTTCCCACTGAAACCAGAAATAGGTTGGCAACATGGCCGAAACAATGGCGTATCCTTCCAGTTTGTTCTCTGCAACCTCAAAGTTTTTGCCTAAAGCTTTAACCAGTTTCATGAAACTCTTTTTGGCCCTTTTATCAGTTTCCGGGTGAAAAGCCACAGGATTATATCCTTTGTTGATAAAGGACGTTGCATTAGGAATCATGCGAACAACCTTTGAAGTTCCCAAAGCAGCGGCAATTTTCTCAATAGTAACTTTTGGTGCCAGCGAAAGTACCTGCGTATCTTCTGTAACCATATCTTTTATGGCCGCCAGTGTTTCGGCCATTACCGGCGGATGAACAGCTAAAACTACCAATTTCTGCTGGGCGGCCTCTTGTGCCGAATCGGCAACGTCAATATCCGGAAATAAATTTTGCAGTGCACTCAGCGTTTCGCTGTTTGGTTCAAATACTTTAACGTTCTCAAAAACAACTTTTTTGTTTTTAAACGCCTGCAGAAAGATCTTTGTGATCCTTCCGCCACCAATAAATCCAATGGTTTTTGTTTTCATTTTTTGAGTTTTATCGTTAGTTGAAACAATTACATCACATAGTTAAAAATGAAACCTACGATTACAATTCCTGCAGCAACAATGCCCACAAATGCAGCAATTAATTGCCACTTTAAAACCTTCTTCAGGATGATAATTTCGGGGAGCGATAAGGCAATTACCGACATCATAAATGCCAGGGCAGTACCCAGCGACACTCCTTTTTCGATCAGTACACTAACAATGGGGATAATTCCGGCTGCGTTGGAATACATAGGAACGCCCATTAAAATGGCCAGCGGAACACCGTACCAGTTTTCTTTTCCAAGAAGCGAGCCAAGGAAATCTTCCGGAACATAACCGTGCGCCCCGGCCCCAACAGCGATACCAATTATAATGTAAATCCAGATTTTACCCACTATCTCGCGAACCGAATCAAATCCTTTCTGAATACGGTCGCTAAACGAAAGCCTTTCTTCTTCAACGCCCTCGGCATTTGCTTTTACGTTGTAAACCCAGTCGGCAACGTATTTTTCCATTTTCAATTTCCCGATCAGCCAACCCGAAAGAATGGCAATCGTTAAACCGGTGGCTACATAAATTAGCGCCACTTTCCAGCCAAACAAACCAACCAACAAAACAAGCGCAACCTCGTTTACCATAGGTGCTGCAATTAAAAACGAAAAGGTAACACCAATGGGAATGCCTGCTTCAACAAAACCCAAAAACAAGGGAATTGCGGAACACGAGCAAAAAGGAGTTACAATACCCAACAGTGCCGACATTACATTTCCGGTTAACAAGGATTTCCCCTGCAACATTTTACGCGTCTTCTCGGTGGAGAAATAGCTGCGGATTATTCCCACACCGAAAATAATCAACACCAGCAGGAGCATTACTTTTGGCACTTCGAAAATAAAAAAGCGCAGCGTTTCGGTTAAATGTTTTCCGGCCGTCATCCCAACCACATCGTCGATAATTAAATCGGCAATGTTTTGCAGATTCATGTACAATAATACCCAAACGGGTAACATTAATAGCGGAAGTAACCAACCGTTTGTTTTTCTGTTTAATGCAATCACTTTCTCTCTCATCTCTTTTACCATTCGTATTTTTACGAACTAATTCTTTAAATTTTTTTCAACCGTTTATTACGTCAACCAAGGAAAAATAAACATGACCAGGATATAATAAATCCCAACTCCAATAAACAGCACGGCAATTAAGCGGCGAAACCAGATTTCAAAGGTTTTCATTTTGTTGTACAGGTTACCGATTGAGCCAATACTGAAGGCAATTAGCCATGCAAAAATGATTACGGGAATACCTGTAGCCACCGCAAAAACGATTGGCAGATACAAGCCGCTGGCGCTGCTTATTGTCATCGGAATCAGTATTCCAAAATAAAGCACTCCGCTGTACGGACAAAAAGCCAGTGCAAATACAATTCCCAGCAATAACACACCCCAAAATCCGCTGTTCGAACGGTTTTGCATTTTTTCAGTTAATGAGCCTATTCCCGGAATGGTTAACTTCAGAACGCCAAGCATAAAAAGGCCAATTATTATCAGTAACGGACCTAAAATTTTTTCGCCCCAGATCTGAAAAAAGGAAGAAAACTCAAACTGACTGGCACCCAAAAAGAACAGCAAACCAATGGCAGTATAAGAAAAGGCACGTCCCAAAGTATAAACCAAGCCATTTAGAAATACTTTTTTCTGGCTGGTAATATCTTTACTGATGTAGCCGATTGCCGTTATGTTGGTTGCCAGCGGGCAAGGGCTTATGGCAGTCATAAGACCCAGCATAAATGCCGACAATATCGGAATTTCTGAGTTCTCAAAAATTGTTTGTAATACCTCCATCCTAATTAGAGCAGTTCGTCGATTTCAGACTTTAAGCGCTTTTCAAATTTATCCGGGTTGGTGCGTGCATTCATAAATGCCGAACTGGTAAGGTCAACCATTTCGTCGCCTTTTACCAGCAACAATGTTTGTCCGCTAATTTTGTACTTTTTCACCAACGGATTATCTTTTTCCTCTTCACGGTTGATCGACACGAAAGTTACTTTCCCTTTGTAGTTCTCTTCAATCGTTTCCTTAGCTACTTTTTCCACTGCCTGGCAGGTAACACAACGTTTTGTTGCATGAAAATAGTAGGCTTTTACTTCACTGGATTGAGGAGCTACAGCACAGCCATCACACAATACATTTGGCCCGCTTTTGGCTGCACCTGAACAACATTGAGCATTTGCCGACATTGCGCCAACAAAAAATATTACACTAAGAATATTGATTAATTTCTTCATAATATTACTGTTAAAGGTTGTTGATAATTTTTATTACTAAATCGGTTTCTGTCGTTCGCTTTTACGATAAAAGTTCTTTCAATTCTTTATCTCCCGGAAGTCGCCCACTCATAACAACTTTCCCGTCAACTACCAGCGCCGGTGTATTCATCACTCCAAACTGCATGATTTTATAGATGTCTTCCACTTTTTCAATTGTGGCTTCAATACCCAATTCACTCACTGCAGTTCTTGTTAGTTGTTCCAGCTTTTTGCACTTTGCACAGCCGGTTCCTAATACTTTTATATCCATTTTTATTGTTGTTTTTTTTGATTTATCGTCCGCGAAAACACAAACTATTTTCGTATATTTTTTAATCCAATTTCAGAAAATCTCTAAAAAGTTGTTTCGCTTCTTCCCAGTTTTCTTTGTTCACGCAATATTTAATTCGGGGAGCTTCAATTTCACCCTGAATCAATCCTGCATCCTTTAATTCTTTTAAATGTTGCGATAAAGTTGACTTTGCAATTGGCAGCTCGTCACTTAAATCGCCACTATAACAACAACTTTGTTTGCCCAGTAATTGCAATACATACACACGTACCGGATGTCCCAGCGCTTTTGCATAACGGGCTATTTTTTGTTGCTTATCTGAAATAATTTGTTCTTCCATCTATCTTTTGCTATCTATTTATTCACTTACAGACCTATCTTCATTGCGATTCATCCTCTAGGGGGACAATCTGAGGGACGAAGATAGGGGGTGCATTGTTCGTTGTTCGCAAAAGTACGAACAGTTTTTCGAAATATGAATTTATCCCTTCTTTTTATTATGATTTGTTTTATATCGCTTGCGACATATCGAATTATTCTTATATTTGTATCGCGCACGATATTTTAAGAAAGCATATAAAAACAATTATACAATGGAAAACAATTTTTATCAATTTAAAGCAACAAGTTTACAGGGCAAAGAAGTTGCCATGGACAACTACAAAGGGAAAACAGTTTTGGTAGTAAACACCGCCAGTAAATGTGGATTAACACCACAATTTGAAGGGCTGGAAAAACTCTATAAAGATTATAAGGACAAAGGATTGGTGATTCTGGGATTTCCGTGTAACCAGTTTGCCAATCAGGAGCCTGGCGATGAAAAATCGATTGCTGAAGGTTGTCTTCTTAATTATGGCGTTACTTTTCCCATGTTCTCGAAAATTGATGTAAATGGCGATAATGCTCACCCCATTTACAAATACCTGAAAAAAGAACTGGGCGGAACTTTGGGCAGTAAGATCAAATGGAATTTTACAAAGTTCCTGATCGATGCTAACGGTAATCCGGTAAAACGATTCGCCCCAACAACAAAACCCGAAAAACTGGAAAGCCACATCGCAAAACTTTTGCAGAATTAAATGGTTAACAACAGAATTGAATTCTTGAAGAAATTAATAACCGATAAAAGACTTTTAAAATGAAACAGTTACTTGCATTTTTTACTATTGCAACTTTACTTGTATTTCAGGCAGCACCTTCATTTTCTGCTGAAAAAGGCGAAGACAAACCTGCACTAAAAACCTTTCACGATTTTGTGGTGAAAGACATTAACGGCAACGATTTCGACCTTGCCCAACTAAAAGGCAAAAAGGTTTTAGTGGTGAACACAGCTAGCAAATGCGGATTGACACCGCAATTCGAACTATTGCAAAAACTCTACGAATCACTGGACAAGGAGAAATTTGAAATTATCGGATTTCCTGCCAACAACTTTTTAAAGCAAGATCCGGGTTCCAGCGAAGAAATTCTAGAATTTTGCACCTCCAATTACGGTATAACATTCCCGATGATGGATAAAGTGTCGGTTTGCGATTACATTTACACGGCGTACCCGCCCGATGAAAATAAAGCAGAAAAGGTAAGTACCGATCCCATTTACGAATGGCTCACAAAAAAGGAGCTAAACGGAGTGGCTGACACCAAAATCGAATGGAACTTCCAAAAATTCCTGATCGATGAAGACGGAAAGTTGATTGGTTCGCTGGCTCCCAACGTTATAAGCGAAATATTGATGCTTGATGAATGGTTCGAAAATTAAGCTATAAAAAATGAAGCCGCTGACACCATTTCAATAGCGGCTTCATTTTTTATCTTTGCAGAAAATAAATCACATGGAATTTGAACAGTTAAAACTCAGCAACCAGCTTTGTTTCCCCATTTATGCGGCCTCGCGCCTGATAACACGCACCTATCAGCCAATGCTCGATAAACTGGGAATTACTTACCCACAATACCTGGTTTTAATGGTGCTTTGGGAACACGATTCCATGCCGGTAAACACAATTGCCAAAAAACTGATACTGAACACCAACACCATTACACCGCTTTTAAAACGAATGGAAGTGCAGGGAATTGTAAAACGCACCCGGTCGGCAGAAGATGAACGAAAAGTAACAGTTAGCCTGACCGACAAAGGCCAGCAGTTGCGCACACAGGCAGCAGAAATACCGGAAAAGCTTGTTGCCCAACTCGACACCGACAAAATCTCGGTTGAAGAATTAATCGATTTAAGGGAGAAACTCAACCGCTTGATTGATTCCATGACTGAACAATAATCCGGTCATTCTATAAAAACTTCTTTCGTATTTCCATTCCGTATCACCGTTCCTTGCGCATAAATTTCCTAAATTCGCAGCAAATTCAACTACATAAAAATGAATCAGCGAATACTTCTCCTATTAGGATTGATCCTTATTTTTCAAGCCTGCACTACCAGCACATCAAAATACATTGCCAATAACGGAACGATTTACGGCACTTACTACAGCATAAAATATGAAAGCCCAAAGGGAGAAGACCTGCAGCCAGCCATTGATGAAGAGTTACAACGCCTGTCGCGCATTTTTTCGCATTACGACAAGCAGTCAACCATTACCAAAGTAAACAACAATTCTCCGGTTGAACTTGAACAAGAATTTACAACCTGCTTTTTAAAGGCAGAGGAAATTGCACTAATTACACATGGAGCTTTCGATATTACTGCCGGTCCGCTAATAAACGCGTGGGGATTTGGCCCTGAAGACCGCCAAAAAATGACAGCTGAAAAAGTTGATTCGTTAAAGCAAATTTGTGGATATGAAAAAATCCGCTTCGAAAATGGCCAAATCGTAAAAGAAAATCCGCACATGACGATTAATATGAGTGCCATTGCCAAAGGTTACACCTGCGACCTGATCGGCGAATTTCTGCAAAAGAAAGGTTGTTTGAATTACATGGTTGACATTGGCGGTGAAGTTGTGGCAAAAGGCGTAAACGACAAACATAAAGTGTGGACAATCGGCATTCGCGAGCCCATCGAGAATCCTTTTGAGAACGAGTTAAGTGCTGCATTAATGCTGAATAACCGCGCCATGGCAACATCAGGTAATTACCTGAACTTTTACGAAGAAGACGGTAAAAAATATGCGCACACCATCGACCCCATTTCGGGTTACCCGGTACAACACAGCTTATTAAGCGCTTCGGTAATTGCCAGAGATTGTATGACCGCCGATGCTTTTGCCACTGCGTTTATGGTATTGGGTAAAGATGCGGGTATTGAAATTGCACGACTGGTGCCGGGTATGGAAATCTATTTTATTTATGCCGACGAGAATGGTGAAAACCAGGTTTATATGTCGGAAGGTTTTGAAGAAATGCTCAGGAAATAAACTATCTCGCTGCAAGCTTACAAAGTATCAATATGGAAAACCTTTACTTAAAAAGATGAAGTATCGGAATATTGACTCATTTATCCCGATACGCTCCACTATCGGGATTAGTTCGACCATTAAAATACAGTTCGTTTCACTCCTGTAATTTGGGGCTCACTGAATAAAAAAAGCCGGTTATTTACCGGCTTCCGTATCTGTTATTAAATTCATTTTTTTGAATTGCAGTTCTTTTCGGGCATCGCGCTGTGCCAATTTATCTTGTGTGGTTGCACAATAAACACCGTTTTTCTTTAAATGCGCGTTTCCTCCAACGTGCGTATTCGGAAATTTTCCGCCTTTCAGAAACACAATCCTTAGTGCCATCCCCAACATTCCAACTCCCAGCAAGGCCACTGCTAATAAAACAACTTTCAATATTTCCATATTCTAATTTTTTCAAAATTTCCGCTGCAAAATTACAGTTTTCTAAATAACTAAGCTTATCTAAATAACTAATTTAACGGCAAATTGTTGCTGTTCGTCTAAAAGTTTCGCCGCCTTGCTCCTCAATTTTGTAAATTCATAAAAACAAAAAACAACAAATCATGGAAAAACACATTAACGTAGTTGCTACGCTGCAAATTGTTTATAGCATTTTCGGGCTAATAATTGCCACCGCTATTTTTATCCTTTTTCACGTAATTGGAGCTTTTGCCGATGATCACGAAGCAGAATTTGTACTTTCAATTATTGCCAACGTAATTATGATTGTTGCGTTTATTGTGAGCTTGCCGGGCATACTTGCCGGAATAGGTTTATTCAAACGTAAAGAATGGGCACGAATTCTCACACTCATTATTTCAGTGCTGAATTTGTTTAGTTTCCCTATCGGAACGGGAATTGGTGTTTATTCAATCTGGGCACTGGTACAACCCGAGAATGTAGAAGTATTTAAAAATTAACCCAGGGAAAAATCTTTTTCTATTTTTACAAAAAACAATCAATTCAACATGAACCTCATTCAATTGAAAGAAAGCGCGGAAGAAAAAAACCGCATCGAGAAACTTTTACACCGTACTCAAAACGAACTCACACAGGAACAGGATAAATTAGTTCGGCTAAAAAAGGAACTACAAAAAGAATTTGAAGATGTAAAGCGACTGGAAGAAGGTGGATTAACCAGCCTTTTTCATGATATTTTAGGAACGAAAGAGAAGAAGCTTAATAAAGAGCGGCAGGAATTTCTGGCAGCCAAACTAAAATTTGAGAATTGCCAAAAACAGATTATCAACCTGAAACAAGAGCTTGATAGTTTAACTCGCGAACTACAGCAATGCGGAAATCCTGAAAAAGATTACAAAGCGCTTTTATCGGAAAAAGAGCAGCACTTGAAAGCCGCAAACGATGGTACGCTTCAGAAATATGAAGAATTACTTGGAAACTACTTTTCGCAAAAGAAAGAAGTAAATGAAGCAATTCATGCCGGCGAATTGGCTATTAAAGGGTTAAAGCTGGCATTGGAATCTTTGCGCAAAGCACAGAACTGGGGAACATTTGATATGATTGGCGGAGGATTAATTGCAACGGCAGTAAAACACTCGAAAATGGACGATGCAAAAGCACTGATCCATGATGTACAGTATTGGCTTCGTAAATTCAACCGCGAACTTAAAGACGTTCAGATAAACCAGGTTAGTTCAATGGATTTACAGTTGGTTGGACTGACTACTTTTGCCGATTACTTTTTCGACAATCTAATTATGGACTGGGTAGTTCAAAGCAAAATTAACCGCTCGTACGATGGATGCGTGGATGTTCTGAACCAGGTTTCACGAATTGTTAATCAACTGCATTCGGCCGATTCCTCTTTAACCGGTAAATACAAAGCAACCAAAAAAGAACTGACCGACTATTTGGTACAAGCTTAAGCAAACTTTCAACATTATTCTTATTACTTTTACGCTTGCTTGAGTGTAAAAATATGGTTCAATACGAAATAAGAGTTACCGGCCGGGTTCAGGGAGTAGGTTTTCGCTACTACGTGCAGCAACAGGCCAAATTACTAAATGTTACCGGTTGGGTGCGTAATACAGTCGATGGCGGTGTAATGGTGCTGGCACAAGGCCCCGAACCTGCGGTAAAAACACTAGTTGATTACCTTTGGGTTGGTCCTCCCCTCTCCCTTGTAAAAAGTGTTCACCACACCGAACTTCATGTTATTGAATCGTATACCCATTTTGAAGTCAGGTAAAAAGATTTCACCCTTATCGTGAAACGCAATTCTAACAATCAAAACCACAAAAAATTGGAAAAGCTTAACTACCATATGAGCCCGGAACAGTTTCGGAAAGAAGGCAAAAAGATTATCGACTGGATTGCTGATTATTACGAACAGATTGAAGATTATCCTGTTCTTTCGCAGGTAAAACCCGGCGATATTCTGAACTCATTACCGGATGCAGCACCGCAACAAGGCGAAAGCATCGACGATATGATTAAAGACCTGGATGAGAAAATTATGCCGGGAATTACACACTGGCAGTCGCCCAACTTTTTCGCTTATTTTAATGCCAATACTTCTTTCCCATCAATTTTAGGCGATTTGGTTTCCTCCGGACTTGGTGTGCAGGGAATGCTGTGGGCAACCAGTCCGGCAGCTACGGAAGTTGAAACCCGCGTACTCGACTGGCTGGCCGATATGATGGACATGCCCGAACAATTCCGGTCAACATCGTCGGGTGGCGGTGTTATTCAGGATACCGCATCAACTGCCGCCTTAACGGCGATTATTGCAGCACGGGAACGAGTTACCGGATTTAAAACCAACGAAGACGGACTGGATAAAAAGTTGGTGGCTTATGTTTCGTCGCAAACGCACTCATCGGTAGAAAAAGGAATTAAAATTGCCGGAATCGGGCGGGCCAATTTGCGATTGATTGATGTAGATGAAAACTGCTCAATGCGGACAGACCTGCTCGAACAACAAATAAAAGAAGACCGCGCCAACGGACTCATTCCGTTTTTTGTTTGCGGAACCATTGGCACCACCTCATCAACTGCTATTGATCCGCTGCCCGAGATTGGCAGAATCAGTAAACAGGAAAAGTGTTGGTTCCATATTGATGCGGCGTCTCTGGGAACAGCTATGCTTTGCCCGGAATTCAGACATTTAGCCGATGGCGTTGAGTTGGCCGACAGTTACAGTTTTAATCCACACAAATGGATGTTTACCAACTTCGACTGTAACGTATTTTGGGTGGCTAACCGTTCTGAACTCATCAATACCTTTTCAATTCTCCCCGAATATTTACGCAACAAAGCCACCGAATCGGGCGAAGTGTTTGATTACCGCGACTGGCACATTCAACTGGGGCGACGTTTCCGGGCGCTAAAATTGTGGTTTGTAATTCGTCATTACGGCGTTGAAGGACTTCAGCACCTTATTCACGAACATGTCCGGCTTGCCAAAGCGTTTGAAAACCGGGTAAACGATTCTGAAGATTTCGAAGTGGTTGTTCCAACAACAATGAACCTGGTGTGCTTCCGTCATAAATCCGACGATGCGTTCAACCTGAAACTGATGAATACCATCAACGAAGCCGGCAAGATCTTTTTCACCCATACTAAAATAAACGGGCAGGTAGTGCTTCGCATGAATATCGGGCAAACACATAGCGAAGAAAAGCACGTTAACAATGCCTGGAAGATAATTCAGGAAACGGCCAAAACTTTAGAATGAAATTGAATAGCCGTATTGTATCATAATCATTTTTGCAACGTCATGCTGAACTCGTTTCAGCATCTTTAATCACTCAAAGTCATCAATTTGACATGAAGCCCCTGAATCCGTCAGCTGACGGATAGGGTACGTACTAATTATGACTCTTAACGAACATTCATGAATCGAATAAGTAGAAATTACTTCTTCACTTCCTTTTGATAAAACTTACACACCTCGGTTAAACCACATTTCTCACATTTTGGTTTGCGGGCCAAACAGGTGTAACGGCCGTGCAGAATAAGCCAGTGATGAGCTTTGGGCACCAGTTCTTCCGGAATGTATTTCATTAACTGCTGCTCGGTTGCCAAAGGTGTTTTTGCGTTTGTACTTAAACCTAGTCGGGCAGCTACTCTAAAAACATGTGTATCAACAGCCAGCGCCGGTTTATTGTAAACTACCGAAGCAATTACATTCGCAGTTTTTCGTCCAACACCGGGTAGTTTCTGTAAATCGTCAACATCGCTCGGCACTTCTCCATCAAATAACTCAATAAGTTTTTGTGCCATTCCAACCAGGTGCTTGGCTTTGTTATTCGGGTACGAGCAACTTCTAATGTAATCGAAAACTTCTGCCGGCTCCACCTCCGCCATTTTGTAAGGTGTTGGAAAACGTTTCAGCAATTCCGGAGTGATTTGATTTACCCGTTTGTCGGTGCATTGAGCCGATAAAATTACTGCCACAATCAACTCAAACGGATTTTCGTAATCGAGCTCTGTTTCAGCAATTGGCATTGATTTTTCAAAATAATCGATAATATATTCGAAGCGTTCCTTTTTTCTCATTTCCTGTTTTTTTCAAAAATAACTGATTTTTTTTACCATCAGCTGTAACAAAAATAAATAAGCGTAGTCATATCATAAGAATTACTTAAGCATCGTTTCGCCCCCTTATGTGAAATGGTTTTAAGTAATAATTAAACAGCAAAATAAAAAGCCGGTTCATCCGGCTTTTTCCTTTTTCGTAGGTTATTAAAACTTCATCGTGAATAAAAAATGCAGAGAAAATTCCCCTCGACCTAAAAATCAAGCAGATAAATTCTATTTTTGTTTGAAATTGTGAAGGAGGAATGGTTTTGAAGAGAAGAATTTACGTAGTTGTGGTAATAGTAGGGTTGGCAATTCTGGCTTTCAAATTACAGTCGTTTATTGGAACAGACAAGGCAGAAGCACAAGTCGCACAGCAGCTGGCTACTATTGAGCCCGAGTATAATCCCGTTGTTGAGATTGAGAATACAGTTACACTTTTTGATAGTTTACTGGAACAAAATTTAAAAGAATCGGGTACTGTTGGCGCTGCAGCTGTAATTACCTACAAAGGAAAAATAGCACTGGTAAAATGCTTCGGCGTTCGTAAAGCGGGCGAGAAAAATCCCGTAAATGAAAATACTGTTTTTCGCCTGGCTTCTGTTTCAAAATCGGTAACCGGTGTTTTGGCCGGAATTCTTGATGAAGAAAATATTGTAAAACTCGACGACCGCATTGTTGATTACCTTCCTAATTTCAAACTAAAAAATCCGGAATACACCAACCAACTTACCGTTCGACATTTACTGAGTCACACTTCCGGATTAATTCCACACGCATACGACCTGATGGTTGAAGACAAAGTGCCGCTGGAAAAAATTATTGAGCGATTAGACCAGGTTGACCAGACTGCTGCTCCCGGGCAACTTTATGCCTACCAAAATGTGGTTTACAGCATTTACGATCCGATTACGTGTGCAAAAACGCAGCAAACTTTTGAATCGGTGATGAAAGAAAAACTGTTTCAGCCATTTGGAATGGCCGATGCATCGGTAAATTTCGAAGATTTTAAAAACAACAATAACAAAGCCTATCCGCATTACAATCGCGGGCACAATCATTACAGCCCAATGCGTTTGAACGACCGTTATTACTCCACTGCTCCGGCAGCCGGTGTTAACGCCAGTATTTCCGATCTGGGTAATTTTCTGTGTACTTTAACCGACGATGACTCGGAGCTTTTCGATACAAAAGCCCGTCAAACGGTTTTTACGCCGCAGGTAAATTCGCCGCTAAAACGCACCTATTTCCGTAGCTGGGGCCGCGATGTAAAATCAAAACGATACGGCATTGGCTGGCGAATTGTTGATTACAAAGGTCGCGAAATTGCCTACCACGGCGGATATGTTTTGGGTTACAAAGCTGAAATTGCCGTTTGCGACCAGGAAGATATTGGTATTGCAATTTTAAGCAATTCGCCCAACAGTGCCACGGCTGAGAACATTCCTACTTTCCTGAATATGTTGTTTGATTACAAAGACAGCATGGCCTTACAAGAAGAACAACAAGACGATTCTTCGCAAAACAAATCGTAAATCATGAAACCATTTTTACAAGCCGAAAACCTCTCGAAACGTTGGGGAGAGTTAATGCTTTTCGAAAATATATCCTTCACTGTTTTTGAAGGAGCCAAAGTTGCTTTGATTGCAAAAAACGGAACAGGAAAATCATCCCTGCTCGATCTTTTAGCCGGTAAGGAATCGCCCGACGAAGGCATCATTACCCTCAGCAACGACGTTAAAATGGGCTATTTCGAGCAGATTCCTGACTTGAATCCGAACAACACGGTTATTGAGGAGGTTTTTGAAAGCGACAACGAAAAGATAAAAACAGTAAAAGCTTTCGAGCTGGCTATGGCCCACAACAAACAGGATGAAATTACAGCTATTTCGGCAAAAATGGACGAGCTGAATGCCTGGGCCATTGAAGTGGAAATAAAACAGATTCTTACTGAGCTCAAGATTAATTTCCTTGAACAGAAAGTTTCGGAGCTTTCGGGTGGGCAGCAAAAACGACTGGCACTGGCAAAAGTGCTGATTAACCAACCCGATTTACTGATTCTTGACGAGCCTACCAACCACCTCGATCTGGAAATGATTGAATGGCTGGAAGCATATCTCGAGAAAACAAAATCGACGCTACTCATGGTAACGCACGACCGCTATTTCCTTGATCGTGTTTGCAACGAGATCATCGAAATGGAGGACAACCAGATTTATCGTTACCAGGGCAATTACTCCTATTTCTTGGAAAAACGCGACGAACGCATTGCCATGCAACAGGCCAGCATTTCAAAGGCTAAAAACCTGATGCGAACCGAAATTGAGTGGATGCGCCGCATGCCAAAAGCAAGAAGCCACAAAGCAAAATACCGCGTTGATGCATTTCAGGATCTGAAAAACAAAGCCTCGCAAAATATTCGGGAAGACAAGGTGGAAATGAACGTAAAATCGGCGCGACTGGGCAAAAAGATTGTCGAGTTGGAGCATGTCTCCAAATCGTTCCCCGGCGTTAAGCTGATCGAAGATTTTTCGTATAAATTTCAACGTTTCGAGAAAGTGGGAATCGTGGGCAAAAACGGTACCGGGAAATCGACTTTCCTCAATCTGTTGACCCAAACATTAACGCCCGATTCAGGTGCCATTGAAATCGGTCAGACCATAAAATTTGGGTACTACCGCCAGGAAGGAATTGCTTTCGATCCGCGGGAAAAAGTAATTGAAGCCGTGCAAAAAATTGCTGAGTTTATTCATTTTGAGGATGGAACGAAGATGAGTGCGACACAAATGCTGACACATTTTCTTTTCCCGCCGGAAACGCAATACAACTACATTGAAAAGCTGAGTGGTGGCGAACAGCGGCGCTTGTACCTTTGCACGGTGTTGATGCAAAATCCGAATTTCCTCATCCTGGATGAGCCAACCAACGACCTGGATATTATGACGCTGAATGTGCTGGAAGATTATCTTCAGTCGTTTGCAGGTTGCGTGGTGGTGGTTTCGCACGACCGCTTTTTTATGGATAAAATTGTGGATCACCTCTTTGTTTTTGAAGGCGAAGGAGCGATTACCGACTTCCCAGGGAATTACACGGTTTACCGCAATAAAGTGGAGGAAGAGGAGCAACAAAAAGCCAAAGCCGAAGCGAAAAAGAAAGCGGAAGCCAAAGCAAAATCGGAAGCTGTGGCGAAACCTTCTCAACCACAAACAAAAAAGAAATTATCGTTTAAGGAAAAACGCGAGTTCGAGCAGTTGGAAAACGAAATCCCGGAACTGGAAGAACAGATTGGCGAATTGGAAGATTTGCTCAATTCGGGCACGCTGAAGCACGACGAATTATATGAAAAATCGTTGCAATTAGATGACATGAAATCGCAGCTCGACGAAAAAGAATTACGCTGGCTGGAATTAAGTGAGTTGGGGTAAAAAATCTCGGTTTAAATATCTTCGAACTCTACATCGGTGTAGTCTTTAACCGGAACTTTTTCCTCTTCACCGACTTCCTCTGTCTCGGCTACTGGTTCCACTTCCTCTCTTAGCTCTTCAGGTTGTTTGCCGTGAATAAAATCAACCACTTCCTGCAGACTTTCGATGAACTTAGTGAAGTCTTCCCGGTATAAAAAGATTTTGTGTTTCTCGTACGAGAATTTACCGTTTTCGCCAAAGCGTTTTTTGCTTTCGGTAATGGTTAGGTAATACTCATCATTTCGTGTACTTTTTACATCGAAAAAATAAGTTCTTTTTCCTGCACGAATAACTTTCGAATGAATCTCTTGCTTAAACTTGCTGTCTTTAAACTTTGCTCCCTCCTTGATATCACCGCTTTCCATTCTTCAATATTTTGGTTTTTGGACTTAGTTAGGTTTCAAAAATAGAAAAATATTTGACAAATATTCAGAATGTGTCACGAAGCACATTCATTCGATACCAAAAAATGCTATTTATATTCGTTCTATAAACAATTTTCCAAACCTAACTATTTGGGAAACAGCAATCGAGTAGAGGCTGTCCAAAAAGTAAAATTGGACAGCCTTTGTTTTTATTGTCCCTTTAAGATTTGTATCTTAAAGGTGGATATGACAATAAGATCAAACG
>NZ_FOHT01000063.1:0-8315 GCF_900111425.1 Draconibacterium orientale | reverse complement strand
TCCGAAACAGTTACTGTTTGTGTAAATGAAGTTTCATTACCACAGTCGTCAGTCGCTGTCCATGTACGTGTTAAAGTATAGCTGTTTGCGCAGTTGCCGTCAGTTCTTGTTTCAGTAAATTCAACCGGAACGTCTGCATCGCAATTGTCAGCAGCAGTCAGCACAACAGCTTCAGCAACGTCATCACACTCAGCAGTAATTTCTGCTAATGGCAATGTTTCGTTGAACGTAGGAGCTGTATTGTCCGAAACAGTTACTGTTTGTGTAAATGAAGTTTCATTACCACAGTCGTCAGTCGCTGTCCATGTACGTGTTAAAGTATAGCTGTTTGCGCAGTTGCCGTCAGTTCTTGTTTCAGTAAATTCAACCGGAACGTCTGCATCGCAATTGTCAGCAGCAGTCAGCACAACAGCTTCAGCAACGTCATCACACTCAGCAGTAATTTCTGCTAATGGCAATGTTTCGTTGAACGTAGGAGCTGTATTGTCCGAAACAGTTACTGTTTGTGTAAATGAAGTTTCATTACCACAGTCGTCGGTAGCAGTCCAAACGCGTGTTAAGGTATAGCTGTTTGCGCAGTTGCCGTCAGTTCTTGTTTCGGTAAATTCAACCGGAACATCTGAGTCACAATTGTCAGCAGCAGTCAGTACAACAGCCTCAGCAACGTCATCGCACTCAGCCGTAATTTCTGCTAATGGCAATGTTTCGTTGAAAGTAGGTGCAGTGTTATCCGAAACAGTTACTGTTTGCGTAAATGAAGTTTCATTACCACAGTCGTCAGTAGCTGTCCAAACGCGTGTTAAGGTATAGCTGTTTGCACAGTTGCCGTCAGTTCTTGTTTCGGTAAATTCAACCGGAACATCTGAGTCACAATTGTCAGCAGCAGTCAGTACAACAGCCTCAGCAACGTCATCGCACTCAGCCGTAATTTCTGCTAATGGCAATGTTTCGTTGAAAGTAGGTGCAGTGTTATCCGAAACAGTTACTGTTTGCGTAAATGAAGTTTCATTACCACAGTCGTCAGTAGCTGTCCAAACGCGTGTTAAGGTATAGCTGTTTGCACAGTTACCGTCAGTTCTGTTTTCTTCAAAAACAACCGGAACATCCGAGTCACAATTGTCAGCAGCAGTCAGCACAACAGCCTCAGCAACGTCATCACACTCAGCAGTAATTTCTGCTGTTGGCAATGTTTCGTTGAAAGTAGGTGCAGTGTTGTCAGAAACGATCACTGTCTGCGTAAATGAAGTTTCATTACCACAGTCGTCAGTAGCTGTCCAGGTGCGTGTTAATGTATAGCTGTTTGCGCAGTTGCCGTCAGTTCTGGTTTCGGTAAATTCAACCGGAATATCCGAGTCACAATTGTCAGCAGCAGTCAGCACAACAGCCTCAACAACGTCATCACACTCAGCAGTAATTTCTGCTAATGGCAATGTTTCGTTGAACGTAGGAGCTGTGTTGTCCTGAATAGAATAGCTTGCAGAAGTGGTACTTTCATTTCCGCACGCATCTATCGCTGTAAATATAACGGTTATTGCTCCACCATCACATTGTACATTTTCGTTTTCACCATAGTTGTGTCTCCATGTTACACCACCACAATTATCTGTTGCAGTTGCTCCTGCGTGGTTCTCTAACCAATCACTTAATTTGTTTGCAGGGTCTATTCCGCATTCTATGTTAATGTTGGTTAAGTTGGTGTTGTCTATAAAAGGGGGAACATTGTCACCACCAGCGTAGGTAATATTGATTTCCTCTGCGAAGTTTTCGCAGTTATCCTGAATGGTGTAGTTGTAAGTTACACTCCAGTTGCAGTCAGTGTCTTCGTCACCAAGTCCACCAGTTTTAGTAACCGTTACCTCGCCACAGTCATCGTTGAACAATTCAGCAATTTCATATTCAGTAGGACCTGTTGGAAGATCTGAAACGCATCCGATGATGTCTGTTTTGCCAATAGGAATAATTGCACTTGTTATTAAAGATGGAGGATCCTGGTCATAACCAGAGTAAGTCATTGTAACGGTAAAGTCATTATCCGCACAACCGTCAGAAATATTGTAAGTTCTCACCAAAGTCCATTCACACTGCCCTCCGGTTAAAGTCTGGCTTACGAATGAAGCAGAAACTGTTCCGCAGTCGTCGGTGTAAGCAGCTTCAATAGCAGCTTCGTCATCGGCAGTTGGGTATAGTTCGTCAATCTCAGTTTCGTTGGCACAAGCATTTATATTGGCAACTCCGGCAGGAGTAGTTCCATTAGCGGGATCCTGGTCATAACCAGAGTAAGTCATTGTAACGGTAAAGTCATTATCCGCACAACCGTCAGAAATATTGTAAGTTCTCACCAAAGTCCATTCACACTGTCCTCCGGTTAAAGTCTGGCTTACGAATGAAGCAGAAACTGTTCCGCAGTCGTCGGTGTAAGCAGCTTCAATAGCAGCTTCGTCATCGGCAGTTGGGTATAGTTCGTCAATCTCAGTTTCGTTGGCACAAGCATTTATATTGGCAACTCCGGCAGGAGTAGTTCCATTAGCCGGATCCTGGTCATAACCACTGTGTACAATTTTTTGATTAGTTAATTCGTTAGAACAATTATCAAATACTCTAAATGTATATGTCACCTCCCAAGAGCAGTTAGTTCCTGTTATAGAGGTATTTGTTAATTCAGCAGTAACTCCTCCAGGGTCAGAGTAATTTGAAGCAACCGCAATTGGATCAAAATCTGGAGTACCAATTGGTGGAGTAAATTCATCTATATAGCAAGCATTAATTCCAGTGGTACCATCTGGAGCCGTTCCGGTCGGAGCTTCTCCATCACCAGGCGCTATATCAAAAGTTCCTTCAAAAGAACAACCATTAGCATCAATAATCGTGTAAGTTTGTCCATCTCCAACAGGTACTCCTGAAAAAATACCAGTGTTATTTGATGTTCCATCAGATGTTAATGTATATTCTAAGGGTGGGGTTCCACCGTTACCATCAATATCAATTGTTGCAGTCCCTCCAGAGCAACTAATGGGTGTAGTTACAGAATAGCTGGCACTAATAGCATCTGGTTCACCGAGGTTTAAGGTACCACCATCAGAATGTCCATCAGAATCGCTGGCCGTCCATGTGTAGCTTCCAGCGCCAACATTGTTAAAAATAGCAGGAGAGGAGTTTATAGTTGAGCCATTAAAAGTAACACTATAAGGGCCTGTTCCTCCACTTACTAAAAATTCTACAGAGGTAGTTTCTCCATTACAATTTATTGCTTCATAGGTAGGTACCACAATAAATGGACCTTGTGCAATAATATCTGGTATTTCAGCATTACAAGCAGAGTAGTTTCCTACAATGCAGGTAGGCATGCCGTCATTGTCATTATCCCAGCCAACAACCGTATTTTCAATACCAACCAAACTACTTATCTCTCCACTGACAATATAATTAGGTATTGGTTGATATATCCGATGAACACTTGTTCCTAATGGAATTTCACCCGCTGCAAAAGCCTGAATAAAGGTTGATCCTTTAGTACCATCATTCTTGTAAACTACTAAATCAAATTGGGCAAATAAGTCATATTTTTTCCCATTTCTATTGACTTTAATGAAAACATAAGCGTCACCATCAGGTAGAGTTCCGATATTGGCATCTGTAATTTCAGTTCCATCATAAAGGCCAATGTATGCTCCAATCACGTCTGCTGAATTTGAGGTGCAATTTGCGTTTGGATCAGCAGGTTCGCATGCAGTACTTGGATTTAAATCGACATAGTCTTGAGCGTGCACTTGAAAGGCTCCTAAAAACAAAAACACCAACCCCAGTAGCAGGTTTCGCGTAAAAATTTGATTGGGTAAAAACGTCTTCATATCGGTAGATTTAATTTGTTATTACATCAATTACCGCATAGGAAGATTCATCAAACAATAAAGCAAAGCTTTATCATATTGCGTGTTGTGTTTCTATTCAAAAAAAAAAGTTTGATGTGAAATTTTTGGAAAGTGTCTATAACCCCTTATTTTCTACCTTCTTTAAATTTCAGAATCAATAAATTACTTATGCAAATTATGACTTAATATAATAAAAAGCAAATTTTAATTTGTGATTTGTTTTGTCCATATCTCTATTTAAATAATGTTTAGTACGTTTGACTAATCACTATGCAAATGATATGCCTTTGTTGTTAAGTATCACATTGTGAGCGGTATAGAGTTTTTGCGATGTTGTGGTATTTGTCCCCTGCTGGGACGAAACTCCCAGTAAAGCAAAAAAGTACATGTAAGTATTTTTATTTTAAATCCTCGGTAGGGGTGTAATTATGACAACAGATTTGCAATAATATTAGTTTTATAATAAAGATCTGATAGCTTGTTTTGGGCAGGGCATCGTGAGTGATACCGAAAAATGATATTATGTTGTAGTTTATTGCAGAAACAATGTAGTTTTTATTCTTACTAAGAGGATTTTAGTCAGATAAAAATAATCATTATATATTTACAGGGCTTGTGAAATTATTAAAATCTAAACCGATGACCAACAGATTATTTTATCTATTTGTTTTGTTAATAGCTGTTTCATGCAGTAATGTTACTCCACCAGAACCCGTGTTACCTGTGCCTTCTGAAAGGCAACTGGCCTGGAACGACATGGAATATTATGCGTTTGTTCATTTTAATATGAATACCTTTTCCGATATGGAGTGGGGATTTGGTGACGAAGATCCCGATTTGTTTAATCCAACCGAACTGGATTGCCGCCAGTGGGCACGGATTTGTAAAGAGGCTGGCATGAAAGGAATTATTCTTACTGCCAAACACCACGACGGTTTTTGTTTGTGGCCAACAGCTACAACTGAACATTCGGTAAAAAACTCCTCGTGGAAAAACGGGGAAGGAGATGTGGTAAGTGAACTGGCAGATGCCTGTAAAGAATATGATTTAAAATTGGGGCTTTACCTGTCGCCCTGGGATCGCAATAACCCGGAATACGGAAATGAGAAGTACATTGAAATATTCAGAGCGCAGTTGCGTGAGTTGATGACCAACTACGGCGATGTTTTTGAAGTTTGGTTTGATGGAGCCAACGGGGGAACCGGTTATTACGGAGGCGCCAATGAAGAACGTAGGGTGGATAAGCTTACTTATTACGACTGGGAGAATACCTACAAGATTATTCGCGAGCTGCAACCGGAGGCCGTAATTTTCTCTGATGCAGGCCCGGACGTAAGATGGGTGGGTAATGAACATGGATATGCTTATCCAACCACCTGGTCGAACTTATTACGCGACGAGATATACGGAGGAATGCCAGAATATTCAAACAAATACAGCAGGGGGCAGGAAAACGGAACACATTGGGTGCCGGCAGAGGTAGATGTGTCTATCCGTCCCGGTTGGTATTATCATAAATACGAAGATCACAAAGTAAAAACTTTGCCACAGCTGCTCGATATATATTATAATAGTATAGGCAGGAATGGATCGTTACTCATTAATTTCCCGGTTGACACTCGCGGTTTGATTCACGAAAAAGATGAAGAACAGATCTTAAAACTGGCCGAAGCAGTTAAAGCCGATTTTGCCGTTGATCTTGCTGCCGGTAAAAAGGCAGAAGCTACAAATGTGCGAGGTAACTCAAAAAAGTATAAAGCATCCAATGTAACCGACGACGATCCGGATACCTACTGGTCAACCGACGATGGAGTTATTCAGGCTTCTGTCACTATTGATTTTGGTGAAGAAACTACATTTAACCGTTTCGTGGTTCAGGAAGACATTCGTTTGGGACAACGCGTAAAAGCATTTTCAGTTGAGGCATATAGTAATAATAAGTGGGAAGAAATCGATTCTCAAACTACAATCGGCCGAAAACGTATTTTACGATTACCGGAAACTACTGCCTCGAAAGTGAGATTTACAGTACAAGATTCAAAAGCGTGTCCGGTAATCACCAAAATCGGAATCTATCGTGCGCCAAAAGTTATCATCGAACCAAAAATCTCAAGGACAAAAGATGGTATTATTAATATAGAAGCTTTTGATAGTGGACTTGATATATACTATACCGTTGATGGAAGCAATCCTGATGTCAATTCTTTAAAATATACAGCACCATTCAACTGGGCTCAGAAAGCAATAGTAAAAGCCATTGTGGTTGATCCGAATGAAAACAGAACGAGTACCGTTTCTGTAGCTGAGTTTGACATTCCAAAAACCTTATGGAAAGTGGTTGGGAAATATAAAGACGATGAAAAGGCGAACCTTATTTTCGATGGAAATGAAAACACCGCTTTTACAGTTGACGAATCGGCGCCGGTTGATTTTGTTTTCGACCTTGGAGAAAGTCTGAAGATTGCCGGTTTTAAATACCTGCCCGATCAACAGCGTTTTGATCCGGGTATTATATTCAATTACAAACTGTATTTAAGTTCCGATGGGAAAAACTGGAAACAGCCGGTTGCCAAAGGCGAATTTTCCAATATTCGAAACAGTCCGGTTTGGCAAACAAATAGTTTTTCTCCGGTAAATGCCCGCTATATTAAATTCACTGCTTTGTCGCCGGCCGAAGAAAATGGCAAAGTTGGTATTGCCGAATTTGAAATCATTACACAATAATAAATACCTAAATTTATTGATATGAAACGAGCACTTTTGGTATTATTAATAATAGTGGTTGTAAATCAGCTGTCATTTTCGCAAAAGAAAATTTGGGACGAAACTGCGGAGCAAAAAACCGAGCGGATGAAGTGGTGGACCGATGCACGCTTCGGAATGTTTATCCACTGGGGATTGTATGCGCAGGCAGCGCGGCACGAATGGGTGAAGAAAAACGAGCGAATTTCGGATGAAGATTATCAGAAATACTTCGAAATTTTTAACCCCGATCTTTTTGATCCGGCGGAATGGGCAAAAAAGGCCAAAGCTGCCGGAATGAAATATGCCGTAATTACAACAAAGCATCACGAAGGCTTTAACATGTTTGCATCAGATTACACCGATTATAATGTAATGAACACACCCTACGGGAAAGACATTATAAAACAATGGGTGGATGCTTTTCGCGCTGAAGGTCTTGGAGTGGGATTTTATTATTCGTTAATCGACTGGCACCATCCGGAATATACCATCGATCGGGTTCATCCGCAAAGTGCAAGTACAAATGAGGAGTACGATGAACTGAATAAAGGTCGTGATATGAATGTATATCGTAAATATCTGAAAAACCAGGTTCGAGAGATTCTTACCAATTATGGGAAGATCGATATTCTTTGGTTGGATTATTCGTTTCCCGGAGAGTTTGGAAAGGGAAGAGACGATTGGGGGGCGGTAGATTTGATGAAAATGGTTCGTGACCTGCAGCCCGGAATAATAGTAAACGACCGTGCCGATTTGAAAGATTATCAGGGCGGCTGGGATTTTACAACACCCGAGCAGTTTAAGGTGAATGCCTGGCCTGAAGAGAATGGTGTAAGGATTCCCTGGGAAACCTGTCAGACTTTCTCCGGCTCGTGGGGCTACTACCGCGACGAACTTACCTGGAAAGACAATAAACAGTTACTGACATTATTAATAGAGACGGTGAGTAAAGGAGGCAACCTGTTATTAAATGTTGGGCCAACCGCCCGCGGGACTTTTGATTATAGGGCCGATAATGCACTTGCCGAAATGGGAGAGTGGATGAAATACAATAGCAGGTCGATATATAATTGTACCCAGGCACCCGACGACTTTGAGGCACCAGATAACACTATATTAACGTACAATCCGGAAACAAACCGGCTGTATGTGCACTTGTTAGACTACCCGTTGCAGAATTTCCTGATGCGCGGTTATGCCGATAAAGTGAAATATGCGCAGTTCCTGCACGATGCATCCGAGATTAAAATCGGTAAGCCCCACGGATATTGGGTAGAACAGAAGCATGCCGAAAACGATATCAATTTACTATTGCCGGTAAACAAGCCGAATGTTGAAATACCGGTAATCGAACTTTTTTTGAAATAGCATCATTGTTTTTTTAGGATAGGCAGGCCCCGGAGTTACTTTTCGGGGCTTTTTTGTTCCAGGGGAAAGGATAGTTTCATCTCTATAATTTAATGCGAGAAATGTAACCCTATTGGGTTCTTCTCGTATTAATCAATCGGTCTGCTTATTTTTGAGAATAGATGGAGTCTGGCTTTCAGTTGATTAGAAAAAAGGAGCAAAAAAAGATGTCTAAAAAGGGCGTGAAAGTTTGGAAGTATAAAAACCTTGCTTACTTTTGCAGCCGCTTTGAGAGAAGCGATGTTCATAGAAAGAATGGGATTAGGAACGGCAGAGGATGAGCCGGGAGTCGGG
>NZ_FOHT01000056.1:0-12696 GCF_900111425.1 Draconibacterium orientale | reverse complement strand
AAAATTTATTACTCCTTCAATTGGTACTTTTATTTCAAATCTTCCACAAACATCTGATACAGTTCCATTTTTTACTTTGGGAATACCAATTGATATTCCAGGCAAAGGATTTTTATCTTTTGAAGTCAATTGTCCGATGACAAGTATTGTGTCAGCGACTTGTGCATTCGTTGTCAATGTGATTAAAAGTCCAATTAATAATATTTGAATTCGCTTAGTCATAAATCATTTGACGAATATTTATTGTAAAACGGTTTTTTTTAACCTTGCTACTAACGGTTAGTGCAAGTGTAGTGCGGAACTTTGAAAAGGTTTCCTGTCAAACCCGCACAGAGCCAAGCCGGCGTAGCACTAAGTTTGGTTTTTACTACAATCCGTCAACGACGGATTGGCGGTGGTTAAACAGGGCGAAAATATTGGAGTACCCCGCCCGTCCGCATTACATTTGCACTTTGTTAGCAACTGGGTTTTAATTCTTCAACCCCAATTCCTGTTTTATTTTTGCTTTTAAATGTACTTCAAAACTATCCACGAGACACTAATTTATTTTGTTTTTGCGTGGGCAATCCTAAAACCGCCCATAAGGCGGTTAATTGGGCTGGGTTTGCAGGCTCTTTGGCAAGCTTTGCTTAAGCGATGGCTTGTGCGGCTTGCCAATGTGCCTGCAAATAGGGGAGGCTTGCTAACTTCGAACAAACTTCCCTAACGATTCTAAGAGCTGAGGACTATCTTCCAATGCAATTTTTGCAACGGCATAGAATTCGCTCATCCAATCGTCCATTTTTGCAAATGCAGCGTCTTTAGCCTTTGTGGCGTCTTGCGATTCTCCTTTTTCTCGTAAATATTCAGCACGTGCAGTTTCCATTTCACCGATTAAGGTATTGGCGGCTGTTATATCTTCAGCTGTAATCTTTAATCTTAGCAGTTTAGTTTGAATCTGATTGTCTTTTTCGGCTACGGAGTAGAATTTTTTTACTGTTTCTAACCATTTAACGTAAGCTCTTGGCAGACTGCCTGAAACTCCCAGTTTGTCGAGTGTTTTTTGGTCGTTACGGAAGATAACTTTTGCCTTTTTGCGGGCGAGGGAGTAGGAATTCTCCAGGTTCGCCTTTAAAAGTTTAAAAGCGGCATACACTTCTGAGGTTTCATCGTCTTCGGTTACGTTTAAATCGAATGCCTGACGTGTTTCGCTTAGCAGCGCTTTTCCTTCGGTAATTAGCGCGGCATCGTAGCCAAACTCTGTCATGGCTGCGGCAATTTCGGGTTGTGTTTCAACATTTTCTAACGATACTCTGTACTGTTCGAGGGCTTCAGCTTCGGATAGCGTTTTCTTGGTTACCATAGTAATTAATTTTAAGGTTTACATTTTATTTTTTATTGCGTACTCCTTACGGATGTTTGCCTGTTTTTTAACGGTACTTTCGCATTCCTTAACGCTTCCCTTCAATTATTTCTCGTTTCCCGTGCGTTCCTTAACGCTTCCCATGGTCTCCTTACAGCTTCCTTTCTAATCCTTATGGCTCTCCATGCTCTCCTTACGACTTCTCACGAATTCCTTATGGTTACCTGGGGTCTCCTTGTTGCTTTTGTTATTATTTTGTGTGAATCCCTGATTAAGGGTAACTTACTTATGGTTAAAATACCAATGGTGAATATAAGTATTTTTTTTGTAATAGAAATTCATTAACATTTAAAAAACAATGGATTAATTTAGGGAACTCATCTATAGCCATGGTTGACTCCTAAAATATGTTTTTAAGTGGTAATGAATCTGGTATCTAAATTTTGTCTTCTTTCAAAATGTATAACCAACTGAAAATTGAATATTCCATTGCAAACCTGTATTTCCGTATGCACGAAAATCAAGTTCTCCATCGGGAATCTCTGGTGCTCCGGTGCTTAACTCGTCGCTGTTAATTCGCGAATAGAACAAGCCTCCGGTAAACGACTGGCTAATAAAAAACCGCTTTGTTGGATATAATCTTAAACCATAACCTATCGATAAATCAACAATTGTTTCGCCCAGTTTATATTTGTACTCCTGGTATTGTTGCAGCTCTTCGTTGTAGAGATTGGAGTTCCAGACAGATTTAAAATGCTGAATATTCAATTCGGATTTTAGCTCGAACGCCACCCATTTTTTTGCTGTTGGCAAAATTCTGCCATAGCCCAAATGCGCTCCGCTAATTTTTGCCGATTCGGATAAGGACTCGGCATTATCAGTGTAAAGTTGGGTAATAAGCCCAAGTTTATAAATATTGTTGTTTTTTATTATGCCAAAATCGTTAACCCAGCCGATCCTAATTGTTTCGGGCATTTTATTCAACACTCCACCTGAACTAATAAAAAAGTTTTTCTCGTTTTGTGCAGTACTTGTTTGAGATAGCACAGCAAACAGTACCCAAACCAATAGAATTTTCTTCCCCATAATATTCTATTTAAACAGTTCCCACATTACGTTTTTATTGTCGTCGATCTGAAATCCCATTAATTCGCCTACTGTTGGAAGAATATCTACCTGTTCGCGTTCGGTTGTACTAATTACATTCTTTTTAAAATCGGGACCAACCGCATAAAAGTTCAGGTGAGTGCATCCCGGGCAATTGTCGCCATGCCCAATAAATCCCGTTGCAATGTTATCCAGGTGCCTGCCATGGTCGTTGGTTACCATAATTGTAGTTTTATTTTTATAAAAATCGTGGTTCTCAATAAACTTATAAAGTTCGTAGGTAAGGCTGTCGGCTATAGCTATGCTGTTAACATATTTATCCCAATCGCCAGCATGTCCATTGGCATCGGGTCCTCGAAAATGTAAAAGCACTAATTGTGGCTGATAGTTTGTAAGGATTTCTGTAGCTTTCTGATAGGTTTCTTCATCATCACGATTTGCTGTATCAAACGATGGATTAAACGAATTTCTCCATTCCACATTTCTGCAATCAGCCAACACATTTAGTTTTTCTTTTGATGTAATAATCCAGGCTTTTTCTTTGGGGGCATTACTAATTTTTAACCACATCTGGAAGAACGATGGCTCAGTAGGCAATTGCTCGCCTTTATTTGATAGAGATTCGTAGTTGCCAGTGCATATTGCCACATGACCAGGTACAGTAAAAGTTACGCCATGGTTGTAAAACTCTGATATTATAACGCCCTGAGGAGCCAGCAGATTTGCCATTCTCGGAATATATTTTCTGTCCACACTTTGCCAGGTTTCCGATTGTCGAGGTCCATCGATAACTACAACGATAACATTTTCAGTCTTATAAGGCTTGCCTGCTACTTTGCTTAAATCGTCTTCTGTTTCTATTAAGCTTCCGTTGTTGTAACAACCCGTAAACAAGAAGAAAAATAGAAATACAAATGCTATGTTTTTAAATCTCATCTGTTTAAAATTGTTTATTTATTATTGTAACAGATGGAACTCGCATAATCACTATTCTGTGTATTTATAAGACTTTTTATTGTGCACGTTTCATCTTATCATGCTATAATGTTCTCACCTGGCTCTTTTGTTTGAAACTTTTTGGGGATTAAACGGTGAGTTTTAGTTTTCAATAATTTCCACTAATTCTCCAATTTCGGTTAACACGTCATCTTCGTATAACTCTTCTTTTATCATGCCAATACCGGGAGCATAATACTTAAACTCGTATTCATCGGGTTCAGAGGGATTAATATCTTTGGTTTTTATACAATCTGTATAAGTTCCCATTCCAATTGTAACGGTTTCGTTAACAGCTACTACTTCGGCATAGTCTTCGGCTTCTCCGGCATACCATTCCTGGTAATAAAACTGCCCAACGGTAGGATTTCCCGGAAACCAATAACCCGGTAAAGCTCCATCAACACCTGCTTCCCACGAACCATCGTTGTTTGCAAACTGACCATTATTTTTGTTATTAATCACAAATTCGCCTAAATACCAAAGGTTTCCATCATCATCCTGAGCTAACCAGTCGTCGGTGTCTTCAATTACAATTCCGTTTAAATAAACAATGTCCCGATGAATAATACATTCAATACCCATCACTACTTTGGTTGCTACTTTACGGTTTATCCTGACTTCTTCTTCGGGGGCTTTCCCTACCTCACCTGCAACGTATATATATGTTTGGTTGGCTGCAGGACCGTAATAAGGAATAGTAATGTTAGTTGGTTCCGAAAAAGTTGCCGCATTTATATCGGGAAGCGCATCAGGAGGTGTTGTATTAACGTTTTCTTCTTTACTACACCCCACAACTGTTAGCAATAAAACAATAAGAAATAAAACAGGATTCTGTTTAATTTGATTCTTTTCCATGATTCTTTCTTTTTAGATTTTTGAACGATTAAAATCTTCATTTTTACAAAAGCAGAAACACAAAGTTTCCTTTAAGCACGAGGCAAGCACTAATAGTAGATTTGCCATTTGTTGTAATCCTTTGAATGGCTGTAATAATCCAATAGCCATTTTCTGTTATCCGGTATTCGGTTTTTGTAAAGAATTAATACCGTTTTCTTTTTCTCCATTATTTGTTTTAAGCGGTCGAGTTCTGTTTCGCTTTTTAGGTTAACCAGGTTTTGTTTCCACTGCCTGTTTTCTTCAAACTGCACCTCGCGGTTTAAATCATTATTGCCATCGTATATCGACACAATGGACTTTTGCAGATGAAACGAAACAGAAGGGAGACGTTTGTTATAAACCAGAATTTCATTTTCGTTTAGTTTATTTTGTAAAATAAACTCAGCCAAAGGTTGAGTGCTGTTAACTTCAATTTGATTCTTCGATAAGATAAATCCAGAGCTTAACAAAATGAACAGCGAAGCTGCAAAGACTGTATGGATTACTCGTGAACTGAAGTTAAGTATAAATTTGTTGATTAAATACAAAGCAAGTAGTGTAACAACAGAAAGAAATAAGACGACAAGTGGAATATTGAAATCGAGTGGCAGAACAGCACCTAACAGGCCTCCAAGTGCAATTAAAATGGTATAAGCCACAATAAGATAATATTGAGTTTTGCTTAATCCAAATTGCTCAATCAACTGTGCTAATACAAGTGCAAAAAGAGAAAATAGAGGTAATATATAGGGCACTAATTTAGATGATGCAACGGAAAAAAATAAGAATGGAATAACAATACCTACGCCTAAAAGCACATACAACTTATCTTTTATAATCTTTTCCCAATTCTTATATACAAGGAAGGGAAGAATAAACAACCAGGGTATTCCCACAGCAGGAGCAATAGCCAGATAATACCAAAAAGGTTTTCCTCTGCCGAAATCATTAGTGGCAAATCGATCTATGGTATGGTGTTCGACAAAATACTTGAGAAAATCGGTATTCTGCCTGATAAGTAGATAAAACCATGAACCTGCGATTAAAACAAATAAGAGTAGCGAGAAAATATGATGTAGGGTAAATTTTGCATTGGATGGTTGGATGTGATTGTATAAAATGGCAAATATCAAAGGGCCAATAAAAATTAATGGTCCTTTGGTTAAAAATCCCAAAGCAAGGCAAATTGCAAACAGGTAGAGGTAACCCGATATTGCTGATTTGCGATACCGTACCCAAAAATACATGCTTAAAATAACAAAGGTTGCCAGGTAAGGATCGGTGGTTAAATTACGCGATGAAATTAGAACAATTGGGAAACTAAAATAAATTACAGCCGCCCACACCGCACTTTTTCTACTGTTAAACAATTGCACCGACAGCAAGTAAATAAACACAAGCTGAACCAAAATCGTAAGCTGTACAAAAAAACGCGCAGCAAACGCAGTTATGCCAAAAAGGGAATAACCCAAAACTGTAATGTAGTAGGTAAGTGGTGGTTTGTGGTAATGTTTAATCCCCAACAAGGTCGGATTTAAATAATCACCCGATTCTAACATTTCTCTAGCTATTTCGGCATAACGGGCATCGCTGGTTTCAACCACACCAAACATCCCCACACTGGTAAATAAACCAATTGCACAAATTGCCAATATAATAAGCAGTTTATGGTGGGCTTTATATTTCCTTTTCGTTAGCTTGTTCATTTTATTTTTTTGTAAAAACATAGTAGTTATTAACGTAGCGTGGTTTATGTTTCCGGGTGTTAAACTTCCCCAGATTTAAATCATATATTTCCTTTTTCTCAATCTCGTATTTTTGGTTAAATTCCCCTGAGTTTATAAGAGTTGAATCGTTTACAAGTACTCCAAATTCACTAGCTTCGGGAAAAATATATCCTTTGGCTGTTTTCTGAATTTTGGGAATAATTCCTCCGTATTCCCAAAGGTTTTCGGGAGTAATTGCATCTAAAAGATAAACTGTAACATTCTCTTTTTCTGCATCGGCTTTTAGTTGAGCGATTGAATTGTAGTTTATGTTTTGATTGGCAAAACCTGGATTAACAGGAATAACTGCAACAAAAAGAAGTATAACAATAAAAACCGATGTATAAAACGACGACCACATTACTTTAAAATACAGAAAGAAAAGGAGAAAACTCCCGGAGATAAAAAGCCCCAGGCAATAAATTAAGAAGGTAGTGGAATTGGATAGCAGCACTTCTTGAAACATAAAAAATGCGACCAGGGGGAAAAGCATAGCAACAAGTGCCAAAATGCCAAAGTGAAAGAAAACAGGCATTGCCTCTGCTTTTTTAATTTTTGAGGCGCATTTCTCTAAAATGTAATAAATGTAAAATCCTGTATTTATAGCTAAAGGTAAAAGAACCGGAACCAGATAGCGTGCTTTTTTTTCGGGAACAAGGGACAAAAGTATCACCGAAAAGAGAGTCCAAAACAGGCTTAGTTTGTAGTGTATCACATTCTTTACTCGTTTAATCATGTATGGATATAGTAATCCCAGCACCGCCGGAATTGTCCAGATACCACTTTGGATGAAGAAATTCCAGTAATAATAAAAGGGTTTTACATTGTAGCTCGACCAGTTTGCAGTTTCAACTTCTGCAATTTTCAAAAATGCTTCGGGGTCTGCCAAACGCACGTATACGAACCAACCGCTACCCAAAACCACACCCAGCCCCAAGGGAAAAAGGGTACGGGTAATAAAGTTGTTTTTTACTCCGTAAACCACTACAAAAGCCAATAAAAAAGGTAACAGCAGGGCATAAAGCGAAATTGGGCCTTTACTCATTACCGAGCAAGCAATAAATACAACAGCAAGCAAGACCCTTTTTAAATGGTATTGCTGATAGTTTTTATACATGAAATAAATAGCAAGCATCATAAAACCATGGGTGTAAATATCCCACGGAGCTTCAACTATTATCCCCACAATATAAAACGAGCTAACACATATAATTCCGTTTATAAAACTGTTGCGTTTATTTTGGGTGAGTTCTTTCGAAAACAAGTAAACAAAAACCCCGGTAAGCCATACCATTATCACTCCTGGTAGTCTTAAAACATATACATTTTTAATTCCAAATACTAAACCGAATAGTGCAGTGATCCAGGTGGGTAGCGGCGGCTTTTCGTAACGTTGCTCACCGTTTAACGTGGTTAAAATCCAGTTGTTTTCGCTGAGCATTTCACGCGCTGATATAAAATTGCGTGCTTCCATTATGGTTACTTTTAATTCGCCAAGACTTGGCAGCAACATTAGCAAAACCAACACAAGCATACTTAAAACAGGATATTTCTCAATAGTTTTAATCATTTTGTTTAACCAATAAAATTATGTTGCGTGTATAAATGCTAATACCCATTAAATGCCCCACCAAAAGCACGGGATCTTTTCGAATAATGGCGTAGATTAGTATAAGCAGTGATCCCAAATTACTTAATAGCCAAAAGCCCATGGGCAAGGTCGATTCTTTGTGTTTTTCGGAATACAGCCACTGGTAAACAAAGCGAAATGTGAAAAGCACTTGCGATATAATACCCAAGGAAAGCAGCCAAGGCGGAATGGCTTCATTTTTTAGTAGCTTGTCAACATCAATAACATTATTGTTGAAGTAGTAAACTACCAGTAATACGGGAACCATGTAAATAGCAATCCTTAGGATAATATGAATTTTTTCCCATTTACCTTGTAGCTGTAAATTTCGAATGTAAATAAAATAAGTAAGGCTTTGCCCAAGCATTATGGCGAAATCATCGCGCAAATAGCCATAAACAAATAAAAGGAAAGAAGCCAGAAGGCTTAATACCCAGAACAAGGAGGGGGTAACCACTTTCTTTTGTTTTTCGGATAAAAACCACTGGATAATTAAACGCGAGGAAAAGAGCCCCTGCGCAATAAAACCGATAATATATATGTACCAATTGTAATTATTCACCTCTTCTGTTTATGGTGTAGTTAATGTATTTCTTTTTCATCCACAGGTAGGCAAAACAATCCATTAACGGCCCAAGCAAACGGTTCCATAGGCCATACTTTGCTTCACCGGCAATACGCGGAAAATGCTGAACAGGTATTTGTTTTATTTTCCCGTTTTGCAATAAAATCATTGCAGGCAGGAAACGGTGCAAGCCTTTAAACATGGGCAGGTTTTTAGCATAACATGTTTTTATAATTTTTAAGGGACAGCCTGTATCGTCCATGCCATCGTGAGTAAAGGCCCTACGTATTCCATTGGCAATTTTCGACGACATATTTTTTACAAACGAATCTTTCCGGTTGGCTCTGACACCTGTTACTAAATCGTTTTCTTCAATATGTTCCAGCAGTAGATTGAAATCATTTGGTGTGGTTTGTAAGTCTGCATCGATGTATCCTGTTAGTTCGGTATCTACAAAATCGAAACCTGCTTTAATTGCGGCACTTAATCCACAGTTTTTTTCAAAACTAATAAAAGAAAATTCAAGATTCCTGTAACAAACCTGCTCTAACAATTCCAGACTTTTATCTGTAGAGCCATCGTTAATAAAAAGTACCTTGGCGGGCACACTTGCTATTTTTAAATATTCCAGAAGTTCTTTTTCTAATCGTTCAATATTATCTTCTTCGTTGTAAACCGGAACAAGGATGGTTAGTTTGTAGGGGCTTTCTTCAGCCTGAAACAGGCAATATGGAAATATGCTGGTTTTCATTTTTACTATGTTGTTTTTTTGTTTTTATTGATTATTCAAGTTTCTCAGAACCTGACATGTAAGCCAACTGAAGCAGGGCTTATCAATGGTGTAAATGCTATGTCCTTATTTTTCGTTTTAAAAGGTTGCCAGTTTTTTAATGGTTCGAAATGATAAACCAGGTTGGCAGAAATAATTCCTATGCCTGCTCCGACCAATACATCGGGCAACCAATGTTCGTTATTTGTAATGCGTAAAATGCCAGTGGTTGTTGCTACCATATAGCCGCTCCACGCCAATAGCGGTTCTGTATCTTTAAACTCGTGGTATAAAACCGTTGCCCCGGTAAAAGCATTTGCTGTATGACCTGATGGGAATGAATAATTATTGCTACCATCGGGACGTTTAACTTTTGTAATTCCTTTTAGTATTTGCACCGTAGGAGCAGAAATTAACTGGGAAATTAGCAAGTACTTGGTTTGGTCCCATACCGTGTTTTTATGTTTAAAGCCTAAAGCATCGTAAGCATACATTTGCACCATAGGGGTGTACTCTAAAATATTATCGATACTGGTACTGGTACTCGGGAATTTAGGTTGTATGTTTTCTTTAATATCGCCAATGTAAAGTAATCCTCCGGTAGCCATAAGCGTTAGGGACAAAACCTGTTGCTTTAAAAAGCTTGTTTTTGCATCGGCAAAATTGACTGTTGTGTCTTTTTTCGATGCCAACAAAATTCCGGGGTTCAGGAATACAATTAAAATCAATAACCGACTCTTTTCCATACATATTTTTGGGGCTGCAATTTTTATGGTGAGAGCAGTCGATACAGAATAATATGGCTGTATAAAGCACCAGATAAATTACAACCCGATGCTTTATTAACCCTCTTCTCTATACCAGACTACAACACCACTGTGCCCATAATTTTTATTAATCTCTCATGTTGTTTTTTTATAAGAGCATTGGGGAAAAGAAAGGTTGGGTGAAAAATGAAATTTTATTTGGAATAGTATTTATCTAAACACATAACGGCTCTGAAACCTCCGAAAACGGGAATGCCGATAAGTTCTTCGTTGCTATAAAAATTATTGAGGTTGACCTTGATTTCGGGGCCAAATTCCATACGCATGCCCGATTCGAACGTTTTCTTAAAACCAATTCCGGCGGTTAAACCAAAAGCATGTTTTCGAATGCCTCCGTTTCGTTCGAAAGTAAGGTCGGTTAGATTGTTCCTTTGTTTAATGTTCGAATAGTTGTCAATCATGTAGTTGTAGTGTACACCTGCATCAAAAAATACGTTGTTAACCTGGTAACGTGCAATTAACGGAATATCGATGTACCTTATCCTTAATATAGCATCTACTTCAGCTGTGCCTGGCAAGTTCCCATTACCCGCATTGTTTACCAGGTAATTTCCAGCCAGCGTTTTTAACTTTTGGTCTTGCGGAAGAGGCGATGGTACATTATATGTATATTCTTCAAAGCTTTGTTTAAAGTAATAGGTTTTTAGTCCGGTGTAAACTGCCCAATTATCGTTAAGGGCGTATTCAAGCTCAAATCCCCCATTAAATGTAAAGCCCGGATTGTCTGTGTCAAGTTTTTGAAAATTGGGAATATCCGAATCTTCGTCGGTAACAAAAAGTGCAGTTATTGTTGGTGTAAAGTTTACTTTTAAGGTAAAATCTTTAAGTATTTTTCCCGAACGGGTGTAGTTGGTGTAATTCTTATTAGGTCTATGTTGTTTGTTGGAAAAAAGGCGTTTTGATGATGAACGTTTTTTATTATTCGATTTTACCTTAGAATCCTTGCTTTTCTTATTATCAACACTATTCGATATTTCAGCAATAGCTTTTTCTTCGGTGGTTTCCACAGGTGCTTCATGGTCTCTGTTATTATTTGCCAATGCCGATAAATCAGGGGTTTCTTCCACTTCTTCCTTTTTCAACTCTGCTACTGTCTCTTTTTCTTCGTTAACCAATTTTTCTTCGCTTATTCCTGTTTTTTCGGTTTTTAATGCTTGTGGTACTTTTTCAAATTCATCCGATTTTTGTGTCTGGTTTTTAATAGCAGAAGTTTCGGATTTTGTATTATTCATTTCAACCGAAGCCAACTGATTTTCTTCTTCTTTAGTTAATTCATCAGCCTCGTTAACAATATTAGTCTTGTATGTTTTTACAATAATTGGTTCTTCAATTTGCGCTATGTCCTCGGTTTGTTTAGCTTCCTCAGGTTGTGCGGTTTCCTTTTTTATTTCAATGGTAAGTGGTGCTTCGGGCTTAGCTTGCTTTTCAGGGAGCAGCATAAACAACACCAATCCGGCAATAATTGCAACACTTGCATATAAGGCAACCTTTAGTCGGACAAAACTTTGCATAGGAACCACTTTGGGCTGAAACCTACTTTCAATTTTATCCCATAGCTCTGGTGCTGGTTCAATGGTATGCCCCTCAAAGCTCTCTTTAAGGAAATTATCAAGGTCGTTATGTTCTTTGCCTTTTTTCATCCAAGCCTACGCTTTTCTTGCTGAATGTGTTTTTTTAACCTTGCCCTGGCATCATGTAAATTCGACTTCGATGTTCCAACCGAAATGCCAAGCATATCTGCAATTTCGTCGTGTTTGTACCCCTCAATGGCATACAGGTTAAGCACCATACGCATTTTTTCGGGCAACTGTTGTATTGTACTTAGTAATTCGTCAATATTAATTTTGTTGTATAACTCGCTATCTTCAACGTAAACATTTTCAGTGTTTAATGTGTCTTCTGTAAATGTAAGTTTTCTCTTCTTTTTGTAATTTTTTATCGCTTCGTGAATAACAATTTGTTTTGCCCATCCTCCAACCTTTTCTGCATCATTAAGCTGGTGCAGTTTTTCAAAAAAAAGTAACACACTTTCCTGAAAAATATCTTCTGCATCATTAGTGTTATTGGCATACCTGTTCGAAACACTAAGCATCATTGGAGCAATTTGCTGGTACAGTGCTTTGCGTGCTTTGGTATTACCATTAACACTTTTACTTATCAGTTTATGTAACTTCGATTTTAACAATCTTTAATATTTAGAGCATTAAATGCAAAAAAGGTTGGGTTTGCTTTTATGTAGGTTCATAAACATGGACCAATTCATAGTTAATTATTAATTTATTTGGTATAAACAGTAAACGCGAAGTTATTATTGTTGGTATAATATTCTGCAATAAAATCATTGATTTTATCATTAGTGGTTTGTGTATTATAGTTTTTCTTAAAATGGTTTTTTAAGTATTGTTGCACAAAGGCTTATTAAAAGTACATGTGGGGCGGCAAAGAACAGCTCTTTTGCAAATTTTGGATATAGTAGGGCATGTGGGATTTGGAAATGTGCTGTTTGTGGGTGGGGTTTCAATTTTGCACTAACCATTCATAGAACGGCGCGTGGGAAAAACAAAATAAATTCTTTCAATTAGGTAGTTCACTTATTAACGAGCGAATGTCTTTTTTAACCTTGTTGCTAACGGCCGCGTGCATGTGGAGTGCGGCATTTGAAAAACTACACTTCCATTTTAGCCACTGAGCCAATTCGTTTATTCGTATTTATATTTTTCAGCCGATTCGTCAATGACGAATTGGCGTTGTTAAACAAAGCTTTTCTGTTCGCATACGTAGTCTGCCAGCATTACATATGCACGTTGTTATGGTG
>NZ_FOHT01000072.1:0-4843 GCF_900111425.1 Draconibacterium orientale | reverse complement strand
GTCCAAACGCGGGTGATTGTATAGTTATCGCAAGTTTCCGGTTCGGTGCTTGTTTCCATCATTGCCACAGTAGCTTCGCCACAGTTATCGGTAGCGGTAAGCACAGCTGCAGCAGGAATTGCATCACACTCAACAGTTACATCAGCCGGAAGTTCTTCAACAAATTCAGGAGCGGTATTGTCCTGGATCGAATAGCTTGCTGAAGTGGTGCTTTCATTTCCGCACGCATCTGTAGCTGTAAATATTACTGTTATTGCACCATTGTCACAATCTACGTCATCTTCTTCTCCATAGTTGTTACTCCAGGTAACTCCACTACAATTATCTGTTGCAGTAGCTCCAGCATTATTGGCTAACCAATCTGACAGTTTATTTACTTGATCTATGCCACATTCAATTTCTATGTTACTTAAATTGGTGTTGTCGATTGTTGGATCAGTAGTATCTTCGATAGTAAATACAGCAGTTGTTGTTGCTGTGTTCTGGCATTCGTCGGTAGCAGTAAATGTAACCGTTACGGCACCTGTCGCCCCGCAAAGGTCGCTAAGGTTATTTGCATCGTAATTGTTTGACCATTCAACATCCCCACAAAGGTCAGATGCTGTTGCTCCGGCGGCATTGTTTAACCATGCCTGCAAATCAGCACTCCAGTCATCAGCACACTCTACGGTAAGGTCTTCTTTTTCCGAGTTGTCGATTGTTGGATCAGTATCGTCGATAATTGTGAAAGTTGCATCTTTTGTAATGTCATTTCCACATTCGTCGGTTAAAGTAAATGTAACAGTTTCAGTACCTGTTGCACCACAACCATCGCTTAATCCAGGACTGTTGTGGGTAACTGTTGCTGTACCGCACTCGTCAGTTCCAGAGAAGCTTGCCAACCAGTTTGCAAATGCAGTAGCATTGGTAGCAGGATCGCAGGCAACGCTTGTCATGTCGCTTGGTTCAACTGTCCATGTTGGATCAACATCATCCTCAACCTTCACATCCAAACTACAAGTAGAGCTACATTCATTACTATTGGTAACTGTTAGTTCTAGTGTAAAATCCTCATTGCAACTGCCGGCAATAACTTCAACGGTTTGCTCATCAGACGCACCATTTAATGTGGCAGTTCCTGAGGTAATACTCCAACTGTAAGAATCCATGCCAGCCGGAGCAGAATAAATATTATTTGTGCTGGATGGGCAAACGGAACTACTTCCTGTAATTTCACACGATGGAGGTGCAATTACCGAAACAACAATTGGTGCCCTGTTTGGGCTAATGCAGGCATTTGAAAGTCCTTCAGCAATATAATATGTTGTTTGTCCGGCATTTGCTGTAGAAGGAATAATTGATGTTTGAGCAGTTGTTGAAGGATTGTTATCTGTGTAATAATATAAGTTATATGATGGGTTGCTTGGAGTGGCAGTTAAAGCCACCGCAGCATCATTTAAACAATAGTCAACATCATTTACTGTTGGAGTACTTCTAACATCATCTATAATAATATCGAATACGAAAAAGCAATTTGTTATTCCCGGGGGAATTGCATAATAAGTTGCCGTTCCTATTGTCGCCGGAAATGGATCATCTGCAGTAAATTCTGTTGATTGGTCATTAATAGGATATTCATTGTAAAATCTTGAACCTGGAGGAAAATGTGCTTCGACTTCTGCTACTTGAACAGGCAGGCCATCTCGGTTACAATAATAGAACTCTCTGTTATAATCGTCGGGATCTCCGGTACAATGTTCTCCAACAGCAGCATCATCAAAATCAATATAAAGTGGAGAGGGGATAGGTTCGCCAACACAATTACCGCTTGTCTCATGCCCTTGAATAAATCCATGTTCAAATGGCGTACCGGTAGTCGCTCCAACTCCGCTGGTGGTTCCGGTAATAGCTATTCTTGGAGTACAATTGGGGTTAATTAAAATAGAACAATCCTCTGTTGCTTTTAATTGAAATGAGATACTCGCGAGTAGGTGATCAGGATCAGACGGTAAAGGGAAATTGCCGATATCCCAAACAATAGAGCCTGTTGCCCCTAAGTTAGGATCAAATACAGGTGCTGCATTGCTTGAGTTTAAAGGAGGATAAATAGTTGAACTAATACTATTTTCAACAAAACTTGCTGTATAGGGTATTGGTATTACAATTAAGGTGTTGTCTGTTGCTTCCGTGCCTTTATTTTTAAGCTCTACTTCAATATCCAATATATGCCCGGGATCTGTAAAAAGACTAACTGGATTAGGAACCCCGTTAATAGCTGTGTTTGTAACAATGGCTTCTGTTTCCGGAATATAGGCATCTACGGCAAATACTATACTGAAAATCACATAAGTGTCTTGTGTTGAGCCATATCTGAATTTTGTGGAAGTCTGACTATTTGCAATAACTTCGTTGTCTGTGTTTACCACATTAAACATACTTATATCAAGTCCGGTATTATTCGGTAGGTTTGGATTTCGCAGATTACCTCCGGTTTCGATAGAGCTGTTAAAGAAATTTTCGGTCGTATTTCCTGTATGCGATAAACGCATATAAGAATTATCAACCTGTTTTTGAATTTCAAAGTAGTCGCCCGAAATGCCAACATCGCCTTCTCCTGCCATAAACCCCATTTTGATATCAACGGGCACCATTTCTTCATTAGGTCCTGCCTGAACGGTATTAAATCCGGAGACTTCAAGCGTGTGGTTTGCCGTACTTCCTTGTACATAGGCATATCCATCAAATACCGTAATGTCACGCCATTTCATCTTTGAGTTTTCGTAAACTACTACCAGTCCCCATCCACCATAGTAACCGGTGCTGCCACCGTTGCCCTGAGAAAGTGCCATATCGGCAAGCCAGTATTCACCTTCACCTGCATTTTTTACAATGTCGGTAACTTCAATATAACCGGCGTACATGTCATTATCTCCGGGATATCGAATCTCATCATCGTTAGCTTGTAAAGTTTGGTATGAACCTCCCGGTGCTTTAAACTTCACAGTACGCATAGCAAGCCTTTCAGTTGAACTTAAATTGCTACCGTAATACATTCTTCCGGTCCAGTACAGTCCTGCGTATATTACATTTGAACATCCTGGCAAAGCATCATTTTCTGTTGAGAATTGAAGAGTAGCTGAAGAAGAGTTTTGAGTACTTCCATCAGTATCTTCATCAACATATATCATATAATTCTGACTGTTGTTCCTGTTATCATTATAATTATACAATGTTAGATTTGTATTCCCGATCATTGTAAAATCACCCTTAATGCTATATGTAGTTTTGTTAGGGGTGAATTCAGAAGATCTTGGCTCAAAGGGTTCACGCACCTGGGCAGTGGAAGTAATACCCAAAAGCATAAGAGATAGCGCAAAAATAGCTAATCTCGGCAAGGATCCTTTTCTATTAAGAATATTGTTATTAAATGTTTTCATAATTAAGGAATTTTAGCGTTTTACTTTCGAGCCTAATTCTCTGTTGCTAAAGAATAGATGATGGAAATAGAGGCATCAGCGTTTATCAGTAAATTGTGTATATCTTCATCACTTACTGATATATATGAGAGTATAAAAATATACTTTAGTCTATCGAAGTTTGTAAGAGTTTGAACGTCGATTTGCTGCTGCAAATCACTAGCTTTCTTTATAGAAATAAACAAGAGCTCGGATGTATGAAATCCCGGAATGTCATTTTTTAATATTTCGTTTGAGGACATATCGTCTAATCGAACAACAGATATACCTTCTTCGGAAATGTTAGCTATTGAATTGTTTTCAATAAAGATTGTAGGTTGTAAATCGTACCTAAGTCTCATGAAATGTTCAACATCAATATTCGAATCCGTACTTAATACGCTAATTACTTCCGATCGATTATCAGAAACTTGAAAGATATTACTATTCTGTGCCAGAGAAATACTAAATGTAAACAGGATAAGTACAATTATAAGTTGTATACCTAAAAACCACTTCGTGGTATTTAATTGTGCACAAATGCTTGACTTTCCAGTTAAATCATTGTAAGGGTGAAATTTTTTCATATTGTTGGTGTTATAATTATTTACAGTCATCATTAATGCAGTCAGTATAAATTGACGCATTCAATACACGTGGAGAGTAAATACAATATGAATTGCATTTATTGTCCGTTTGGTTATTAAAAAGTTTGATGTGAAATTGTCCGGAAAGTATGAATAACCCCTTATTTTTTACCTTCTTTAAATTTCAGAATCAATAAATTACTTATGCAAATTATGACATAATATCAAATTATCCAAATAAAAATCAGTAGGGAAATCAGTGCATTTAATCATTGTGTTTTGTTTTTAAGTTCGAGGCGATATAAACAATAGTTGTGCCATTTGTTTTTAGTGTGTAGATATTCAGCATGTTAGCGCTTTTTTTGCTTTCGCTTTCTTGTTTCATAATGGGACAAATGTCTGTGTTTGATAATATTATGAAAGTTATGTTGGTGTTGAAACAAAAGCAGGAGTTTAATAAGAATAATAATTGTAGTAAGTTGGTTTTAATGCTTATACCAATTTGATTATAAAATGCCGTATTGGATATGTCGGTTATTTTCCGTTTGTACAAGGCGAAAAATTTTAGCATAGCCGAGCTACGTTATAATTTTTCAACGCAGTAGAAACGGAAAAGAACAAATTCATATGCGGCATTTTGTGGTCAATTTGGTATTATTTGTAAAGGATGATAAGGTACTGAAAAACAAAACCCAAGCCACAACAAGGAAAGCTGCGACTCGGGTTTTAAACACAACATCAAAATATTTTCGTTAGAAGTATCTTGGCGATACCACTTCTTCTTTCTTAAATCTTAGTTCGTACGATATCATTACTTCGTGT
>NZ_FOHT01000060.1:0-11314 GCF_900111425.1 Draconibacterium orientale | reverse complement strand
GCAGGAGTTGACAAACCGCAAACATTGTGACCGCCCGAACAGGCTTTTGTACGGGCTCTTATGAGCTTAACGCAGCCCCACCAAACAACAAAGCACAGTCAGCCCGCTTAAAAAGAGTGGGGCGTAAAACCCACCATACCAATATTTTAAAGAACAAGTTCGCATACTAACGATAACCCCCAAACGCTGCACCATAACGGTTGGTACATGTTGTCGGGGCGGATTTCGGAGAGCGTTCCTGTCCGAAGGACACGGAACTGCGATGCGAGAATCCGCAGTTGGCGTACCACCAAACCCCGCCCTGCAATATGTACTTTGTTAGGCACTGGCTTTTATTTTTTGTCATTTAAAATCACTGATATTCCCATTCCGTTAATCGAAAATGAAGGATAATCATTTAAGTCTACACCTGGAATATACGTGTCATAGTAGTCTTTGTCGAGAAGATGAAATTTCTCAATTGAGTATCTTTTGGTACTCTTGTTAATTTGTCTCAAAAATTCATTAATTTTTTCTTCCAACCACGAATTCATAAGAAACTCATCCAGTTTCTGATAACTAATATTTTTATCTCCAAAATGATTCTCGTAACTTTTTGAAAGTTCAGTTGTCATGTCTTTATAATATATCGGTGGCTCAAAATAAAATGAATTGAGCCGGTCAATATTAAAGTCTTGCTTAATTTCTGGTAAACAGTCGTTTAATTTGCCAATTGCACTTGAAAATAGAATTGGTCTGTCGTGATAGAATCTAATTTGCACAGAACTATCTCTCGCATATTCTGTCAAACCAATTTTAAAATCAAGGGTATCTTTATTTGCAACCCAACAATATGTGTATGATTTTGCATAGAAATCAATTAATGGCTTATCTATTTTATTCTCAATTTTTACCAATACAGTGTCAATTGAATTTTCTGTCACCTCTGATTGGTCTGTATCAGTTTTCTTAGTCGAGTGATTGCAAGACACTAAGGTCAAAATGATTAAAATAGGTAATATCGTTTTCATTGGTCTCTTTTTAAGCTTGTGCCTAACGGTTGGTACATGTTGTCGGGGCGGATTTCGGAGAGCGTTCCTGTCCGGTAGGACACGGAACTGCGATGCGAGAATCCGCAGTTGGCGTACCACCAAACCCCGCCCTGCAATATGTACCGTGTTACCACACGTTTTTTTATTTCAATCAATAATAGTTGTATTCGTATTTGATTATTCCTTTCTGCTCAAAGATTCCGTCCTGTCCATTTGTCGATTCATAAACATTTATCTCTGAGATTTTTCCATCGTCCAAATATTGATAAATGTACTTCTGAAAATATAAAGTGTACCAAGATGAAAAAATATATTCCTGAATTTTACCATTTGAATCATAATTATAGCTTCGAATGTCCTGAATAGTTGTTTTATCATCATCGGCTGAATAGTATGATTCTTCAATCATATTATTGTGAGAATCATATTTCCACATTAAAATTCCGTACGGAATCGTAGAATAATCAATACTATCCTCAGTCATATTTCCATTGTTATCATATGTGTAGGTGTGAGTTGTTGGGTCATGGTCAAAGAACATCCACCAGCTAAGCATTTGTTTTGGTTTCTTGTCACCATTTTGATATTTATATTCATATTTTTCAACAAGACCATTTTCATTAAAAACGTCTTCATTTGTTAGGTTTCCGTTTGTGTAAGTGAAAACATGGCGATACCTTGAAATTAAGTTATCCTCTATTTTTTCTGTAAGAACTCCATTTTCGTATGTATATTCCTCAGAGTTTAACCAATTATTTTCGGTGTCAAAATTTTTATTGCTCCGGTACTCCCAAAGTGTTAAATTCCCATCTTTATCATATTCTTTTGTTTCCCATTTAAATTTACTTGATTCACTTGGCTGTCCATATTTAAATGGTACCATATAAGCAGTAAAACTTTTTAAGTTTTTATCAGTCGGATTTGGTTCTTCAAAATCATCTTTACTACACGAAAAAAAGATTAAATAGAAGAGGACTTGAATTAGTAAGATTTTTTTCATGTTTCGCGGTTTTTAATTTTTTTAGTTAACGGATTATCTTGTTTGCTTAAGTTTTCATTTATTTTTTCTAATTGTGATACTATCTTTTTCCCTTGCGAATAAAATTCTTGTTTGCTAGTTTCAAAGTCAATTCTAAGTTTTTTATGCCCCAATGAGATACAGAAATCACAGGAGTCAATTTTTTTAGTTTTTCGGCTTCGTTTGAACTTAATAACTCCGCAGAATTCATCATTGTTTTCTCCAAACTCCTTTGCATTTTTCCAAAGATTCGGTTGCGAATTAACGACTGTTTTGATTTTCTGGTTTTTTGACAAGCAAGGAATTTTGCCAAATGTAATTGGCTTGTCAATTGCATTTTTTAATTCTTTTTCCCATTCAATTGAAATCTCATACGCTGAACCACCACCTATATTTTCCAATACAAGATTTACAATCGGAGAACTTTCAAAGTCCCATTTAACAATTAATTCTGGTTCTGCGTCATCTTCTGATTTCCATGTGATTTTGAATGAAATATAGATTGTTATTAGAGCTGTATAAACGGCTAATGATGCTGCAATTGTATTCCATTCTTTTAAGTCATAGGCTTGTTTTGCTACAAACAGAACAATAAATCCTGATAGCAAAAGGAAAAACATTGATAGACTTCTCCTTATTTTTTTTATGGTTTCGTAGGTCATGTTTGAGTTTTATTCGCTGGTCGTATTAATGTTATAAAATCATTTAATATTTTGCTCATATGTCTGTCATTTAAAATGTGTGGTAACGGATGGCGGTATGGTTAGTTGCCGATTTCGAAGTACTTCCCTGTCAAGTTACAACTACTTTTGATACGAGCTGTGCCGCTCGAATACCCACTGCACCGGCAATTAACTATACCGCGTGTTGGCAACTGGTGTTCATTCATATCTGTCTGTTTGTCATTTATTTAGCTTTATTTTCTTGTCATTATCAATCTGCACGAACCTATCTACAAAGTACAAATTTATTTTGTTTTTTTGAGCGTGGGCAATCCCAAAACCGTCCTGAAAGGCGGTTACTCGGGCAGGAGAGGCGGAAGCTCTTCCCGCAAACTTTGGATTTGGTTTGGCTTTGAGCGGTTTGCGGGATGTGCTTACGACTGTGGGATGGCTAATTAGTCAAGTTAATTACAGCAAAATACTCACCACATACATAGTCTAAATCTCTGATTAAGTCTAAATAATTATTTTCCAGTTGTAACAATGTTTCATGCGTTGATACCAGTGACCTGAATGCCTGGATATAATTATCAACACTTTCCTCTTTTAGCAAATACGATTCTTTCTTTGTTGCATAAATCCGTTTCCACGATTGCAAACTGGTCGTTGTACTAATCATTTGCTCTTTTTTCTTGGTAAGTGCATCTTTAAGCTGAAGGATATCTGACTTAATTAGTTTTCTGCGGTCGGCTATAGTGTAATCAATAGCATTAATATCGGCCTGAGCTTTTGCAATGGTGTGCCTGAGTATTTTTGGGTCATTTATCTTGATTTTAATACCTGCATCAGCCGTAAGAAAATTGCCCTGTTGCATGTTACCAGTGAATTCATAAAAATTATACCTGCCCCCTGTGGTTGCATAGATATCCCACTTTCCCTTTTCTGCCAGCCTCTTTTTTTCTTCGGCATTTTTTTTAATAATACCCAATACTTTAAATTCGGTGTCATTATTTAAGGCTTTGTTAAAAATGCTATCAGTAATTTCGTCGATGTAGTATTTACCAACATATCCGGGTTCGTTAAAATCTATTTCTATTTTTGTTAGCTGGACTAACTGAATTTGTTCAACATTCATATAACGTTGCATTTGGAGCTGCAACGAATATAGTGTAATCTCCCAACCGGTAATTTTTGAATTCAGATTTGTTATTTCGCCACTAATTTGCTCCCTGTCTGAATTTGTTGTGGTAATACTATCATCCTCTAATAGGTTAATTAATTCTTTGCGATATTCAATCAGCATTTCATAAATTTTTATTCTGGGAACCAGGTCATAATATTGTTCCAGGGCGTTGAGGATATTTTCCCGAACAGCATCAACATAATCAAGGTTTTTTGTGTAAAGCTCATTTTCCTCAAATGTCCTTTTTATAATTCTTTCCAATGTTCTGGAAGAAGAAAAAAGCGGAAAGCCAATTTCTGTTTCGATGAAATTTATCGTGCCATGCCCCGTGTTTTGCTCCCAGTCGTTAAATGTACCTAACGCCACACCAATTGACGAACCATCAAAAAACTCTTTTTTCATCCCGGCAGTCATATCAGAAGCATAGTCACCATCTGAGTTTGCACTAAATTTTGGAGCAACTATTAACGGGTTAAACTGAGTGTATTCACTTTCAAATAACTTAAAATTGCTCTTTGCCGATTCCAATTCGTAGTAGGCTGCTTTAATTCTGTCGTTTTGATTGTAAGTTAACCTGATAATATTTTCAGGATACAACATCATGTCAGTTTCAATGCTGATTTGCGAGAATGATACCCGGGCAATCAAAAAACAGGTGGCAAAAAGTGCAGTACGCTTATTCATTTTTTAAACTTTCAGTTTATCAATAATTTAGGATGATTAATTTAGTTTTTCCTGATGAACAAAAATTTAACAATTATTCAATTTTAATTTTCAAGTCGTCAAAATAGGTAACCGCGTCTGCTTTTGTCCAAAAGCCGATTAGTCCGGCTGATATGAACGTATCGTCTGTTGATTCAATCATTGTTTTTCCGTTCATCAAACAGGTGATTTTATTTCCCTTCATCACAATATTCAAGGTAAACCATTCTCCTTGTTTTATATCGCTATCGGTACTTTCCAATTCTTTACGGCTACCGTTTACGACCCTATAAAAACGTAAATTGTTTTCAAGTGGATTGTACCTTGCTATGTAGTAATTGTTTTTATCGATGTACCGCCAAACGAGTCCGCCCCCCTGGTCTTCTTCGCCCGAAATGGCTTTTATTTTAACCGAGGCGGTAAAATTCTCACAGGCAATTTTTTCTAAAACAAGCAAATTATAGCAACTGCCCGAGTTTACGGCTTGTTGTTCAACCACCTTGTTGCCATTGTCATTTACAATATTCCATTTGATGCTTTTGGCTTTATTGGTAGCGTCCGCAACAAAACCTGAAGGCAATTGCCCTTCTGTTTCGTTATCAAAATCAAAAATGGTATCATTCCCTGTTTGGGAATAAGAATCTTCAACCACAACCTGACTGTTTTTCGATGATACATTGCTGCAAAATGCAACACTTATCATAACTGAAATTGAGATTATTAGTGTTTTCATTGTGTTTATATTTAATCATTTTTAAATTTATTTTCTAAGAGTTTTTCTTTAAATTCCGACCGGAATGTATATGCGAAAATCAACATAACTGCCCTTGTATCTACTTTCCGATAGTGTGTATATTCAAAATTGCTACCGGAAACAGCAGACTCACTGCGCTGTGTATCAAATATATCGGTTACTGTCAAAGCCAAACGCCCCTGACCTTTTAAGATTTTTTGCTGAAAACCAAGGTCAATAAAATAAACTTCCTTTATAGTGCCTTGTGGAATGACAATGGGCGATGTATAGTTAGCGGTGATTTGAAACCTGCCGTTTTTCCAAACATCAAAATTGTTGATGAATTTAGCGTATCCTGACAACAAATTTTCCGGGGCATTTTGCAATTTGGCACTTGGTTCAATTCTTTGTTCGTATATTGATGCATCAAGATTTATTTTCCAAAAATTAAACGGGTTATAAGTAAAAAAAGCTTCTACCCCGTAAGTGGAAGAATTGCCAAAATTTTCAGGTCGTGTTGTGCTTACTCCGCTATTGTCGATAGAGGTATAAGGGAAAATACTGTTGCTCGTCAGGCGGTAAAACAAGGAAGTCGTAAGGCTTGCCTTTTTAAAGGTTTGATTTTGTGTTAATTCAAATGAGTGTGAAATTTCAGGCTGAATATCGGGATTGCCCGACCAAACGTTCAACGAATCAGTAATATCAATGAAGGGACTGTAATCGCCAATTGATGGTCTGTTAATTCGTTTGCTGTAAGCAAGTTTAAATGAATTTCTTTTTGCAGTGTAGTAAATGAGCGATGCTGAAGGGAAGATATGGAAGTATTCGTTTGAAAAACTATATGGAGAGTGAACATTATCACCAGTATTAGAAACCGGTTCAGCCCTCAACCCCAACTGATATTTCCATGTTGGTTCCTGCTGTGTACCGGTCCAACCTGTGTATTGCAGATACAGGGCATGTATTTGTTCGTTGAATTTAAAGATGTCTGTATGTGCTGAATCGGTTATATAAATTTCGTTCTCCTCGTTAGAGCGGAGATAATCATCATTGATAAACCTAAGCGTGGTTTTATAACCGGTTTCAAATAATCCTGATTCTTTTATCGGATGCAAATAGTTTATCGAGAAATTAGTCAGGTTGGCATCTTCGTAAAAATGTGTTTTCTGTAAAAACGGGTTGCCTATCTCAGCGTTTTCCTCCGATAAGTTTTGAGTAGAGATGTCGGTGTTTTCCCTGTTGTATTCAATTGCAGAGTTTGCATCAATGATAAGCGCTCTGTTTTGATTGAAATTTCTCGTATAATTGAACAAGAGTTCGCCTGTATGGAAACGTCTGATTTCATTTGAGTATCGGCTGTTACGGCTTGTGAAGTCATGCAATGATGTTTCTGTGGTGCTAACAATGGTTTCATAATTATCTTGTCCTTCAAAAAGCCAGATACCTTCCAATCTAAAACTGTTTTTTGAATTTGGGGTATAGCCCACATTAAAGCGTGCCGTTTGGGTTTGTATGGTACGTTCGTCTTGCCGCGGCTGTGATAGATAATATTTATCGTCAGAATCGTATTGAACACGCTGTTTGTTTACTGTGCGTGTTCTGGTAGTAAACCAATTGTCGTAAGCCAGACCTAAATCCCATTTCTGGGTATTATGGTTAATAAGGAAGGAGCCGTTTAAGCGATAGCGTGCCCCCAAACCGCCTCCCAAAGCTGCCGCTCCGTTTGTGCCAAGGGTTGTATTACTTTTAAGAACAATGTTTATAATTCCGCTTTCGGCATCGGCATCGTATTTTGCAGAAGGGTTTGTAATAATTTCGATACGCTCGATGGTGCTTGCAGGGATTTGTTCCAGATTTGTTACTCTGTCCACTCCGCCAATACCGGAAATCCTGCCATTTATCATTATCAAAGGGTTTTTCCCCCTCATGGTTAAATTTCCTTCCATATCTACCTGCACCCCGGGCATATTTTTCATTAAGTCGGCTGCTGTACCGCCAATTTGTGTCAAATTTTCCGATGCGTTCACCACAATTCCTTCATCGGTTTTCTGAATTAGGTTGCGAAAAGCAGTAATCTCAACAGAGTTCAATGCGATGGCATCCTGCTTCAATATTATTGTTCCTAATTCTATATTTTTATTTGCATCGTTTAGTAATACAGTTTGTTGATGATTAACGAATCCTACAAACCGAAACTGAATAAAATACTTACCAAGAGGGACATCTGTCAATACAAAACTGCCCTTATTATCTGTAACCGTACCATTGACAATGCGAGTTGAATCGTTAACGGAAGTAAGAAAAACATTGACAAATTCGACAATATTGTTTTCGCTGTCTAATACTTTGCCTGATATACTTCCTGATTTTTGCCCAAAAGCCAATACCTGTATTAACAGCATTAGTGAAAATAATCCGTATCTCATAAATCAACAATTATTTTGTATTTGCCACCCACAAACGTTTTGGGTTTTTCCCAACCGGAATAGTTGCCACCACTTTCCAATTTGCAACATCAATAATACTTGCATCATTGGATGAAGTGTTACTGACCACAGCAAATTTTCCGTCAGATGAAAATTCAATCCAGTTCGGGTTTTTCCCGGCTGTAATATTTTTCATGATTTTATCCGATGCTACATCAATAGCCGTTACATCATTGGTAAACTGGCTTGTTAGGTAAACAGTTTTGCCATCAGGTGCAACGCAAAGTCCGTGGGCAGCTTTCCCTTCGTTATCAAATTTATCAGATTGAGGTAAAAGCACTTGAGCAATAATTTTGTTTTGCTCCGCATCAATCTTTACCAAACCGTGAAACCAGCGAATGGTTAGGTAAATATATTTGCCGTCGGGTGTTGCTGTCATTACTCTTGGAAAACCGAAAGTGGGAATTTCTGATACAACCTTCATACTGTCCAGATTCAATTTCACAATTTTGTTGTCGCCTTCGGAAGTAACCCAAACGTTTTTTCCGTCGGGCATTGGCAACACAATGTGAGGGTTTTTGCCAACGGGAATTGAATTTACAAGTTTCCAATCTGCGGTTGAAATCACATCTACCTTATGTTCCCCATTGATTGCGGTTAAAACATACTTTCCGTCAATACTGAAACTTAACTGGTGGGGTGTCTTACCAACAGAAATGGTCTGTTTTACTTTATTGTCTGCCGCACTAATGATAGAAACTGTATTATCGCCTTCATTACTAACAGCAATCCAGCTTCCGTCTGGTGAAACTGCTACTCCGTGCGGCTTGCTTCCGGTGATAACTTCAGAAAACTTTTGATTTTTCTGAATGTCAATGACTGATATAAAGTCGCTGCCGTAGTTGGTAATGTACGCTTTTGGCGTCTGCGCAAAAAGCACTGTGCTAATTAGTGCTATTGCTGTTGTCAAGATTATTTTGCTCTTCATTTTCTAATAGTTTTAAATGATTTATCTTACAAAGGAAACCATTGAATCTGTAGAAAAATGGGAATCGAAACTGTTTATTGAAAATTCACTTCGAAGATATGCAAGGCTCCATCACTTCGGTAACAAAGTTCCCAACCGCTGGTATCTGCAATTTTTTTAGCTATGGACAATCCGAGACCCCACGAATCAGGATTTCCCGATTGCTTATAAAAACGGTTAAACAATTTTTCTTTATCCAACATTGAGCCTTCTTCATCTTTTTTGTGGCCTGAATTGGAAATAGTAAGCTGCTTTTCTCCTACATAAATGGTTAGTATGCCATTTTCTGTATTATGCAAAAAAGCATTTTTAAGCAGGTTCTGAATAAGAATTTCCGTGAGCATGATATTGCCCTGTACTGTCAGTTGGGTTTCTGATTTAATCGTTACTGAAATATTAAGTTTTGATTTCTGTTCTTCATAATATTCCATTGACTGCCGTATAATCTGATTTACATCAACCTGGTCAGTTAACAGGAACTGACGATTTTCAATTTTCGATAGTAAAAGAAGGGTTTTATTTAGTTTTTTTAAACGTTGGGTGGAGCTTATAAGTCCTTCCACAATCTCTGCCTGCTCTTTTGTCAACTCTGCCCGCCCTATTAGGGCTTCCAGTCGTGACTGCATTACGGCAAGTGGTGTTTGCATTTCATGGGAGGCATTTTCAATAAATTGTTTTTGACTGGTAAATACTTCCATATTTTTCAAAACCAATTCATTAATGGACTCATTAAGCATCTTAAATTCTTCAATCTGAGAAGATGATAACTCTGGAAGCTGCTGCTTGTCGAGGCGAAAACCACGAAGTTTTTCCAACATATCGTAGAATGGTTTCCAAATTTTTCGTGAAATTATTCGCTGTGATAAATAAAAAGAGAGTGATAGCCCGGTAAGCAAAATTCCAAGAAAAAAGGCAATTGTGCCTAACATTTCATCGGCTTCAAGATGCGGTGCTAAAATCTCCAATTTGTAATATTGGTTATGGATTTCTACAAAAGTGTTTAATTTCCTGTATTCATCGAGTTCATCATCTACAGGTTCATAAATTAGCGTATCTGTATAGTTTTCTTTGCTTTTTTGGAAAGTTGCAGCATCTATGGCATAAAAAGTAAAATCGTCCAGCGGGTTATCACCTTGAAATGGAGCTTCAGGATTGGTTTTGAGGTATGCAAGCAGGTTAATTTTTCTATTATGCAACACCTCGTCCACATTCCGAAGTACATTCCAGTTAAGCACTACGTAAAACAGAATGGAAAAAATTCCAAACAGAATCATGAAATAACGCAACTGAATCCGTGAGGTGTAGGTAAGTAGCTTCATCGTGCTTTTATTTGATAACCTATTCCATAAACATTGTTAATTTCTACGTCTGCCCCGGCTTCTTTCAGCTTACGTTTTAAGTTCCTTATCTGTGAGAAAAGGAAATCGAAACTTTGGGCTTCATCCACATAATCTCCCCAGATATATTCTGCCAGTGATACCTTGGAAAGAACCCGTTTATGATTATTAATGAGATAGCTAAGTAAAGCGAATTCTTTTTTAGTAAATGAAATGGGGTTATCAAGGTTGCTTACACCAATGAGGTGTTGGTCTGGTTCAATAATCAGGTTAGAAAAGTGTACGATTTTGTTTGTCTTAAATTGCTTTCTACGGATAATGGCTTTAATTCTGGCATTTAGCTCAGAGAAATAGAATGGTTTGGTAAGGTAATCGTCGGCACCCAGTCCAAGCCCTTTTAGTTTATCATCTAATGAATCACGTGCTGAAAGTATTATGACCCCATTTGTCTTGCCTTCTTTATGCAGGGCTTCAAGTATATCGAAACCATTTCCGTCAGGAAGGTTAATATCAAGTACAATGCAATCGTAGTCGTAAAGAGCGATGCGTTCAGCAGCAGAACAAAATCCTTGGGAAGAATCATACAGGTATCCCTCTTTGGATGCAAAATCTTCCAAACTTTTTAATAATTGCGGTTCGTCTTCTACGATAAGTAATTTCATAAATACAAATTAAGGGATAAATTCTGTAGAAACATTGGAGATATTTTATGCCTGATAATATTCTCTAAAATGTCCGAGGGTTCCTGGTGGTAGGCTGCACTCTTTGACAAAGCTTTGGTTTCAGCGTTGGCTCGTGGGGCTTTGGCAATGTGTGCAATGTGGGTGGGGTTTTATTCTTTTTTGCGGGTGGGAAGAAAAAAACAAAATAAATTTGGCTCCGCCGAGCTCCACTTCGTTCCGGTTCCATCAAATTTGCACTGTCCTGTCAAAAAGCTAAATCTTTTCTTTCGTTATTATTTGTCACTATTGTATCTGTCTGGTCGTCTGTCTTTTTACACTTGTTGCCAACGGCCGCGTGCATGTGGAGTGCGGCATTTGAAAAACTACACTTCCATTTTAGCCACTGAGCCAATTCGTTTATTCGTATTTATATTTTTTAGCCGATTCGTCAATGACGAATTGGCGTTGTTAAACAAAGCTTTTCTGTTCGCATACGTAGTCTGCCAGCATTACATATGCACGTTGTTATGGTG
>NZ_FOHT01000061.1:0-8859 GCF_900111425.1 Draconibacterium orientale | reverse complement strand
GCTGAAAAATATAAATACGAATAAACGAATTGGCTCGGTGGCTAAAATGGAAGTGTAGTTTTTCAAACGCCGCACTCCACATGCACGCGGCCGTTACCAACCATAATAAAACCGAAAAACAACAAAAATGGAAAGTGAAATTAAAATCGGAAAAAAGATATTTATCAGAAACGCTGGAAAAGATGAATATTGGCTTCAAGACATTATTTACGAAAACCCAAAAGTTCTTGGACTTGGAGATTTAGTAGCAGTAAACAAAGAAAAGAAACAAGCAAATGGCGGTAGACTTGATATTCTGCTTAAAGAGCCGACTGAGAATTTAATGTACGAAGTTGAAGTAATGCTTGGAGAAACCGACCCTTCACACATAATTCGTTCAATCGAGTATTGGGACAATGAAAAACGTAAATATCCACAAAGACAACATTTTTGTGTATTAATAGCGGAATCTTTTGACAGAAGGTATTTTAATGTCATCCAATTAATGAGTTTAAATATTCCAATGATTGCAATTCAAGCAGACTTATTGGAGGTAAACGGAGAGAAAATTTTAAATTTTTCAAAAATCATTGACATTTATACAGAACCGGAGGAAGATGAAGAAGACACAAAACAAGTAAATGAATCGACTTGGAACGCGGACTCTCCCTGGACAAATCTAAATGCAAAAGAAATTTATGAATCATTAAAAGGCAAACATGACAGAATTGACCTTCGATATACACAAAGTTATATTAGCATAAATATTGACGGACGAAATGCTTATTGGCTGTGCAAAAGAATCAAACCGACTTCTGCACTTTTCTTTTCGGTTAAAGACGATGAAAAAGTTGAAGTAATTAAAAAGAAATTGGAAGAAAACGATATCGGTTATACTTACAATAGATATAAAGAATTTATGCTAAATGTGGACATAAAATCCCTTAAAAAGAATATTGAATTATTGAATGAGGTTCATGCTATCAGAAACAATAAATTGACTGATGATGAATAAATTACGGTTGGTAACAAAGTACATATTGCAGGGCGGGGTTCGGTGGTACGCCAACTGCGGATTCTCGTTTCGCAGTTCCGTGTCCTTCGGACAGGAACGCTCTCCGAAATCCGCCCCGACAACATGTACCAACCGTTACCGCCAAGTGAAAAAAGACACAGCGGTATAGACAAATAGCAACTTGAAAATAGCCCACGCACAAACAGCACATTTGCAATTCGCACAAGCCGACACACAACCAAAAATTGCAAAAGAGCTGTTTCTTTTCCTTCGCACGGTGCAAATGACTATTTTTATTGCTTGATATTAAAATGGACAAATGAGTATATTTCAAAAATCAGTTATAAACAATCATTTATCGCAGCTTGACAAAGACCAAGTTGAAAAAGCATTTGCAAAATTCAACGACAATTATTCTTTCTCAAAAATTGCTGAGATTCAAAAAATGAAAGAGGAAGAATATCAAGACGGATTTCTTCGGGATATATTTGTTGACGTTTTTGGTTACACTTTAAAACCTGCTGACAATTACGATTTAGCACGAGAATTTAAAAATCAGACTGATGGTAAAAAAGCTGACGGAGCAATTCTTAAAAATGATAATGCAATTGCAGTTATCGAGCTAAAATCCACAAAAACAAAAGACCTTACAAAAGTTACTCAACAAGCTTTCAATTATAAAAACAATCAACCCGAATGTAAATATGTAATTACCTCAAACTTTCAAAAACTTCGTTTTTATATTGACTATGCAAACGAATATGAGGAGTTTGACTTGTTTAACCTACAAAAGGATGATTTTCAGCTTTTGTATTTGCTCTTACAAAAAGATAGTATTTTATCGGACTTGCCGCTAAAATTGAAAACAGAAACCAAATTCCACGAGGAAAAAATTTCTGATAAACTATACAAAGACTATTCTTCGTTTAAATATAAAATTTACAACAACCTTGTAAAAAACAATCCGCAATTCGACAAAATAACCCTTTTTAAAAAGTCGCAGAAATTTCTCGACCGGTTATTGTTCGTGTTTTTTGCCGAAGATACCGGGCTGGTTCCGCCAAATGCAATCTCAAAAATTATTGAGCAATGGCAATTATTTATTGACAACGATGAGTATTTCTCGCTTTACAGTCGATTTGTAAAGTTTTTTATACATCTCGACAAAGGGCATAAATACAAAACCTATGATTTGCCAGCATACAACGGTGGGCTGTTTGCACCAGATGAAATTCTCGACAATATTACAATTGATGATGAAGTACTGAAAGACGATGCATTATTACTTTCGGCTTACGATTACAGCACCGAAGTTGATGTGAATATTCTGGGACATATCTTTGAGCATTCGCTGAACGAAATAGAAGAAATAACTGCCGAAATTGAGGGAACAGCTACCGACAAAAGCAAAACAAAACGCAAAAAAGACGGTGTTTTTTACACGCCCAAATACATTACTCAATACATTGTTGAAAATACCATTGGTAAACTCTGCACCGAAAAACGACAAGAACTTGACATACTTGAAATTGAGTTTGACGAAACAATAATCAATAAAACGGGAAAGATTTCGGCAAAGGGTAAAAAGTTGTTTGAAACACTCCAATCATACAAAGACTGGTTGTTTAGTTTAAAAATTGTTGACCCAGCGTGTGGTTCGGGGGCATTTTTGAACCAGGCACTCAATTTTCTGATAAACGAACATCAACAAATTGATGATATTATTGCCGAGCTGACAGGAGAGAAACTCCGTTTGTTTGACACCGACAAAACCATTTTAGAGAAAAATCTTTACGGTGTTGACATTAACGATGAAAGCGTTGAAATTGCCAAACTTTCTTTGTGGTTACGCACAGCACAAAAAGGTCGAAAACTCTCGAACCTGAACAATAATATTAAATGTGGCAATTCGCTGATTGACGACCCCGAAGTGGCAGGAGAAAAAGCCTTTAATTGGAAAAACGAATTTCCTGAAATATTTGCAAATGGTGGTTTTGATGTGGTTATTGGCAATCCGCCGTATGGAGCTAAGATTTCAAAACCTGATTTTGAATTCTACAATAAAATATATGAAACAGCTCATTATAAGCTTGATACTTTTTCCTTGTTTATAGAAAAGTCAATGAATATAATAAAGGAAAAAAGAGTCTTAGGTTTAATTGTTCCTTATACTTGGCTAACAATACAACAACATTCCAAACTTAGAAAATTTGTTTTAAAGTATAATCTTCAGCAAATAATCGACTTACCAACTAAAATATTTTCGGACGCAGACTTAGACACAGTAATATCAATTATACGGAAAGATAATTTTGGGAATGAAGTTCAAATTGGAAAAATATTTAAAGACGAGATAAAGTTATGTAATTCATTATCCTACAACAATATTAAATCCTCTGCTGATTTATTGATAAATGTAAACCTCACAAATATCGATTATGAAATACTGGACAAGATTAAAAAGGCAAATAAGCTAACTGACAATTTTGATGTTTCTCAAGGATACATTCCATATAGAAGAAGTGACTTGATTATCGAATTTGGAGAAGAAGAAGGAAATAAAATTGTTGATGAAAGACTTTGGCATTCATCTCAAAAAATAAGTGAAGATTTTAAACAAGAAATACAAGGTAAAGATTTAAGCAGATATTGTTATAGAGAGAGCTTTCAGTATATAAAATATGGGAAACATTTAGCAGGTTATGTTGACCCAAAATATTTTAAGTCACCTCGAATTTTAATAATGGAGGTAACAAGAGGAGATAAATACGTTTTGAAATCTTGTCTTGTAGAAAAGGAATTTTATAATACTCCCTCAATAATAAATATCATATCGAGAGACAATAACATTGACAGCTTAAAATATTTATTATCAATAATTAACTCAAGCCTATTAACTTGGTATCACAAAAAAGTTCACCCGAAGGCAAATGCAATAACTTCAATTCCTAAAATCTTAGTAAATGACGTTAGAAACCTGCCTTTAAAACCTTTAGAAAGCAATAGTCAACAACCATTTTCCGAAAAAGCCGACCAAATGCTTTCACTCAACAAAGAGTTACAAGAAAAAGCTAGTCGATTTCTAAACCGCATAACAAGCAATTTCGAAATAGAAAAAATAAGCACCAAACTTGAAAAGTTTTATGACTTTGATTTTAAAACCTTAGTTGCAGAACTCAAAAAACAAAAGATAAAACTCTCGTTGGTACAGCAAGATGAATGGGAAGAATATTTCAACGCTTACAAAGCAGAAATAAACACTCTGCAAAACCAAATATCGGCTACTGATAAAGAAATCGACCAAATGGTTTATGAACTTTATGGTTTGACCGAGGAAGAAATAAAAATTGTGGAAAATTCAATACAATAAAATGGCAAATAATAACCAGCAAAATATAATTTTTTATAAAACTGCCGACGGCAAAGCATCGGTCGCGTTGTATGCCAAAGACGGCAATATTTGGATGAACCAAAATCAACTTGCAGAACTTTTTGCCACCTCTGTTCCAAACATTAGTATGCACATATCAAACATACTGAAAGACGGAGAGTTAGAGCATAATTCAGTTATTAAGGATTACTTAACAACTGCCGCCGACGGTAAAGAATACAATGTTACATTTTACTCGCTTGATATGATTTTGGCAATCGGTTTTCGGGTGCGTAGTAAACGAGGCACACAATTTAGGATTTGGGCAAACAAAAACCTGAAAGAATATATGGTTAAGGGTTTTGTAATGGACGATGAACGTTTAAAAAATCCAGACGGCAGACCCGACTATTTCGATGAATTGCTGGAGCGGATACGCGATATTCGTGCATCGGAAAAACGTTTTTACCAGAAAATCAAAGACTTGTTTGCACTTAGTAGTGACTACGATGGAAGCGATAAATCAACTCAAATGTTTTTTGCTGAAACACAAAATAAACTTCATTACGCTGTAACAGGACAAACGGCAGCCGAATTGATTGTTTCGAGAGCAAGTGCTGAAAAACCAAATATGAACTTAACCTCGTGGAAAGGTTCAATTGTACGGAAACAAGATATTTTCATTGCAAAAAATTACTTAACCCACGATGAGATTGATACACTAAACAGATTAGTTGTTATCTTTCTTGAAAGTGCCGAGTTAAGAGCCAAAAACCGACTTGACATTACAATTGATTTTTGGAGAGAAAATGTTGATAGGATTCTTGATTTTCAAGACAAAAAAATATTGCCCAATGCAGGTTCGATAAGTAAAGCTCAAATGGAGAAGCTGGTAGCTGAGATTTACACAAACTTTGATAAACGGAGAAAAGAATTTGAAGCATTACAAGCTGACAATGACGATTTGGAAGAATTAAAAAAATTAGAACAAAATATTAAAAGCAAAAAGAAAGAATAATTGCCAACGCTTCGTAGTCAAGCACATTGGCTGGTCGCACAAAAAAGCCATCGCACGACCAAAACCAACCAAAGAGCTTGCCTACCCCAACGCACGGCAGACAGAGAAACAGTTGCTAATTGACAAAAATAATGACAGAAAACATCAACACCAGGCGGTAACAATCTGTATATGTCATAGCCGTTTTAGTGGGTAATTGTAGGTTCATCACCCGCAACAACTTCATCTCGGTTTGACAGGAAAGTAGCCCGCAATCGGCTACGCCACATACAGTTCACCGTTAGCGCAAATATTGAAAAATTGGGACAGATGATAAACACCAACGTTTTAGCACACCACGATGACAAAAAGCAGTTTCACGCACGTTGCTTAGTAGTCAGAGCATGGTGTTGACTATCAATGTTCATTAATAAGAAAGGAGACAGTCATGGCTAAAACAAAGTCAGGCAAGAAAAAGGTGTATGTGAAAGCCTACAAGTACAAAAATTCTGATGGAAAAATTGTACAAGTAGACACACATTACCGTTCAACACCTAACTAATGGTGTGGCGGGGAGTTACGGCTCTCCGCTTTTATGCTAAATTACAACACAAAATATTAACCAATAAAAAAGCAATGAAACACCAAAAACCAAAAAGACTTCCAATTCGGGTTACAAAGATTATAAGAAAAACATGTGGGTTTTTAATAATCATTGGTTATGTAATGTTTTTGTTTTTTATTATTGACAATGCTGTTCAATTTGTTCCACGCGAAATAAAATTCAGGATTTTATTGAAAATTGCGGTAATGCTTATGGTTGGTGCAATTGGGATATTGTTGCCAGTGGTGCTAATTTATCCTTACGCAAAATTTGAAGAATTTATCGTAGAGAAAGTAATACCACAAAAGATTAAGATATTCTTCAATATTGACAAAATAGAAGAATCATATACTCCAAAAGAAGAAACTAAATGATATGGGAAATATGGTTACACAGGTATTAATACCAATAATTGCTGCTTTTATTGGAGCAATGTCGGCTTTTTGGTATCAGAAAAGACTAGAAAAAAGAAGAGACAAGAAATCTGTAATATATACACTAATGATGTATAGAAACGCAGGAGCAAATGAGATTGAATGGATAAACGCGCTGAACGTAATCGACGTAGTGTTTAATAAAGATAAAAAGGTGAGAGAATTATACAGAACGTTTATATCGCAATGCGAACCAGACCTTTTCAAAAACGGACAGTGGAGAGAAACTTTTTACGAACTCGTTGAAGAAATGGGTAAATGTAGTGGTTATAGAAAATTATCAAAAAGCGAGATACGTTCTTTCTACGCTCCTGAGTCTCTGAATATTCATTATCGACACATGATTGACGGTCGGGTACAAATCCCACCAACTCCTGAAAGTTTGGGGGTATATAAGGATGATGATTCATCATCTGCATCCCCGGATTCTCAACCACAACATCTCGACAAGAACCAGTCGGATGAGAAGAACTAATCAATTCTCCGATATCCATTTGCATAAACGACTTTTTCATTAACCTTTAAATTTTATAAAAAATGAAACTTGACTATACAAAAAACCTTGACGAATTGACCGAAAAAGAATTAATGAAATTCATAATCGGTACTCAAACATTAATCCTTCGCAGGCTTGACGACATTGAATCAAAAATCAAAGGCAGTGATGAGCAAACACACCAACAGACAGTCGATGAAATAATATTCAAAGCCAGTTCTAACATTGATAGGATTAATGAAACATTGGAAAGAAAATCTACAGATTGATGCTGTATCGCATCTTGACAATATAACAATCAGTAGTCGGATGGTCGTCTGCTTTTGGATAGGCAGTAATTAAATTAACTTTAGCATCTGCTATCTTCTTGTTTAATAACTCTACGGCAGATTCAATGTCTGACTTGATGTTGTCAATTTTTTCTTGTGTTAATTGGTCAATAACGTTAACTGACATGTCTTATTAAATTAAAAACAAGCATCATGACGCAAAATCGAAATACTTGCGCTAACAAAGTGCAAATGAGCATTAGCCAAATATTGCTACGCGTGAAATACACAATGTTAACTTATTACGCGGCGTTAATTATCTTATCGGCTGGCTAACGCCACTTGCACCAACCGTTACCTGCAAGTTAAAAAAACAGAACATGAAACTAATTAGAACATTTCATCCAATAGGACAAGGAGCATTTTATATTGAAAGATTTAACTTCGATAAAGACGATTTTACTATTGTTTATGATTGTGGCTCTTTAACATTTAAAACAACAAAAATGGAGAAGAGAATTAAATCTACTTTTCCTAAAAACCATCCCATTGATATTCTTTTTATTTCTCACTTTCATGCGGACCATATTAATGGAATTGAAATTCTTGCTGAACATTGTAAAATAAAGAAGGTTGTCATGCCTTTAATTGATGACCAAACAAAAATATTGGTAAAGGTAGCAAACTTAATAGGTGCTAATTATTCTGACACAAGGTTAATAGATAGCCCAGAAGACATATTTGGGAATATTCCAATTATTAGGATAGATTCAGCTGAAATAAATCCAAATTTTGACGGTGTTTCACTTGAAAACCCAACAGATATTTCAAAAATTGGAAATTCAACGACTAATCATAGTGGTATTGTATTTACTCCAACTTTAGGTGTTGACTGGTTTTTTATTCCATTCAATTATAAACATGATGAAAGGAAAAAACAGTTTGAAGATGCACTGAAAGAACAAGGCTTAAATTTTGACAAAATTGATACAATAACAAAAATAAATAATAACAAGAAAAATATTATTAAGGCATATAATAAAGTAGATGGAGACCTTAATGAAAACTCAATGATATTATATTCAGGTAAGAATTCTGATAACCATATCCATTGCTTTGACCATAAGCATTACTCGTATTTACACCATCATTTTCATTTGGGTTTTCAGAGCGGTTGTTTATATGCAGGAGATATAGACTTAAATGCTCCAAATATTGTTTCTGATATTAAGGCTAAGTTAAGACCGCTTCTACCTTATATAGGGACATTACAAGTTCCCCATCACGGCTCTATTCATAATTTCAATATTTCTATCTTAATGGAGTCAATTCATTGTGCAATATTTTCATATGGAACTACAAATTCATTTGGTCATCCATCCGATAGAGTAATTGGTGACATAATCCCAAATAATATTTATCCGCATCATGTCACAGAGAAAAATGAATCTATTATTGTACAATGGAATTAAAACCAGCAGGTAACAATGTATAAAAATAATAGCCGAAATAGCGGTAAATTCAAGCGGTTTAGCCCGCTTCAGCTTTCTTGTAATTTGACAGGAAAGTGCAACGCAATCGGCTACTATTCTTATACGAGCCGTTAGTAGCAAGGTTAAAAAAAACCGTTTTACAATAAATATTCGTCAAATGATTTATGACTAAGCGAATTCAAATATTATTAATTGGACTTTT
>NZ_FOHT01000066.1:0-7321 GCF_900111425.1 Draconibacterium orientale | reverse complement strand
GCAGGAGTTGACAAACCGCAAACATTGTGACCGCCCGAACAGGCTTTTGTACGGGCTCTTATGAGCTTAACGCAGCCCCACCAAACAACAAAGCACAGTCAGCCCGCTTAAAAAGAGTGGGGCGTAAAACCCACCATACCAATATTTTAAAGAACAAGTTCGCATACTAACGATAACCCCCAAACGCTGCACCATAACGGTTGGTGTATGAAGCGTTGGGCATTTCGAAGCACTTTCCTGTCAAACCGATACAACGTTGATTAAGTGTAGCGACCTTAAAATTTGCACTATTGGCCCAATGATTTATACACTTTGTTGTGCCTTCGTTGTTTATTTTTCCGTCCGTGCGATAGGACAGATACACTCTTTGCCAAGTTTCGGTTTGTGTGGCGGCAGGAGCGACTTGGCAATGTGTGTAGATGTGAAGGGTTGGATTATTCATTCTCAAAATATTTGTTAACATAGTCAAATGGAATTTTTTCTTGTTCCAGTCGCCAGTTGTTTAATTTCAAAATGTCATATAATTGCTTCTCTTTGTCTGTTAGGTTTAATTGTGCAGATATGCCAGAGGGAGTACCATTATCATTTTCAAAGAATTTGTCAAATGTATGTCTATCCATTAAAATACTTTTAGTCTGTGGAAAGTAGCCCCTAAACTGCGATAAAATCTCAAAACCTTGAACATCTATATCTCCCCAGTATAGCAATTCTTTATCCTCAAGCCAAGAAACATTCTTAAGATTTGAAACACTAAAACCACTTCCAAATATGGCTATCGCTTTTTCTAATTTGGGAAGAGTCAGTGTAGTATAAAAAGTTGTTTTATTTTCAGAAACAATTACCTTTTCAACTGGTAAATCAAGTGCTTCAAATTGACTTTTTGGTATAGCAACATCATCAATTCCCAAAAAGAATTTTCGACTAATTTCTCTGTCAAGTATCTTGAACCGTACTTGCGGCTCTGCATATTTCAGATTAAATCTTTTTTCAAATTGCTTTTCTTCCTTATTAATATGTTCAGAAATTAAAATGTCAAGCAAATCTTTGATGACACTTTGATTTCGTTCAATAAATTTTGTATGAATATTTATTGGTAGCTCCCTTATGAACAAATTTGGATTTGGATTTTGTGTGAAATATTGACACACTTTCAAAATGCTTTCCCATTCCGTTTGGTTTTGAATAATCCTTATTGGATTTTTAATTATCCATTCCTTAAGTTCTGGAAATGTTTTTATGATTTTGATAATGCTTTCACGGAATAATTCGACTTCTTTTTCCCTTTTTAAGAACTTCAAAAAATCAATTTCAGTATCAAAATAAATAGAAGTCGGCAAATCTTGTGTACCTAAATATTTTGTCTTTACTTGTTGAAATTCTAAGGTGTAACCAAATCCTTTTTTCTCTTTGGATTGGGTGATAATTAGTTGTATTTCTTTTTCAAATTCAGGTAATGACGATTTTGTATATGTTTTGTCACCTCGAATTACGAGTTTCTCAAAAGGCGTGTTGAGAACTAATGATTGAAGAAATGAAACATATTTTCTTTCAGCTTTTTTCTTTATTTCTGGTGGGGTAATCATTTGTATATGTAATTCGCTTTTTCTTCTTTGAATTGTTCAATAGGCATATCATATAACCAGGAATGTCTTTCTTCTTTACGTTCTACAAAATGCACGAATGAAATATCGTCTTCTACAATGTGAATATTGTCACTTGGCGTCACAACCAACAATTGTAAATGAAGTTGTTTACACAATGTGACCAAATATCGGGCTCTGTCTTCGTCTTGTGACTTAAATGCTTCATCAATTGCAATAAACCGAAACGAATTACTTTGTAAGCCTTCTTTTGTTAATCCAAATTGATAGGCAATGGCCGAACCTAAAATCGTGTAAGTAAGTTGCGCTTTTTCACCACCAGAGAGCTGCCCCATATTTTCGTAAGTCTTGAATTTGGCATTGGTTTCTTTGTAAAATTCTTCGGCTTTGTAATTGAACCATGAACGAACATCCATAACTTTTTTGCGCCATTCTTCTTTATCTAATTTTTTTATAAATGGGTGAATGTGATTATTGAAATGATACTCTCTACCGTCAATATTTTTTTCCATTTGATAAACATTCGGAACGGCTTCATCCAAAAGTTTTCTAAATTCCTTTACTTCATCACTGATTTTATTAGGTGCAACAAGTTGAATGTATGTTTTAGGATTATTTTTAAAATCTATTTCCTTCAAAGAATCGTTTAAATGTTTGATGTTTTCTTTGATTGAATCTGACCAGTTTTCAAAAAACATTCTAAAGTCACCCACTTTGATGGTAACGGTTTCTTGTAAATAATCGTTGAATTTCTTTTCAAATTTCGGAAGATTATCTTTTTCCAATCTCACCAAAAACTTCTGATACTCATTAATGAAGTCTAAATTTGTTGAATCAGGCAGAGAACTTACATCAGACCGCCAATCTTTAAACTTGTTTGTGATTTCTTCTGGCGGTTGTTTAAAAGCATTGATTTTAATTACAACTTCTCTTTCGTTTTGCTGCTTTTCTCCTTCAAGTTTTGAAATTTCTTCCGTGTTATTCTTCTGAAATTTTTCGCGAGTTGTTTCAAAGCTGTTGTAATCAATAACCATTAAGTCTGAATATTTTGCTTCAAAATCGGAAACTTCAATATTCCCCAATGGCTCAAAAACAGCTTTGTTGCTATTTACAGTTTTAGTGACGGACTCAATTTCTGTTTGCTTTTTACCTTTCTCAATAACTTTATTCTCAATATTAATTTCTGAAAGTTGTTTTAAATCTGCCTGAACTTTTTCTAATTGCTCCTGTAACTTCTTTACTCGGTCATTAGTTTTTTCTAATTCATCCTTTTGCTCTGTTTTCTCCTGTATTTGATTGGCATAGGTTTGCCAATCAATATCATCATATTTCACAAATACAGAAAACAGATTATGACATTCGTCTTTGTAGAGTCCTAAATCTTTTATCTCGGCATTTTTATTTGTAATCGCTGTTTTATTTTCAGTTTGTTGATTTTGTAAAGTGATTAATTCCTTTTTCAAGACTGCAATTTTTTCTTTGTTATCCCAACCCAGAACATAGTTTTCTTTTCTTGAAATTTGTGGACGGTCATCTTTTTCGTGTTTACCTTTCCTGAATTTTATTAACCCGTTTTGCGTCAATGCCATTTCAGAGTAGCGTTCAAACTCAATAAGGTTATCAACACAAACAAAATCAAACTGAGCCTCTAAGTAGTTCTCAATCCATTCCTCATATTGTGTTTTAGGCTTAATTTCAATTTTGTTGATTAAGGATTTTTCATTGATGTTCTTGTGCCTAAGATTCTTGAGATAATCCTGTTCTTCGTATTTATCGTATCGAATTCGTCCTCGCAAATTGTTGTTGTTTACATACTTGTTTACTTCAGAATAATACTTTGGAGGAACAATCAATCTTAATGCAAAATTGTGAAGCACTTTTTCAATGGAAGGTTCCCAAGCTAATTCATCATCTTTTACTTTGATAAGCTCACCAATAAAAGGGATTTCTTCTTTTTTCGCTCCAATGTATTCAATTAGCTCTTCTCGTATTTCAGCTACCCGACCTGCAATATTGTTTTTATTCTTTTGAAGCGTTTGAATGGTTTTTACTAAATCATTAGTCGATGTTTCAAAATCGTCGGCTTTGTTCTTCAACAAACGAAGATTTTCACTTTCAACTTCAATTTTTTGCTGTGTGCCTTGTTTTAATTGCTTTGCTTTTTCTCGGTTTTCAGCAAATGTTTCTTCCCTTGGATTAGCACTCAATTCTATGCTTTGAGCAATTTTGTTATAATCGTCAAGTTTATCACTCCTTAATTTTTTGCTTTTTTCTAATCTCGAAATTTCTGTTTTGAGCTTTTCAATTTGATTGCCAACTTCATCTGACTTTATTTGAACAGTTAAATCCGTTTCCTGATTCTTTAAGTCGGTTTCTTGACTCCTTAGCTCAGTTAGTTCATCATTTAGCTGTAATAATTCAATTTTACAATTTTCAAGTTCCTTTTCTCCTAATTCAAAACCTTTTCTTGCAAACCAATAGACAGCTGTTTCTTTTGATTTCTCTAATTGTTGTAAATTCTCTTTAATTCTATTTAGTTGGGTTGCAATTTCATTAATAGGAGTGAGTTGTGCGATTTGCTCTTTGGCTTTTTCGATATTGGTTTTTGCATCCATTAAAGTCAAAAAACTTTCTTTGAGTTGGATGAATTCTGTTTCAGCATCTTGTTCCTCCAACATATTTGTTCTGATAAACTCGTCTAAGTCTTCTAAAACTTTTACACCCACTACCTGATTGAATAAACTCAAGGCTTTCACGGTGCGCATCCCGAATAGTTTTGATATTCTTTCGGCATAAGCCGTTGGACCTTCTATAAATTCAATTTTCTTTTTTGAACTGTTTGCATTGTAGGTTTTATCTAATCGTCTTTTCCACAGTCCTTTTGCGTCAAACTGACTGAAATCTTTTTCAATTTCAAGTGGAATGTGGGCAATCCCAAATTGTCTTCTCAACTCGTTATTCGAAAACCATCGAACCTGAAATATTGTAATTTGTTTTTGGTCTGTGTTTTTGAAATGAGCAAGAATTACGGAGTAGGTATTCGTATCACGCAGTTTTTGTGTAGAAGTAGAGCTTTTCCCTTCTTCTTGAATATTTCCGTAATGTCCCAGCACATATGTTTCTTCTGTTCGGTCACCTTTTTTTTCAACACCTGATGATTGATTATAGAAACGGTCTCTTTTTGCAGGAACTATCAAAGTAAGCAAAGCATCTATATAAGTACTTTTCCCCGATGCGTTGGCACCGGTTAATAATGAATTATTCCCTTGTGGGTTTATCCTGAAAACTTTCTTGTCAAATGTTCCCCAATTAAACACTTCCATATATTGAAGTCTGAAACCCGCTGTGTCAGAACTTGTGCTAAACAGACTCAACATATTCCTGTAGTTTTATTTTAAAATCCTGTAATATATCCAGTGTTATCTTTTCTTTGATAATTCGATGAATTTGGTATTTCGTTTCGTTGTCTTTCTTGCCTATTTCCTTCAAATAGCCTAATTCTACAGCCTTTTTAATGTAACTTTCCAAATCTTTCTGAAATTTCAACTTATTATAGCCTTCCTGTAGAAACAGTTCCAATTCATCCTTGATTTCTGTATCTGTTATGAATTTTTCCGTTGCCAATTGTGTTGGATTACTATCAAATTCCTCTAAACTTTGTCGTAAAACAACAAGTACGATTGAGGTTTCAAATCCGATTTGTCGTCGTGTTACCAAACCGAGAGTTTTACCTTCGTTGTCTTCAAATTGTTTGACAAAAGCAAATCCATCATCTTTTTTTAAAATAAGTTCCAATCCAATTTGGCTAATGTATTCCTGAATTTCATTTTGATAAAGAATTAAATCTTCCCATTCATTTGAATTGCGGTCAATAACACCTTTGAGCAATTTTACTATTGCTTTGCTGTATGGCTTTATATTTTGTTCTAAACTATTCATTTGGTTAATATAATTTCTGGAATTTTAATCTGTTTTTTGTTTTCAACATCAAATGCAACATTCTGGGTTTTTTCGAGATTGATTGAATGTTTAAATTCTTTTACAATGCCAATGTATCCAAACAGTTCAGGCAAACCTTTTTCAAGTCCACCATAATTCTCAATCACATCTAAAAGCGTTGTTTGAGATTTTTCTTTAAGTATACTTTTTATCCTTTTTCTCAGCAATTCTTTGTCAATATTTGATTGAGAAAATAATTTGTTTAAATGATTGGAAGAAGTGATGTCTTCGTTTGCAACTTGCGGTTTGTCCGTATAACTAATTTCTTCTTTTTGTTCTAAGGTTAGTTTTCTTTCGAATAAAATATTGATTTCAGTTTCGGTTTCCAACTCAAATGAAATGTCTGGTTTTAGCTTTTTCTTTGTCTTGCTGATTTCTACAAGTTGTTTTTTTATTTCTTGGATAATTTTTTTAGTTGCTTCTGATTTTGAACTCTCACTTTCACGAATTATACGGCTCAATTTTTCTGCCATTTTATCATTCGCTTTATATACTTTTTGTCCAGAGCCGTGAAGATGTTTTTTCATCCCTTTTAGGAATGGGTCGTTAACAGGAATTGATTTTTCCTCTAATGTTTTGTATAATTCTCTAGTCAGACTTTCCCATCTGTTTTGTAATTCTGGATTTAAAATGAAAGACCAAAAAGCATAAAAACTTTTTCCTTGTTGACTTTCTTTTAAAGCTTCAAGTGCATCGAAAGTAAATTCCAATATGTCGCTTTTTGTTAAACTGCCGTCTGCGTGTTTTTGATAAATACCTTTGGTTATTTCTTTGAAATTATCTTCGACTTCCTTAAAGTCTGACAACAGTTCTTTGGCCGATTGATTAAGTTGGTTGAAGCGCGGAACAATTTCAAATTCTTCGAACACTTTTACATCTTCTCCAATTTTTATTCGTTGAATTTGTTGTTCAATCTCCAATTTCTTTTCTTCTAATAACTCAATTCGTTTTTCAGCATCTTCATTGGTAAATTCAACCAACTCTTTCAATTGATTAAAAATATTGTTAAACTTTGATTCAGTGCCAATAAACTCTTCTTTTTTCAAACTTGCCAACCAATCTATGGCTTTACTTGAATTAGCAGATAATTCATAGAATACTTCGCCTTGTTCATCAGGATAATTGGCCAAGAAGCCTTTGTTTGTCCAATTTAAAATGTACTTTTTTGCTTTCTCTTCGTAGGTGTCAAAAGCATTGATTTCGCTTTCATCATCATTTTCAATCTGCTTGTATTCCAGGAAATCAGCTAATTGATTATGAATATTTTCAGTAGAAATTGAGCTTTGTTCGTTTGAGAATGTATTTAGCAAAAACTCAATAATCATTTCTCTGTTTCTTAAACGTAGCAATTCAACGCTTGGTGAAGTGTTTAGTATTTCTAATATTTTTGAACTTTCTGTCATTCGTTTTTAATTCTTTTAGCGTTGGCAAAGATTAAAGCTCTTTTGGTTTTTTCTTTGGTTATGAGTGTCGGCAAAAAACCAAATGTGCTTTAATGTGCGTTGGCTGTCTTTTTTTTCACAATGAGGCACAACGGTCACTTGTAAGTTGTCGTTGCGGATTTCGGAGCTCGTTCCTGTCCGACAGGACTGAACTGCGATGCGAGAATCCAGCGTACGACACCGTACGAACCCCGCAATGCAATTTACAATTTGTTAGTAGCTGGGTTTTATCTTTTCTATTTTCTCCACTCTTTTCTGCCATTATCATTCATTGAAATA
>NZ_FOHT01000067.1:0-6277 GCF_900111425.1 Draconibacterium orientale | reverse complement strand
CACCATAACAACGTGCATATGTAATGCTGGCAGACTACGTATGCGAACAGAAAAGCTTTGTTTAACAACGCCAATTCGTCATTGACGAATCGGCTGAAAAATATAAATACGAATAAACGAATTGGCTCAGTGGCTAAAATGGAAGTGTAGTTTTTCAAATGCCGCACTCCACATGCACGCGGCCGTTAACGGTAAGCATAAAATACAACTTCATTAACATAAATTAGACATGATAGAAGAAAAAATTTCAGAAATTGAAGATAAAATCATTCCGATAAAAGATTTCTTGGAAAGTAATAAAAATGACGATAAATATAAAAGTTTGTACAAAGGATTCATTACTCTTGAATGTCCACTTGTGGTTAATCCAGACATACTATTTATTGGAATTAATCCAGGTCATGGCGCATTTAAGGAAAATAAAAACCGTGGAACCAATGAAACAATTCGATTATTCAACCCAGAATCTGAAATTATTCATGATTGGTTTAAGGACAATACTGCCAGAGGAGGGAACCAAGGCAATGGTTGGAAGTCCTACCATTGGTTTCAAAGAGATAAGCCGATAAATAACCCTTTCCCTGCACGAATGATAGACTTATTGTATGAAATTGCAGAATACAGATTTGGTAAAAACGAAAAAGATAATTTCTCAGAAGCACCCTCTTGGTTTAAAAGTTTTGGGCAAAATATTATGCATACAAACTTGTATCCAATTGCTACAACGGAGACGAAAGACTTAAACAAAATTTTTCGACACCTAAAAAATGAACATGAAATTAAAACCATACTTAACAAGCAAAATGGATTAAAGGAATGGGATATCAAACTATTTTTCATTTCAAAAATTAAAAATCTTGTTCAATTAATTCAACCGAAAGTTATTGTTTGTATGGGAACAACTGCATTTAATGATTTTACGTACACCCACGAGAAAAAAGTAGATAACATATTTAAATTAGAGGAAAACAACAGACCAGTAATTGGTTTCTCAAGGTCGGGTAATTGGAGTGGATTAATTTCTAAATTAGCTAAACTTATTGCTGACGAACTAAAATGAAAGTGAATAAATGCCAGCCGTTAACAAAGTGCAAATGTAATGCGGGCGGGCGTGGTTTTCCAGCGTTTTCGCCCTGTTCAACCACCGCCAATCCGTCGTTGACGGATGACGGTTTAAAAAAGAAATTTAGTGCTACGCCGGCTTGGCTCCGTGCAAACTTGACAAGTTGCCGTTTCAAAGCTCCGCACTCCACTTGCACCAACCGTTGTACACAATACTAAATTAAAACCATGACAGCAGAAGTAGGAATTTTTAATAAGTCAAACATTGTACTTGCCGCAGATAGTGCGGTGACAATAGGACAGGTAAATAAAGTTTTCAATACTGCAAACAAAATCTTTCAATTAGCATATAATGCTCCTGTTGGAATAATGATATATAATAATGCGAGTTGGATGGGAATTCCATTGGAAATTATTATTAAACAATATTCTAAGTTTTTATCAGACAAAAAGTATGACGAATTAGAAGAATACGTAACTGACTTTTTAAAATTCTTAAAAGATAACTTTTACAACTTTATTTCTACGGAGCAAGTTGAAGAATTTGTTGAAATGAGACTATATTTTATGCTTGATGCAATAGCAGATATGCTTAATGAAAATTTTGAAACTAATATTAGTAAGCTAAAAAAAGAAGGTAAAAAAGTTGATGAAAATCTTTCAAACGAACTTTACGAAGAAATATTCTATGAGATAATTGATGCAATCAGTTCAATAAAGAGTGAAGAAAAATTAGCTGAATTTAAGGACTACAAATTAGAAGAATTCAAGACTGACTATAAAACGATAATTAATAAGATTCTTCCGGGATTTTATTCAACTGTGAGAATTAAGAGAAAAGGCAAATATACTTCAAGAATTGTCAAAGCATTGTATCAAGAATTAATATATCCATTCTCTGAAGATGAAGATTATTCGGGGCTTGTAATTGCAGGATACGGTGAAAATGAGATTTTTCCAGTTGTATTTGAAATCAAACTTGGTGAATTAATCTCTGGTAGATTAAGATATCAAGCAGATACAAAAAAAGAAATTTCTCAAAATAACACGGCACTTGTTAAACCTTTTGCGCAAAGAGACATGGTTGATACATTCTTTAGTGGTATAAATCCATCCATTAAAGAAAAGTATGAACAAACAATATCGTATGAATTCAACGATATAATGAAGAAGTTATCTGTAAAATATGATAAGATTAGTAAAAAAGAGATTGAATCGTTTTTTAAAACTGCGTTCAATCACATAGTTAAAACCATTGATGAATTTCAGTTTAAAGAATTTATAAGTCCAACAATTAGTTCAGTGGAATATTTAAGTAAAGAAGACCTTATTGAATTAGCAGAATCATTAGTCCACATAACTTCGATAAAGCGTAAGACAAGTGAGAAATTACAATCAGTTGGTGGTCCAATTGATATCGCGTTAATTACTAAAGCAGAAGGTTTCCTTTGGATAAAAAGAAAAGATGTTGTTAATAAAAAGATTAACACAATGTTTCATGGTAAAGAATTAAGAGGACAATAAAAGTACAGTGTACAACAAATTGTAAATTGCATTGCGGGGTTCGTGGTGTGTCGTACGCTGGATTCTCGCAACATCGTTCCGTCCTGCCGGACAGGAACGAGCTCCGAAATCCGCAACGACAACTTACAAGTGACCGTTATGCTTAATGCTAAAAAAACCAAGATATGACTTCATCCGAATTTGAAAACCATCAAATTTTTGAGAAATTAGACCAAATAATTTCGAAATTATCAGAGGAAGAAACCAGAGTAAAAATAGAAATCGGTAAACTTAATTTCTTCGACTCTGCATGTAAATATATTCTAGACAGAATAAAACTTACCATTCCAGTACTTGTACCAGTTGGAGAACTAAATACTATTTCACAAGAATTGGAAAATGCGTTTTCTCAAATTAATGCTTTTCTTGGCAACCAAAATATTGGGCATCTAAATAACGCCGAAGCAAATTTCAATACTGCAATTACGCGTGTAAGAAATCTTCCTATTCCGTTGTCAAAGAATGACTTTAACTTTTCAAAGAGTATCTCAAACTTTGAGAACTTAGTTTCATCAAAACTTAAAGAAATAGAAAAAGAGAACAATTCTCTAAAAGAAGACTTAAAAAAAGTTCAAGCAAATCTTGTAACAAAACAAAATGAGATAGATAAGATTACTGAATTACTTGCTACAAAGACAAACGAAATCAACACTTTAACAACCACATATAAAACAGATTATGAAAATATTAAATCTGTTGCCAACCAAAGCTTTGAAAATGAACGAAAAACTTTTCGAACTGAAATAACAACAGACAGAGAAAAATACAAAAATGAAATAAGTCAAGACCGAGAAACATTTAGAAAGGAAATCGATAAACAGAAAAATACAATTGAAACAGAATCAACTACTATTTTAAAAAATATTGAAAGCAAACTCGAAGAAGCTAAGAAACTAGTAAATGTGATTGGAAATGTTGGTGTAACTGGAAATTATCAAAATATCGCAAATCAACATAAAAAAGCAGCTAATTTATGGCGAATCTTGGCAATTGCATTTATGACTATTTTATCAGCACTTCTTATTTATACAATTTGGGATGTAAGTTCTGCAAATTATGATTGGATAAAATCATTGATAAGAGTAATTGCAGCAGCGGCTTTATCTTATCCAGCAACATACGCAGCGAGAGAATCTAGCAAACATAGAAAACTTGAGATAGTTAATCGAAAACTTGAATTGGAACTTGCATCGCTAACACCATTTATTGAAATGTTGCCGGAAGAAAAGAAACAAGAGATTAAATCAAATTTAGTCGAGAAATATTTTGGGAATCATGTTGACTTTGCCGAGGAAAAAGGCAGTTCCGAAGAAGAATTATCCTTAGGTGGATTTGAGAAAATATTAAAAGCTATTTTACCAATATTGAAAAAATGATTAAAGCACTAAGCATAACAAATTGTAAATTGCATTGCGGGGTTCGTGGTGTGTCGTTCGCTGGATTCTCGCAACATCGTTCCGTCCTGCCGGACAGGAACGAGCTCCGAAATCCGCAACGACAACTTACAAGTGACCGTTAGCAAAAATATTGAAGCAACTAATTAGCTATAAATTGCATCTTAAAGAAAAAATCCAACTATGAAAACTTATAAATCTCTCGTCTTTTTTGTAATAATTTCTTTTCTTATTTCATGCAATAAAGAAAACCTTCTTGACCAAATTGTAGACTTTAATGATATGCCTGGAAAGCATATTAATGAAATGGAAATAGATAATAATAATGTTTTTTATTACGTGACAAGCGAAAGGGATACTTCGGTGGAAGTTCCTCTTTATTCAAGTTCTATCCCATCAAAATCATATTTATCAAAAAGAGAAACTGAAACCAGTGATTTTGAAATTTTAGATGACGATTTCATTTTTGTTGATGAAATGCTTTTTGATAAGAATAATAACTTGTGGGCTAGAAATGCTAAAACAATTTATTTAAAGGAGGGTGACATTTACAGAGAAATTGTTGATTTACCTGATGATTCTGGATTATTCCAATTTATGACAGTTGACAATGAAAACAATATTTGGGCAGGAGGATTTACCGCACTATACAAAATTGATAGTAATTTAAATGTTGAGAAATTTACTGATGAAAATTCTCCTCTCAACAGTCCTGTGACAAACATCCACGTGGACAAGGACAATAATATATGGCTTGCGTTATGGAATAATCAAGGCGTTTTGAAAATTGAAAAAGATAAATGGATAAACTATAATTCGGAAAATTCGAATATTACTTCTCAAAACATTTGGTGTCTTGTAACAGACAAAGACAATAATCTATGGATTGGTACAGGACACGACAACCAACAAATTTCGCTAATGAGATTTGATGGTGAAAAATGGGAAACTATTAATCCCCGAGACAATAACAATAAAATTATTACCGGAACTGTCCGCAAACTTTTTGCTGATGAAAATAAAATTTATGTGGTTTCTGAGAAAGTTGAAAATATGGCTTTTTCAAGTAATGTATTGTTGACTTTCGATGGGACAAACTGGAATAAGATTAATGAGGTGCCAGAAGATGATGGAATTGCAGACCTGAATATTGACAACTTTAGACAAAAGGTATGGATTAGAACTTTAAACAAAGGAATTTTTGAGTTACCGAAATAAAAATACTTTTGCTAACAAAGTACATATTGCAGGGCGGGGTTCGGTGGTACGCCAACTGCGGATTCTCGTTTCGCAGTTCCGTGTCCTTCGGACAGGAACGCTCTCCGAAATCCGCCCCGACAACATGTACCAACCGTTAGCACCAATTGAAAAAAAAAGCATCGTGCGATATCTAAAAATCACTTAATGAGAAAGGACAAGATATATAGACAAATTGACGTTTTTGATAAAAAAACAGAAGAATTAGTTGACGAGATAGTGCTTGATTTTTTCGATTTAGATTTGATGAAATCGAGATTTGAAATCCCTCCAGATGACCACTTGATGTATAATCCTTATGAAATCGATTCCTCAAAGACTGATTTATTCTCGACGATAAAATTTAATTTTAAAAAGTATGATTATTTTATCGCTTGCTATCGCGGTTTATCAAAGGATGAACAGGAAGTTTGGTTGATTAATAATTACTGTAAAAAAGCCTTGAGAAAACGATTAATTAATCAAATAAAATCTCATAGAGATAAATTTCGCAAAAGCTTATCACATTTTGACTCATTGGATTTGTCGCTATTTGACAATTTGATAATAAATGAAAAAGAGATTATCCGAAAACAGGCTGAAAAACTAAAAACTAAGCAAGTTTATGTAATTTCCGAGAGTTCTGACTTTGATAGAAAAATATTCAATTTAAATGAGTGCCTTGATTCTGTTTTGTTTTCTGGATTTGGAAATATAATAATATTCGGAGAATCAAAATTTGTCTATTTCGAGGGAGAAGGCAAAAACAACAGATGGATTAGTAAATGAAAACAAACAACTGGTGCTAACAAATTGCAAATTGCATTGCGGGGTTCGTGGTGTGCGTTGTCTCCGCTCCTTTCTTGACCGTCTTCGTCCTGCGGACGCTGACGTTCTTCGAAATCCGCAACGACAACTTGCAAGTGACCGTTGTACACAATGCTAAACGCATAGCACAAATAGCTTAAGATATGATAGTAAATCTTGAATGCGAAATGTGCCATTTTGAATTTGACACAGAA
>NZ_FOHT01000077.1:0-2506 GCF_900111425.1 Draconibacterium orientale | reverse complement strand
ATTACGGTTCAACTGGATGCAAACGGTGTTGCAACCATAACTGTTGATGATATCAACGGCGGAGCAACTGACAATTGTGGAACTATCGACACCATGTTTATCAGCCAGGAAACTTTCAACTGCGATAACGTTGGTGAAAACCAGGTTACATTAACTGCAATCGATGAATGTGGAAACGAAGCAACTTGTACAGCCACTGTTACTGTTGAAGAAGGTGATGCTGATTGTGGCTTCGATCCATTCAAAGCAAACGATGATATTCTGACTTTGATTTACTGTCCGGGTGAAACAGTTTCCGGAGAGCTTGATTTGTTTGCCAACGATGAAGGGTTTACCCGCGAAAATGTAAGCTTTACTATTCTTACCGATTTGCCAAACGGAGTAAGCGCTACAGATGGTAATTTAATTTATGTGAATGAAGAACCAACTGAAGCTGTTATTACTTTCACTTACTCAGTATGCCATACCGTTAATACCGAAAACTGCGACACTGCTGAAGTTACAATTGTTGTCCTTCTGGATACCGATTGCGACGGCGTACCTAACAATGATGATATCGACGACGACGATGATGGAATCCTGGATATTATCGAAGAGGAAAATGCTCTGGATCAAACATCGCTTGATTCTGACGGAGACGGTATTGTTGACCGATTAGACATTGACTCGGATAATGACGGTATTGTTGACAACATTGAGTGGCAATCAACAATTGCTGAAGATGGAGAATACGACTACATCCTTCCGCTGGGAATTGACTCAAACGGAGATGGATGGGATGACGCCTACGATCCTACCAGCAACGGTATTACTTACGAACCATGGGATATGGACTTAGACGGGACTCCGGATTACTTAGACACTGATACCGATAGCGAAGGTGAAGACGACAACGTTGAAGGTTGGGATGAATTCCCGAATGATTCGATAGCAGATGTAAGCTTCATTGGCAGCGATGCTGACGGTGATGGACTCGACGATGCTTACGATACTTACAACACCACTACCGAAGGATGGACACGTGGACAAAATGCGATCGGTTCTAATGCCTACTTGCAGGATACAGATGCTGATGGTGTACGCGACTGGAGAGATGCAGTGGATGACAGAACGCCACCTGAGCAGTTTGCTTGTGGTGAACCGGTTATTCCAAACGCCTTTTCGCCAAACCAGGATGGTTACAACGATTATTTCAAAATAATGATTTATTGTACTGGCGATCAGGGCGGCAGCGACGAAAGAGTATTGGGTGACGATTTCAATGATGCCAGAATAGAAATCTTTAACCGATGGGGTAACCTGGTTTACGAGCAGGAACGCTACGGAAATGAAAGCTACTGGGGAGATGTAGATGCATGGTGGGACGGAAGTTCGATGCACGATATGCAGCTTGGTAACAACCAGTTGCCAACAGCAACCTATTACTACATACTGTACTTTAACGATGGAAGCAGAGAACCTATTACCGGATTCGTATTCCTAAATAATTAATTGATTAATTAATGAATGTCCAATCTGAAAAAATTTAAAATGATGAAAGCAAAATTAAATATAATCAAAGGTTTAGGGATTCTGGCAATAGTAGTAGCAGCATTTACGTCAAATGCACAACAGGACCCCATGTTTACTCAATACATGTTCAATACACAAACCATTAACCCGGCTTATGCCGGTACATGGGAATCGGTAGGGTTCATGGCACTCGGACGTCATCAGTGGACCGGTTGGGACGGTGCTCCTACAACTTATACCTTTTCCATACAGGCTCCGCTAAAAAATGAACGTGTGGCACTGGGCTTAAATGTACTTAACGATAAAACCGGATTGGAAAAACGTTTTTATGTTTTTGCCGATTATTCGTACCTGGTTCCTGTTAGCGAGAAAACAAATCTGAGGCTGGGACTTAAAGGTGGTTTTACCAATTATTCGAACAATTTAGCAGCGTACACCATTCTAGACCCGGGCGATCCGAATTTTGCAGGCGAAATAAAAAATGCATTCAAACCAAACTTTGGTGTTGGTGCCTTTTTATACAGCAAAAGAGCCTATGTGGGTCTTTCTGTTCCGAAATTAGTGAGCACTACCTTTGAAAACGATATGGAAAGCTTTTCGGTTGATGGTGAATTACGTCACTATTTCCTGATTGCCGGTGCCGTTTTTGATATGGGCGAAAATGTAAAATTCAAACCTACCATGTTTACCAAAGCATCGTTTACCTCTGAAACAGGTACACCGCTTCAGTTCGACCTTACCGGAAACTTCCTTATTAAGGAGAAATTCTGGCTCGGAGCGATGTATCGTACCGGATCTTCTTACGGGTTTATTGCCCAATGGATATTCGACCAGAAATTACGTGTTGGGTATGCCATCGATTTTACAACCAACAATATGAAACATTACAGCAACGGAACACACGAAGTAATGATATCGTACGAACTAAGATTTAAGAAAGAAGAAGTGGTATCGCCAAGATACTTCTAACGAAAATATTTTGATGTTGTGTTTA
>NZ_FOHT01000069.1:0-5897 GCF_900111425.1 Draconibacterium orientale | reverse complement strand
AAAAAAGCCCGTGCTCTATTGAACACGGGCTTTGGTTTAAATTGGCAGCGACCTACTCTCCCACTTTTACGCAGTACCATCGGCGCTGACGGGCTTAACTTCTCTGTTCGGAATGGGAAGAGGTGGTGCCCCGTCGCTATAGCCACCTAAAATCTTTCGTTCTGTTCTCAACTCAGGAGAACGAAACTTCATGGCTTACTTTCTTAACTCTTGCGGTTAGAAAATACCAATAAAATATTTTAGCAGTTGGGAAGAGAGTACAAATTCTCAATACAAGGACAAACTAATTGTAGAAAGTCTTCGGGCAATTAGTACTGCTCGGCTTTGCCATTACTGACTTTACACCTGCAGCCTATCAACGTAATAGTCTCTTACGGCCCTCAATGGAAATCTCATCTTGAGGTGAGCTTCGCGCTTAGATGCTTTCAGCGCTTATCTCATCCACACATAGCTACCCTGCAATGCAGCTGGCGCCACAACAGGTACACTAGCGGTATGTCCAACGCGGTCCTCTCGTACTAGTGTCAGGTCCTCTCAAATTTCCTACGCCCACAACAGATAGGGACCGAACTGTCTCACGACGTTCTGAACCCAGCTCGCGTGCCACTTTAATGGGCGAACAGCCCAACCCTTGGGACCTTCTCCAGCCCCAGGATGTGACGAGCCGACATCGAGGTGCCAAACCGCTCCGTCGATATGAGCTCTTGGGAGCGATCAGCCTGTTATCCCCGGAGTACCTTTTATCCTTTGAGCGATGGCCCTTCCATGCGGAACCACCGGATCACTATGCTCTAGTTTCCTACCTGATCGACCCGTCGGTCTCACAGTCAAGCGCGCTTATACCATTATGCTCTACTGACGGTTACCAATCGTCATGAGCGCACCTTTAGAAGCCTCCGTTACTCTTTTGGAGGCGACCACCCCAGTCAAACTACCCACCACGCAATGTCCCCTGGTTGTACAGGGTTAGGCTCCAAGTAAGTAAAGGGACGTATTTCAAGGATGACTCCACGATTCCTGGCGAAACCGATTCATAGTCTCCGTCCTATCCTACACATCACTTACCCAGAGTCAATGCGAAGCTGCAGTAAAGGTTCACGGGGTCTTTCCGTCCCGTTGCGGGTAAACGGCATCTTCACCGTTACTACAATTTCACCGAGCTCGTGGCCGAGACAGTGCGCACATCGTTACACCATTCGTGCAGGTCGGAACTTACCCGACAAGGAATTTCGCTACCTTAGGACCGTTATAGTTACGGCCGCCGTTTACCGGGGCTTCATTTCAATGCTTCTCCGAAGATAACATCCCCACTTAACCTTCCGGCACCGGGCAGGTGTCAGGCCCTATACGTCATCTTTCGATTTAGCAGAGCCCTGTGTTTTTGATAAACAGTCGCATGCGCCATTTCTCTGCGGCCCTGACCTTTGACAGTCAGGGCTCCCCTTCTCCCGAAGTTACGGGGTCATTTTGCCTAGTTCCTTAGCCACGAATCACTCGAGCGCCTCAGGATTCTCTCCTTGACTACCTGTGTCGGTTTGCGGTACGGGCCCTATACTCGCTTTTCTTGGAAGTAAGTTCACTGCTTCGCTTCGCCCGAAGGCTAGGCTCAACGTACTATTCCGTCAGTACGTAGCAGCTACATCGCTCCGTCACTTTTATTGTATAGGTGGCGCAGGAATATTAACCTGCTTGCCATCGGCTTCCCCTTTCGGGTACACCTTAGGTCCCGGCTTACCCTGATCCGATTAGCGTTGATCAGGAAACCTTAGTCTATCGGCGAGCGGGTTTCTCACCCGCTTTATCGTTACTTATGCCTACATTTGCTTTTCCAAACACTCCAGAAAAGCTCACGCTTTTCCTTCAACGCGGTTTGGAATGCTCCCCTACCAGACTGCCTTATGGCAGAATCCATAGCTTCGGTGGTATACTTATGCCCGATTATCATCCATGCCCGATCGCTCGACTAGTGAGCTGTTACGCACTCTTTAAATGAATGGCTGCTTCCAAGCCAACATCCTAGCTGTCTAAGCAATCAGACCTCGTTTGTTCAACTTAGTATACACTTGGGGACCTTAGCTGATGGTCCGGGTTCTTTCCCTTTCGGACACGGACCTTAGCACCCATGCCCTCACTCCTGTGAAACATTTAGCAGCATTCGGAGTTTGTCTGGATTTGATAGGCGGCGAAGCCCTCGCATCCAATCAGTAGCTCTACCTCTGCTAAACTATCACAAGGCTGCACCTAAATGCATTTCGGGGAGTACGAGCTATTTCCCAGTTTGATTGGCCTTTCACCCCCACCCACAGGTCATCCAAAAACTTTTCAACGTTTCCTGGTTCGGTCCTCCATGTTGTGTTACCAACACTTCAACCTGCCCATGGGTAGATCACAGGGTTTCGCGTCTAGCGCCACTAACTTCTTCGCCCTATTCAGACTCGCTTTCGCTTCGGTTACGTCTCTTAAAGACTTAGCCTTGCTAGTGACGACTAACTCGTAGGCTCATTATGCAAAAGGCACGCTGTCATCCCGATAAATCGGGACTCCAACCGCTTGTAAGCGTACGGTTTCAGGTACTATTTCACTCTCCTGTTCGGAGTGCTTTTCACCTTTCCCTCACGGTACTTGTTCGCTATCGGTCTCTCAGGAGTATTTAGCCTTACCAGATGGTCCTGGCAGATTCAGACAGAATTTCTCGTGTTCCGCCCTACTCAGGGTACTGCTAGGATCATATTTATTACCTGTACCGGACTGTCACCGTCTGTGGTAGGCTTTTCCAAAACCTTTCCAGTTTTAAATACTTCTCCATATCGCAGCCCTACAACCCCAACATTGCCGAAACAATATTGGTTTAGGCTGTTCCCAGTTCGCTCGCCACTACTATGGGAATCATTATTATTTTCTTTTCCTCCGGGTACTTAGATGTTTCAGTTCCCCGGGTTAGCCTCCTTGCGGATACCCTTGCGGGTGGGTTGCCCCATTCGGAAATCTTCGGATCGATTCATATTTGCTAATCCCCGAAGCTTATCGCAGCTTGTCACGTCCTTCTTCGCCTCTGAGAGCCTAGGCATCCTCCGTACGCCCTTAGTAACTTTCTTTTAGAGAATCCTCGTATTGATTCAATTGTATCTCTGTAAAATTGTCGTCTCTATCTTGTGATTTGATTTGACTCTCGATAATTACTCTATGTAATTATCAAAATTATTTTTTCCCAACATGCCAAAGAACTTTAAAGCACAGAAACAGTTGCCTGTTTCAACTTGTGTAGATAAGTAAGGAATCGAACCTTAGCGTTTGTTTGCACCAGCATTATCTTTTATTCAATATTACTTGAACCTGCCACGCGTTTGTGGACTTTTTCCGACCTTTTCAGTCTCTTGTGGAGAATAAGGGAGTCGAACCCTTGACCTCTAGAATGCAAATCTAGCGCTCTAGCCAACTGAGCTAATCCCCCGAAGTCTGTAAGTTCCGAGTTTAGTGTTCAGTGTTCCGAGTGGTTTTACTCTGAACTTTGAACCTTGAACTCTTCACTACTTTCGTAGTCCCGCCCAGACTTGAACTGGGGACCCCTACATTATCAGTGTAGTACTCTAACCAGCTGAGCTACGGGACTCTATCATAGAGTTCCGTGTTTCGAGTTTAAAGTTTCGAGTTACAATTCTTTGAACTTTGAACTTTAAACTTTGAACTCTATCAGTAATATTTTAAAAAAAGCAAGGACAACTTTTGTCAATCTCGTCACAGAAACTCCTTAAACCTGTGCTCCAGAAAGGAGGTGTTCCAGCCACACCTTCCGGTACGGCTACCTTGTTACGACTTAACCCCAGTTACCAGTTTTACCCTAGGACGCTCCTTGCGGTCACATACTTCAGGTACCCCCAGCTTCCATGGTTTGACGGGCGGTGTGTACAAGGCCCGGGAACGTATTCACCGGATCATGGCTGATATCCGATTACTAGCGAATCCAACTTCATGGAGTCGGGTTGCAGACTCCAATCCGAACTGGGATCGGCTTTAGGGATTGGCATCCAGTTGCCTGGTAGCTGCCCTTTGTACCGACCATTGTAACACGTGTGTAGCCCTGGACATAAGGGCCGTGCTGATTTGACGTCATCCCCACCTTCCTCTCACCTTACGGTGGCAGTCTCGCTAGAGTCCTCAGCATTACCTGCTAGCAACTAACGATAGGGGTTGCGCTCGTTATGGGACTTAACCCGACACCTCACGGCACGAGCTGACGACAACCATGCAGCACCTTGTAAATAGCTCCGAAGAGAAAAGATGTTTCCACCTTATGCAATCTACATTTAAGCCCAGGTAAGGTTCCTCGCGTATCATCGAATTAAACCACATGTTCCTCCGCTTGTGCGGGCCCCCGTCAATTCCTTTGAGTTTCAACCTTGCGATCGTACTCCCCAGGTGGATCACTTAATGCTTTCGCTCAGCCGCTTACTGTGTATCGCAAACAGCGAGTGATCATCGTTTACGGCGTGGACTACCAGGGTATCTAATCCTGTTCGCTCCCCACGCTTTCGTGCCTCAGCGTCAATAGTAGCTTAGTAAGCTGCCTTCGCAATTGGCGTTCTGTGTCATATCTATGCATTTCACCGCTACACAACACATTCCGCCTACCTCAACTACATTCAAGAACTTCAGTATCAATGGCAATTTTACCGTTAAGCGGCAAGATTTCACCACTGACTTAAAGTTCCGCCTGCGCACCCTTTAAACCCAATAAATCCGGATAACGCTTGGACCCTCCGTATTACCGCGGCTGCTGGCACGGAGTTAGCCGGTCCTTATTCATTTGCTACCGTCAAATTACTACACGTAGTAACCATTCTTGGCAAACAAAAGCAGTTTACAACCCATAGGGCCGTCATCCTGCACGCGGGATGGCTGGTTCAGGCTTGCGCCCATTGACCAATATTCCTCACTGCTGCCTCCCGTAGGAGTCTGGTCCGTGTCTCAGTACCAGTGTGGGGGATAATCCTCTCAGAACCCCTAAAGATCGTTGCCTTGGTGAGCTGTTACCTCACCAACTAGCTAATCTTACGCATGCCCATCTTGTACCGCCGAAACTTTAATCACAATAACATGCGAAATTGTGATACTATGAGATATTAATCCACGTTTCCATGGGCTATCCCTCTGTACAAGGAAGGTTGCATACGCGTTACGCACCCGTGCGCCGGTCGCCATCTACCCGAAAGTAATGCTGCCCCTCGACTTGCATGTGTTAGGCCTCCCGCTAGCGTTCATCCTGAGCCAGGATCAAACTCTCCGTTGTAAATATAAAAAGTTTAATATCTTTCGCTCCAGGTTTACTTGTCTCTCAGAAATCAACAAAGTTGTTTTAAATAACCTTGCTTTTTTGTGCTTCAAAATTTTAAAGAACTTGCGTAAAAAAACCAGCACCTTTGTTTTACCTCTTAATGCCGGCCATCTACTTTTCTACTATTTTTTCTCTGGCTTCTCTTCTCTCAAAATCTCTCGTCTCAGCCAGAACTCGTTTCCCTTTTAACGGGGCGACAAAGGTAATTACTTTTTCAAAACCTCCAAAACTTTTTTCGCTTTTTTTTGAAACTTTATTTCTAATGTTTCTCTGATTCTGCACAGTCTTCCGTGCCGTTCCACCAGCCTTTCAACTACTCGTTTCTTACCATCAACTTGTCACTTGAACGTTGCTTTGTTCTCAAAGCGGCTGCAAAGGTAAGTAAGTTTATTAAGCTGCCAAATACTTTTTGACTTTTTTCTAAACTTTTTTTTCGAACCGTTTGCCGGCTTAAAGAACTATCTCTTTTGCCCGACTCCCGGCTCATCCTCTGCCGTTCCTAATCCCATTCTTTCTATGAACATCGCTTCTCTCAAAGCGGCTGCAAAAGTAAGCAAGGTTTTTA
>NZ_FOHT01000071.1:0-5072 GCF_900111425.1 Draconibacterium orientale | reverse complement strand
TGGAATACCTATGTCAAATCTCCAAACCATTATATCACCCCCGAACAATACAAAGCGGTTGCTGCAATGCGTGTTTGCCGTACCGAAGCTTTGGGAATCGACCATTATGTTTGCGAAGAATGTGGAGAAATAAGCCAGGTTTACCACAGTTGCAAAAACCGTTTTTGCCCCACCTGCAGCTGGAAAGACACCATGAAGTGGGCCGAGAAAATGAAAACCCAAATGCTGGACATTCCACACCGACATGTGGTGTTTACACTGCCACACAAACTCAACAACTTAATCAGCGACAATAAGAGGGAACTTTTAAGTGCTTTGTTCAAAGCAGCAGCCGAAGCCATAAAAGACTGGATGATGCACAAATACAAGCTCACCCCCGGGATAATCAGCGTGCTCCACACATTTGGAGAAACAAAACAATTGCACCCGCACATTCACATGATACTTTCATGGGGAGGGGTTAACAAAAACAATTGCCTCGAAGAAATTACAGGCGAGTATGTAAACTATAAATTCATCCAGACAAAATTCCGGTGTAAGTTCGAAGACAAGCTCTTCGAAATGTTTGATTCAAATACGCTGGAGCAAAATTTTTCAGACCGGATAGAATTTCTCCGGTTCATTAAAAGAGTAAACGGCAATAGTTGGAGGGTACATTTCGAACCCGCAATCCAAATCCCCGAAGAAGTGATTCGTTACATCGGAAGGTACTCAAAAAGGGCATGTATCAGCGAATATAAAATAACAAACATCGACGGGGAAAATATCTCGTTCAAATACAAAGACTACAAAAACCTTGACTTTTACGGGAAACCCATCGAAAAAGAAATTACGCTGAACTACCGCGAGTTTTTCCCCAGGTTATTACAACACGTTCCGCTGCCTTATTTTAGGATTGTCAGGTACTACGGGGCTTATGCAGCAAGGACAAAAGCAGTACTTAACAAAACCCTTGTCAAAATAACAAATAAAACTTCTGAAGCTCCAGAAATTGAAGAGAACGCAGAAACCTATGAAATGGCTGAAAACCCGAGAATTTGCAAAAACTGCAATACCGAAAAAACATACTTGTTCTCAACATTTAAAAACAAAAAAAATGAGACCATTTATATGACCAGGTTTAGACCAGAAAAAAACAAAATCAAAAAAACAGCAGCATAAAACCCATGGGAGTGGTATGCCCTGTTATGAAATATGGATTAAATTATGCAACTTTAAGAGCAACTTTTAATGAAAAAGGGACTTTATAACAAACCTAAAACAAGAAAACCAATTTTAAGCCCGTACAATCCGGACTCCCAAATGGTTATTCTCGAAATGGAATTATATAAACCCCTAATAAATAGTGAAATAAAAACAAAGCACAGTGTACAACAAAGTGTAAATTTAATACGGGTGGGCGTGGTAGTTGAAACGGCCACTTTTCAATCCAACACCGCCAAATCTTTGATTTGACGGTTGTAAAATAAAAAAGGGAAAGTTAAAGATTTGGCTCGCTGCAAACTTGACAGGAAAGCTCTTCGAAGTCCCGTACTAAACTTACACCAACCGTTGTATGCAAGCTGAAAATGCCAGCGCACAAACAAGAGAGTGCCAAGTCGCCCACACACAATCCAAACAAGACTTGCCACACACTTGTTTTTTGCCGACACACTGAGATATGAAGAAAGAAACATCAGATATTAAAATATTTTTTGACCAGCCAAAGTCTTTTGAGTTGCAGAACATAAAAGCTTTGATGGGTTTAACAGGATTGTATTTCATCTTTACCGAAAAGACTAAAATTCAATATCCATTTAAAAAGTCTAGACTTCTTTATATCGGCATGAGTGAAAAGAAAACGAATTCAATGGGCAATAGACTAAATGGACATTTTAGTGGCAAAAGTAAAAATTTGGGTCTTGTAAATTATCGAAAAGTTGAATCATTATTTTTTACTTATATAAACTTTGAAATGCTTCGAGATATTTGGGATTATAGAATAGAAGACCTAGAAAGTTATTTTATATTAGACTTTGTTGAGAAATTTGGAGTATATCCTATCTGTAATAATAAATCAGGATATGAGATATTAGATAAAGAGATAAGTGCAAATTTTAAAATTGATTGGCAATATTTTGAATAAACCCTAAGAATATGGAAAATAAAATCAGAAGTGGCAAAGAAGTCATCGATGACTTCTTCGCTGAAATTTTAAATATTGAAGGGACTGATGAAAAAACAGTCGAAAAATTAATTGAGTTATATAGTGATAATAAGCTTACCGATAGCAATATTCAGAATGCCTTAGAAGAATTAAAGCAAGATGCTATATCACCTAAAAAATCAGGAACAGATGGCAAAGATTAATTCAATAAAAATAAGTGGACTTAGAGGCGTTAAAGAGCCGTTAAGCCTTAATTTAAATAAAAAATCAATTTTAATTTACGGTGATAACGGAACTGGAAAAAGTTCTATCACCGATTCTTTTGAATGGTTCTTTTATGACAGAATTGAACACTTATCAAATGAGGAAATTGGTAGAAGAAAAGGTAAGGATGCCGTTCGAAATATCTTTATACCAGATACTGAAGATGGATATATTGAACTAAAGTTTGATGACAACAACCTCGACTCAAAAAAATCAATTGACAATTCCCTTCGCAATTCTTTATCAAACACCTCTGATGAATTAAACAATTATTTAAGTGCATCCAGTTCTGAAAGACTTATCTTAAGGTATCGTGATTTAGTTCAGTTTATAATCGCTGGTAAAACGGATAAACTTACTGAATTACAAAAAATTATTGGTTTTTCTGATGTTGCAAACTTAAGAGCATTATTAAAGAAAAGTGCTGGAAGAATTGCAAGGAATATTAAAGCCATAAACTATGATAATCTAAAAAACATTCAACAAAGAATAATTCTAGAAAATCTGGAACGGAATTCATATTCTGATGAACAACTTTTTGAAGGAGCAAATGAGCTGATTAAGCCTTTAAAACTTGATTTTGAGATAAAATCACGCACTGATATAAATGCTGTATTAAAGAAAATTGAGAGTAAAGAAGATACAGCCTTAATAGAGCAGATAAATTATCACATGAAAGTATGGGAAGTTTTTTCTGAATTACAAGGAAATATAGAGCCAATTGCTAATGCGTATAAAACATTTTATGATTCGTTTGTAGATTTACAGAAAGACCCTGAAAAAATAAAGAAGCTTCAACTCCTTTCCCTGTTACAAGAAGGGCAAAGTGTATTAAGTAAAGATGTTGTAAAAGAAGACTATTGCCCTCTTTGTCTGCAAGAAAAAAGTAAAATAAGTTTACTTCAAGAATTAAATGAAAGAATCTTAGATTTAGAACAACTCTCTACTGAAAAAAAGAAACTAGACGAAAAAGCCAAAGACCTTGAATCATTAATTAAAACCAGCAGTAGTTCTATTGATACTTTAACAAGGGAGAAACTTTTCAGTAATGAGAAATTTATAAGCATTAAAGAAAAAATAGAATTAGTAAAATCCTCATTAAATGTTTATTCAGAAGAGTTAAAAAAGGATTTCACTGTAAATTTAATAGACCCTCAAGATTTAACTTTTGACAAGCTACACATTGAAGAATTTATTGAACATATTAATAAAACAAAAAAAGCTCTAACCGAAACTAAAGAATCAAATATTAAATTTAAGGTCTACACTAAACTCATGCAGGCATCAAAAGCATATGTTGAGTATCTTAGGATAGAAAAAGAGCAAAAGGTTTTAATAGGACAGCAAACTACATTTGAATTATTATACGAGGATTTTATCATAAGGCAGGAAGAGGCACTTAATGTATTCTTATCAATGTTTTCAAAGGACATCAATGATTATTATACAACGATGAACCCTAAAGAAAAGATAAATGACATCAAGTTAGTTCCAATAAAGAAAGACGATGAATTAGTTGGTATTACAATTGAGTATAGCTTCTTTAATGAAGTAAAAACTCCACCTATTGCCTATTTAAGTGAAAGTCATATTAATTGTTTAGGATTATCATTTTTCCTGGCATCAGTCAAAGCATTTAACAAACAAAACAAGTTCTTTATTTTGGATGATGTAATTTCAAGTTTTGACCGTTCTCACCGTTATAGATTTGCACAATTACTCGCAAATAAATTTAATGACTATCAAGTAGTCTTGCTGACACATGAAAAAGAATTTTTTCAACTTGTATCAAGTGAGGTAAAAAGCAAAGGTTGGTTATTAAATAGTTTTAAATGGTCAATGGAAAACGGAACTGGTATAGAAAAAGGATTGGCTGATATTAAAGAGCGAATTGTGAAAAAATTTGAAGAAAAAAATACTGATGGTCTAGGCAATGATATCAGAGTCTATACGGAAAAAGTGATGAAACATGTTGCTCTTGACATAGAAGCTAAAGTCGCTTACAGAAATAATGATGTAAATGAAAAACGAATGGCTCCTGAACTATTGGATTCTGTACAAGCAAAGTTGTCTAAAGCTAGCAAGCAGATTAAAGAAGTTGCAGACATACCTAAGATTAAAGGAATGCCTATGTTTATGAGTAATACAACATCACACGACAATGACTTTCAGGAATCAATTGAGGATTTGGATGCAATATGGGAAGATATAAAGAATATGATTCATGTTTTTTATTGCCCTGATTGTGATAAGTTTATTTCAACTAGATATTATGACAATGTGGAGAAAAAGATTAGATGTGGTTGTGGTAAATTAAAATACGAATGGAAAAATTAATGCCACCGCATAAAGCCATACACATTTGCAATTCGCACAGGCTGGCTCACAGCCCAAAATTGCAAAAGAGTATGTCTTTGCCAACGCAGACAAAGAAAAACAGCCAGCATACAACACGCGGTATAAAAAATTGCCGAGACAGTAGGTTATTCAACGATTGTAGCACGATTCAGCTTTTGTGCAATTGGACAGTGAATCGCCCGCAATCGGCAACATTTTCATACCGCCATCCGTTGTACACAATGCTAAACGCATAGCACAAATAGCTTAAGATATGATAGTAAATCTTGAATGCGAAATGTGCCATTTTGAATTTGACACAGAA
>NZ_FOHT01000074.1:0-4595 GCF_900111425.1 Draconibacterium orientale | reverse complement strand
TACATTAACATATATGCTTTCCTGGAAAATCCTGAGAAAAGCTGGCTCATATTGATAAAGCAAGACAAATACAAATACCAACATTCGCTATTCCCTGAAGTACAGGGGGCTTACTTTTGAAAAATAAAAACACCTGACTTGAATATCAGGAAGTTAGAGATATGAATTTAAACTAAATCCGGTTTCCCGGACAACAATGTTTCTCAATATCAAGTTTTTCTTCTTCACAGCCAAAGAGCAAAACGGCAATCAGAAAGCATATTATAAATTGTAATCTCTTCATTTTTTTATGTTATTTTAATTTTTCCCAAAATAATAAGTTGCCCCCAACTGAAATCCCCAAATATGGTCATTAAACTCACCGACTTTAACACCATCATAAAAATCGGAAAACAATTGATTCGCAAAAACTTTCCCAGTTAAAGCAAATCTACTACCAACCAGATATTCTAAACCTGCCTGATAACTCAGAAAAGGAATAAGAGTCTTTTTTGACAGCCCTATTTCATCTTCAAAATCATAATAAACGCCTCCTCCTACACCGAAAAATGGGGAGAACAAGCCATCAGGATTTGCCCGAAACAACAAACTTGAACCTCCGTAGAATTCGTTAGAGTTCATTAAATCCTTAACATGAATGTTTTGCATACCAAACATTGTTTCAAGATAAAAGTTATTATGCAAGGCAAAACCAAGATTAAATACGCCTCCAGGTCTTATTTTGCTTACTGAATAATCACCAGCATAAAACTGACCGGTACCAAGTAGCGAAGCATATATTTTCCCCCTTCTGTTCGTTTCAAATGGAATTCCAATATGATTGGCATCAAGTCGTTCTTCCTTTTCGTTCATATACTCCTGAATTACTGTATTTTCTATTTCCTCCTGATCACTTAAAGTCCAAAGATTATCAAGAACCCCTTCAACAATTAATCCCAAAACTGCTTTTTCAATTGCCTCAGTAACGGCCAATTCTGTTGGCTCATTGTAGGTATAACCGGTTTCTGCCTCTAACAATCGTTTAAACTTCACATAACGGAATACGCCCATAGATACTTCTTGTGACAATATTGATTTTGTAGTATAAATGGTTTTTAATATTTTACCATTACTGGTTGAAACCGCGCGTAAATAAATACTCACACGGTCTTCGCGATATTGAGTTGATGCATCGGTGCCAAAATAACGCACGCCTGCACCTCCGGTGTAAATATTAGTTTCATATGAGGTTATTCCTCCTTCGAGCAACACGCCCGCAAATAACAGAGGGGGCAGTAACGAACCGGTGTTCCCTTCATACTGTTCTCTACTTGAACGGATTATTTTTCGTTCATTAAGTAAATTACTTATGTTCTCTCTTTCGATTGGCACAAACCAGCCCGACTCTTCCAATGCACGAACCAATATATTGGTGGCTCCCTGAGTAACTGCAGTTGACCAGTTAGCACCAACATTTGATGGTTTATACTGTCCGGTTTGGTCCCGAAATTTATAAACAGCAACAACAATAGGTTCTTTGGGGTCGGGTAGTTCCAGCAAATCTTTTTTAACAGCTGTTTCCGGCCCTAATTCAGCTCCACGATCAGAACTAAATGGTTGATGAAAATACGGTGCACATGCCACTAATGCTGAAGAAAGAAAAAGTGCGGACAAAAGACGTTTTATCATACTTTGCAAATTGGGTTTTTCCATAATTTAAACAAACTTAAAAATAGGGTACTTCAACCGTTGTCGTTGAACCGGTTACATTATCAACAATTGTGATATTGATACCACTGTCGGAATCACCAATATCAATTTGATAATCACCGAGCACATAACTACCTTCTTCTAGAGCATCCTCTCCAAACTGCCGGGTTACTAACTCTCTCGACAGCCGACTTAATATTTGTCGGTTTAAGCTTTCAGCAAAATCATCAACAGAACTGGAACTTTGAGAACTATACGGATCGTAACTATCATCCTCCGGAGCTTCAATTGTATTCTGCGACTCAGCAGAACTCAACATCCAACTGTAATTATACGGGCTCCCTCCGAAAGCCGGGTTTTTTGGTGTGTACACAAAATCTTGTGCGTAAATACAACTACCAGCCAGTAGTAACATTGCCGTTATAAAAGTTTTACTCATGTTATTTTTTATTGTTTGGTTTATTAATTCTGGTTAAAAAATACCACTTCCCGATTGATCAGCACCCTCCAATTGCTTAACGATCTCTTCGTAATTTTGCAGGTACAATGCGGTACGTGCTACCGCCTGTTGCGATAATATTTCAACAATATCGCTGCGTGGTTGTAAAAACGACTGAAAAACGAGCGTCTCGTTAATTCTGATTTCGATCATGGTAGTGGTTAGGCGATAGGGTTTTTCGGTAATAAATATTGAATAATTTTTCGCATTTTGTGGTGGTACCCAATCACGAAAAAAATAATCATAAAAATCCCGCCCATTTTTAGTTTTGGTTTCATCTATCAAAAGTCCATCAATCTCTATTTCAGCATCGCGGCTTACTTTTTGGGTTTCTTCTTGTTGAATATCATTCAACAATTTCTGCAATTCTTCGGGAGCTTGTTTCATCTGCTTATTTTTGATAATTGTTGTATCGTTTTGGGCAGTACAAAATACAACACCGGCCATTAAAAATATTATGGTCGTAAAATACTTCATCTATTTCATCGGAAAGTAAAAGTCGGAATTTGAAATATTTACACGCATCCCCTCGCCGCTGGTTCCCGATTGTTGCCTCACAAGAACAGGACTGTCATACGAATCGAGTTTAGCAATAACTTCCAAATCGTTTCCCTTTTGCTCTATAAAGGCAGCTTTAGGCCAACCTTCCGAAACAAATCCATTACCGGTTAAAGCCAGTTCGATGTTATTCCTATTCCCTACTTGAATAAGTGCTGCCACTTTGGGTATTAATGCTTCGTTTCTTATAAAACTATAAATGGTATTATCGTCTCCCTGCTGCCAGGCTTTTGAAACAGTCATTTCGCCATCCGACCACAAATTCGCCTCATTTCCACTTCCTTTCTGAACCAAAACAGAAGCATGCCCCGAACCTACCTGGTTAATATAGGCATCGTTTTCAGCGTTGTACTGTTTGCTAATTATTACATTCGAAAGTACTCCTTCCTGTTGCTGAATGACAACCATTGTATTTTGATTACCAATTTGCTCTATTATCGAGTTACTACTATTAAGTAATTCATTTGCATCGATAAGATCAAACTGCTCTACCGACATATCAGGCATAAAAACTTGCGAGAAAGCACTGATTGACAGCAGGCTTAAGACAAGCAATATATAACAACTCTTAATCATCATAAGAACTTTTAATTTAAGGCTAACTAATTTGCAATACGATTAGCACTGATTATCTTGCGTTACTATTTTCTTTTTTTTAATATAAAACAACATAACCCTCCCGGCCTGAAAAGCCGGGAGAGAATTGCTGTTTTAGAGAAAGTTTATTGGCCAGATTGTGGTAAAAACGATTTTAACAGTAAAAAGGCACACCCCAAAAAAAACTTCAACACCTTCTCAGTGTGTACTTTTTTCACCATCAATAATTGTATTTATCTTCTTTATACACCCAATAAGCCAACAGACAGGCCGATGCCTTTATTCCTCAGGCTCAACATCTACCTGATCAATATCTATCACATCGGTACCATACTGCCATGCATCAACGTTTTGCATGGTTACACCAACCTGCAAAATGTTAGTAGTGTTGCCACTACCGTTCTGTCTTGATTCAGCCAGTTGTTCATCAACATCTCCTACTTGTTTCACGTTCAAAGTACTATGCACTCCTATTTGCCAAGAATAACTTTCATCCTTGTTGACTGCAGTTAATGAAATATCAGCACCATCTTGCAACAGATCTGCCGTGTTCCAATCACCTGTTTGACGAATTTCACTGTAATTATTAAACCCGAGTTGATCTATATCTGCAGCGTTCGAGTTACCTGACTGAGTCAGGTAAGAAGTATTATCCGGAATGTAATTTTCCCGTCCCTGCGCCAGGTTGTAAGTGTTCGAATTTCCTGATTGAGTTGTAGTAGCCTCGTTAATACTTCTATCCCGTTCTGGAAGAATTGGCAGAGGAAGCCACCCACCCACATAATCTATGTCGGCGAGACCACCGTCTTCCTCCATCTGCGAAAGATTAGCAGTGTTTCCATCACCATATTGCACTACTTTGGCAGTATTATATCCATGGCTATCATCATAGTCACAAGTTTCCTGGGTCATATCTGCAGTATTATGATCACCACTTTGCAATAAATCAATGTTATTATCCCATCCTTTCTGAAAAGTAGTCAGCGTATTCCAATTACCCGATTGAGTTGCAAAAATAGAATTAACAGCACCACTTAGGCAAGCCATTTGATCTACTGTAGCAATATTACTATTACCCGATTGTACAAGAGTTGTTGTTTTTTGTGCCATTACAAACCCTGCAATAAGCACCATTGCGAAAAGAAATACTAATTTTTTTGAATATCCGTAAATACTCATAATTTGATTTATTTCATTATCTTTAAGGTAGTTAAAACGATATAGATGAACCTATTTACTTTCACAGCACATT
>NZ_FOHT01000075.1:0-3288 GCF_900111425.1 Draconibacterium orientale | reverse complement strand
GTTTGATCTTATTGTCATATCCACCTTTAAGATACAAATCTTAAAGGGACAATAAAAACAAAGGCTGTCCAATTTTACTTTTTGGACAGCCTCTTTTTGTTTTTATTTCACACGTGTTAATGTTATTCCATCCTGTCCGCCTGGGCCTCCAGGACCCTGAGGTCCGCCTTCCGGCATTTCTATTTTTAATTTAATTACTTCACCGTCCAGTTTCCCGGTATGTTTAATGGTGCTGTCCATCATCTTTGTCTCGAATGAGATGGAGTTGCCATCAACTTTTCCATTACTGATCTCCTGATCACCCATCGGAGTAGAAACGGTTCCAGTAAGTTGGTCACCGTTTACTTTAAAATCGAAAGTAATCACCATGTCGCCGCCTGGCCCCATCGTTGCTCTCCATTTTCCGGTAATGCCTTCGCTCGCTGTTGCGCTAATGCCCAGCAAAAAGGTAAATACCAATACTGAAGAAAATAAAATTCTTTTCATCGTTTTTGAAATTTTAAGTTATTAATCGGTATGTAGTTGGTATCGCTAATTTTTACGATACCCCACATTTTTAATTGTGCTCAACAAGTTATGAATGAATTCGCTATTGAAGGAACTAAATAGAAGAACCCGGGATATTTATCGATAGAATAGGTATTTTTATAGAAACTGTTTTACTCGAAAACGAACTCAGGTTACTATTTACTGATTGATTATTGCCTGAATTTCATTCATGTCGTATGCTGGTGTTGCACCTGCTTTCGATGCCACAAAAGCTCCTGTGGCGCAGGCAAAGGTAATAGCTTCTGCAGGTGATTTCTTTTGCAGGTATGCTGCTACCAAACCGGCAAGAAAAGCATCGCCGGCACCAACGGTGTCTACTGCGATAACTTTAAATCCCGGGTGCTCGTAAAACTTGTTTTCATGAAACATTGCCGCTCCTTTGTCGCCACGGGTAACACAAAGCATTTCTACCTTGTAATGTTGTACAAACCATTTAATCATTTCTTCCTCGGTTTGGCCTTCAATTCCGTTCCAGTTCGCAAAAACACGAAGTTCTTCATCGTTTAGTTTTACAATGTCTGATTTGGCCAGTAATAGTTCCAGTACTTCTTGTTTGTCGTAAGGATGGCGCAGGTTTACATCAATTAATTTTACGGCATCGTTATCGAGTAACTTTAAAAGTGTTTCGCGTGTAGTTTGCTTGCGAGCAGCCAACGAACCATAAATGATCAAACCCGATCTTTGTGCTTTTTTAGCCAATTCATCGCTAAGCTGAATATTGTCCCAGGCTACCGGCTCACATATTTCGTACTTAGCATTGTTATTTTCGTCGAGGTGCACCAGAACTTTACTGGTAGGTAATGTCTTATCGGTTTGAACCAATGAAGTATCTACTCCTGAATTTTGCAAAAAGTCGATCAGTTTCCGCCCTGCATCGTCGTTGCCAACCGAGCTGGCAATTGCAGCATTAAGCCCTATTGCATTTAGGTGTAAAGCCACATTCATGGGAGCACCACCGGGTTTTGCTCCCGATGGAAGCCGGTCCCACAAAACCTCACCAAAACAAAGTATTTCCGGGGTAGTTATATTCATTTTAAAATCTCTATTGTAACAAGATAATAATTTCAGTTCAATTTATAATCCTTTCGGAATAAATCGAACAAAGGATTGGAGTAAAAAACTTGGGGCTTTCCTCTAAATCGATGTGTTGGTAATTTTGAAAAAGGTACGGGGAAATAAAAAGAGGACTTTACGGCCCTCTTTTTAATTTTTCTGAAGTATTGATTATTCTCTAACTACAATAGCTAAACATTAAGTTAGGTGAGTAGTTTGTATAAAAAATTTATCTGCCGCTGCCCTGGCGTTCAATCATCCAACCCGGGTATTCCGGAGACAGTTTGCTTACTTCGTTTAAATGGTCGAGTTCTTCTGCTTCCAGTTTTACATCAACCGAACTTAGGTTATCCGCTAGTTGTTCGGGTTTATTGGCGCCAATAATTACCGACGTAACCGCGGGCTGATGCAGCAGCCACGACAATGCGATTTGGGCCACGGTAACACCTTTGTTGTCGGCAATTTTTCGCATAACATCAACAATGTCATAAGCTTTTTCTTTGTTCACGGGCGGAAAATCGAAATTTACCCTTCGGCCTTCTTTGGTTTCTGCATCGCGACTGTATTTGCCACTTAATAATCCTCCTGCCAGCGGACTCCAAACCATTAAACCCACTTTCTGGTCGAGAAGCAGCGGAACCAGTTCGCGTTCCAAATCGCGCCCGGCAATAGTGTAATAAGCTTGCAACGAAACAAATTTGCTTAGGTGTTGCTGTGCCGAAATACCAAGTGCTTTCATCAGCTGCCAGGCAGCCAGGTTGCTACAGCCAATATACCTCACTTTTCCGCTTTTAACCAGCGAATCGAGTGCTTCAAGTGTTTCTTCCAGAGGAGTGAGCCTGTCGAAACCATGAATCTGGTAAAGGTCGATATAGTCCATGTTTAAGCGTGTAAGACTTTCGTCGGCTTGTTGTAGAATATGTTTTTTGCTCAGCCCGACTTCATTGGGGCCGTCACCCATTTGTCCGCGTACTTTTGTGGCAATCACGAGGTCGTCGCGTTTAAGCCCGAGGTCGCGGATAGCCTGCCCGGTCATTTGTTCGCTCAAACCTTCGCTGTAAATATTGGCGGTGTCAATAAAATTTATTCCGCCGTCAACCGATTGTTTAACGAGACTGTTCACCTGGTCCTGTGGCAAAGTGCCAATAGCTGTCCACATACCGCGGCCACCAAATGTCATGGTGCCCAAACAAAGTTCTGATACGTATAATCCTGTGTTTCCTAATAAATTGTACTTCATGATATATGTCTTTTACGTTAGCAAAATAATCACCTTTTATCGTGTGCTTTCATTTCTGTAGAACAGTTAAATGCAAAGGAGTGAAAATGATTGCTGATTCGATTTCATCATTTGTTGATTGTAGATCATCCGCAATTATTTCGTCGTCAGGGCTGATTCATATTGCAATTTCTCACTGCTCATTGAATTAAAATTCACAAAGAAAAGAATCGCATTTGTAAAGTATTTGTGAGTAATAAACTTCGTAGGTGTAATTTAATACATTGCCGACTTCTTTGCAAGGAATAGGAGGGATTCCTTTAAAATTGACTCTTCCGCGAGGCGATATTGGATTAAATTATATTCGGATTTTTGAATATCCGTATTTAGTCATAGTCCAGTAATTCCAGCAATAACCAGCCTGTCAAAGAGTTTTTCTCCAAAATACCTCCGGTTTAGCTTGTAGA
>NZ_FOHT01000078.1:0-2106 GCF_900111425.1 Draconibacterium orientale | reverse complement strand
GTTTGATCTTATTGTCATATCCACCTTTAAGATACAAATCTTAAAGGGACAATAAAAACAAAGGCTGTCCAATTTTACTTTTTGGACAGCCTCTTAATCACATTAGACGCTTTTAGTGTCATGTAAAATTTGCAATTCCGACATAGCTGGCCAATAAAGTCGTTTTAACTTTGTCATCCAATTCAATATCCCGAAGGGATAAAATAGGACTAACCTCGGGTGAAACCCGGGGGTGATGAGAACGTAAATCAAAGGCGCAAATAATCAGTTATTCAACGCACAACTGCTGTATGCGCCTCGTAATCTGATTATTTTTATGAAATGCTGTCGTTAGGCCTCACTTTCATCCCTGTTGATGATTCCAGAGAATCATGATTTTTTTATTTCCACTTTTTAAAACGTGTTGCTTATAACGTTGTAATATTTTTTGCTCTAAAATAACGATCATAAAAGATTGTGATATGGGCTTGAAACATCCTACAGTTAAGTATTTTCTTCTATCGTAATCTTTTATAACTTTGGTACAAAGAATGGCCAGATTTTGTGCAAACAGACATTTGGCATTTTAAACTAACTAAAACTAATAATCAAAGTAATGAAAAGTAAAAGTCATTCATCCCGACGATCGTTTATTAAAAATACGGTCCTTGGAACAGCGCTTGTTTCCTCCGCTCCAACAATTTTAGCGAATTCCTACAATCAGCGGGTTCTATTAAAAACCCGGGCGTTTGAACCCACTCAATATTCAGCCAACGACCAGGTGCAGTTGGCACTGATAGGAGCCGGAATTCAGGGAATTTATGATACCAATTCAGCGCTTCAGGTGCCAGGCGTAAAACTGGTTGCTGCATGCGATTTATATACCGGACGTTTACAACGTGCAAAAGAATTGTGGGGCGACGATATTTTTGTGACCCGTGATTACCGCGAAATTCTTAACCGTGACGATATTGATGCTGTTATTGTTGCCACGCCCGATCACTGGCACATAAAAATCAGTACCGAAGCATTAAACGCCGGAAAAGCCGTTTATTGCGAAAAACCCATGGTGCAAAACTTCGATGAAGGTCACCCTTTGATTCAGGCCTGGCAAAATTCAGGTAAAGTTATGCAAATTGGAAGTCAGGGCATGTCGTCGCTGGGTAACGAAAAAGCAAAGCAGTTGTACGAAGATGGAGCCATTGGTGAGATTGTAATGCTCGATATGTTTAACGACCGTTATTCGGCAGAAGGAGCCTGGCAGTATCCGATACCGCCGGATGCCAATCCCGACACCGTGGATTTTGATACTTTTCTGGGACGTGCTCCCAAAGTGCCTTTTGAACTGAAACGTTTTTTCCGTTGGAGAAATTACAAGGATTATGGTACCGGAGTAGCCGGCGATTTGTTTGTACATGCATTTTCTACCTTGCACTATGTCATCAGTTCAAACGGTCCGGAGCGCGCTCAGGCAACCGGAGGATTACGTTACTGGGACGATGGACGTGACGTGCCCGATGTGTCGATTACGCTTTACGATTTCCCGCAGACGAATACACATGCCGCGTTTAATGCTGCTTTCCGTGTAAATTTCATAGCCGGGAATGGCGGTGGCGGAGGTTTCCGGCTTGTGGGAACTGAAGGTGAAATGGAGATCGGTTCCGACAGGGTGAAACTTATCCGTTCGAAACTGAATATGAAGCCGCAAAGCTATTCTTTAATCGCATATACTGAGGAGATGCAGAAGAAAATTAAGGAAGAGTACGATATGAAATACCTGAATGAAAGGAAGGCTGATTTGAATATAGGCGAAACGGTTTATGAGGCTCCTCGTGACTACAAAGGCGCTCATTACGATCATTTCTATAATTTCTTCCAGGGTGTTCGCGGACGAAAAGAAATCGCTGAAGATCCTGTTTTCGGATTGCGTGCTGCCGGTGCAGCCCTTCTGGCCAACGAAAGCTATTATCAGGGTAAACCGGTACATTGGAATCCGGATACCATGAAGTTGGGCTAATGAATTTATAAAAATTTGAATATCCGTAAATACTCATAATTTGATTTATTTCATTATCTTTAAGGTAGTTAAAACGATATAGATGAACCTATTTACTTTCACAGCACATT
>NZ_FOHT01000079.1:0-2076 GCF_900111425.1 Draconibacterium orientale | reverse complement strand
TAATGAGTTAATTATAAAAATGATAGTAAAGCACTGTGGTGGAGATCCGAGTTTAGTTTTTCGCTGAATTAGGCTTTTTGAAAATCGTGTGCCTTGGGGATTCTTCCGAACACTCCTAATTTGTAATGCATGCCTCTTTTGGCACAAAAGAACATTATCAAACAACTATAACCTTAACCTTTTACAACGATTGGTACTTTGGAAAAGTTAGCTAAAAATAAGGTTAATAAGGTTATTTTCAATAATTACCACAATCGGCTACTAAGGTTTATAGAGGAAATAAGGTTTTACTATAGTACGAATAACCTTCAGGTGTTTTCCAAACCCTGAAGGTTTAAATCGTAAAAACTCAAATACCATTCGGGGAGAAACCAAAAACGAATACAAGTCACACCCCGCTACCGCACGAATCCTTTCGTGTGGTTTAGCCGTCAGGCTAATAAGATTATACTCTAATATAAAAAAGTCTTAATTTTATTCTCAGAAAAACTAATTGTTAATGAGCCGTAACTACAAGTTCCATAATCCCGAAGGCGTTTATTTTGTAAGCTTCTCTGTTGTCGAGTGGTTAGATGTTTTTATTCGAAATGAATATAAGAACATATTACTTGATAGTTTACACTATTGCCAACAAGAAAAAGGCATGGAAATATTTGCATGGTGTATAATGACCAGTCATGTACATTTGATTTTCAGAAGTTCAAAAGAAAATGTAAAACCAGAACAACTTTTGGGCGATTTTAAACGGTTTACAAGCAAAGAAATTATAAAGGCAATAAAGGAAAATCCGCAAGAAAGCCGAAAAGATTTTTTGCTTGAACGGTTTGAAAAGGCAGGAGCGATGTCGTCAAATGTTCTTAATTATCAGTTTTGGCGTCATGACAACAAACCTATAGAATTATGGAGCAATAAAGTTATAGATGAGAAAATAAACTATATTCATCAAAATCCTGTTGAAGAGGGCTTGGTTTTTAAGGCAGAGGATTATGTGTACAGTAGTGCCATAGATTATGCCGGAGAAAAAGTATTATTGGATGATGTTATTGTAGTTAAATAACTACAAACCACGCGATGCAATCGCGCGGCAGCGAGGGGTTTTCGTCACACATTTAATACCAATTGTATTTGAGAGTGAGCTTTAAGCGAAACTCTGAAATTACAATTGTTAATGCCGATTGAAAAGAAGAATTCACCAAATGAGGCTCATTTTTATTTCACATCGGTATAATTTGTATTTTTATTGCAAAACACGTAAACAATGGATATTCAGGCATTAAAACTCGATCTTGTTACCAAGATCCTCAAAACCGAAAAATCATCATTGCTTATTCAGATTGAAAAACTGTTTGAAAAAGAAAATGACCAGGATTGGTGGGATCAATTACCGGATGAAGTGCAACAATCGATATTGGAAGGAGTAGAAAATATTAAGCAGAGAGAAATGTATTCTCACGACCAGATAGTGCGCGAGGCAAAACAAAAATATGGTTTCTGAAATGGAAATTATTTGGACTGAGAAAGCGCGATTGACCTACTTCTGTGTATTAGATTATTTAAAAGAGAACTGGACCAAAAAAGAGCTGATCCAATTCTCAAATAAAACGGAAGTTATACTGAAGGCACTCACAAAAAACCCCTATATGTTCGTAGCTTCAGGCAAACATAAAAATATTCGTAAAGCCATTATTGATAAAAACAATTCGCTTTTCTATCAAGTGGATAAAAAGAACCGGAGAATTTATTTATTGACATTTTTCGATAACCGACAAAATCCGAAAAAACTAAAATTTGACTAGATAACTCAACCTCCACTGCACAAAAGAACAATATCAAACTATAACCTTAACCTTTTCCAAAATTTAGAATTTTGGAAAAGTTCGCTGAAGCAACAATAACCCAAACAATAAGGTTAATAAGGTTATACTGTATTTACCACAATGGCTACTAAGGTTGTCTGAGGAATAGATAAGGTTTTACTGTAACACCAACAACCTTCAGGTGTTTCCAAAACCCTGAAGGGTTTAAAAGAAAGAGCCAGTTACACTACGAAAACAAATACAGATCACGTTAAGAACG
>NZ_FOHT01000080.1:0-1775 GCF_900111425.1 Draconibacterium orientale | reverse complement strand
GAGGCTGTCCAAAAAGTAAAATTGGACAGCCTTTGTTTTTATTGTCCCTTTAAGATTTGTATCTTAAAGGTGGATATGACAATAAGATCAAACGTACGATTTAAAAGCGTTACTTCCCAGCAATCGATGCTGTTTCCAAGTAATTTAAGCGATAAAATAGCGGCTAATCACCCTGTTCGTCTTGTTAACCAGATAGTTGATGGTTTAAACATCGACGATATTTTATCGACCTACAAAGGTGGTGGCACCAGTTCTTATCACCCTCGGATCATGCTTAAGATCCTGTTCTACAGCTATCTGAACAATGTTTATTCATGCCGGAAGATTGCACGCCAGTTGGAAGAAAACATCCATTACATGTGGCTTTCAGGCGAGGCAACGCCTAATTTCCGAACGATCAACAACTTTCGCAGTCAGAAACTGAAACACCAGATCCAAACCTTGTTTGCCCAAATGGTACAGCTAATGGCAGAGATGGGCTATGTGAGCCTCGATGTTCAGTACATAGATGGGACGAAAATCGAGGCAGCATCTAACCGCTATACTTTTGTTTGGCGTGGGTCGGTTGAAAAATACAAGGAGAAACTTGAACATAAAATCCAGACTGTTTTAAAAGATATTGAGGCAAGTATTGATGTCGATTCTGCTGAACAAACAGAAGACGATCAGCCGCAACCAGTTAATGCAGTGTTGCTTAAGAAGAAAATCGGTCAACTAAACGAGCAACGGTCGAAACTGGATAAGAAACAGCAAAAACAGGTAAAACAACTGGAAGAAGATGCATTGCCACGACTTCAAAAGTATGAACAGCAATTGGAAACACTGGGCACCCGTAACAGTTACTCGAAAACCGATACCGATGCCACTTTCATGCGCATGAAAGAAGACCATATGAAAAACGGCCAGTTAAAGCCGGCTTACAACACGCAAATCAGTACCGAAAACCAGTTTATTACAGGCTTTTCACTTCACCAGCGCCCCGGCGATACAGCTACACTAATTCCGCATCTCGACCAGTTTGAAGCACTCTACAACAAACAATCATCTACCGTTGTGGCCGACTCAGGCTATGGAAGCGAAGAAAATTACCAGCACCTGGAAAATAAAGATATCCAGGCTTTTGTCAAGTATAACTACTTTCATAAAGAACAAAAAAGAAGCTACAGGAACAATGTTTTTCTGCAGGCAAACCTGTACTACAACCAGGAGCAGGACTATTATGTATGCCCCATGGGACAACACCTGCATAACGCAGGTAAAGGAAAACGGAAATCAGAGCTGGGATTCGATTACCAGGTGAGTATTTACCAGGCACAAAACTGCACGGGCTGTCCGCTACGGGGGCAATGCCACAAAGCCAAAGGAGATCGGAAAATCGAAGTTAACCACAACCTGAATCGTTTACGACAAATTGCACGCGATAAACTGTTGAGCGATGAAGGACTTTACCATCGGAGCAAACGCCCCATTGAGCCCGAAGCTGTATTCGGACAGCTGAAATCGAACAACAAATTTAACCGGTTTACCCTCCGGGGATTGAGCAAAGTTGAAATCGAGTTTGGTTTAATGGCAATCGGGCATAACCTGAGGAAGATAATAGCTATAATTATGTCCTCAAAACGGGAAAAAACAGTCTTTTGGGCCATTATTGTTGTTTTTGAAGTAGTAAGCACAAAAAACAACAACTTGAAAAAGCAACAATCTAAAATCTGGATGAAAAACTACTATTCTGAAATTGCAGCATAAAAAAAGAGACCGCCTTTTTGGACAGCCTC
>NZ_FOHT01000081.1:0-1685 GCF_900111425.1 Draconibacterium orientale | reverse complement strand
TCCGAGTCACAATTGTCAGCAGCAGTCAGCACAACAGCCTCAACAACGTCATCACACTCAGCAGTAATTTCTGCTAATGGCAATGTTTCGTTGAAAGTAGGTGCGGTGTTATCCGAAACAGTTACTGTTTGTGTAAATGAAGTTTCATTACCACAGTCGTCAGTCGCTGTCCATGTACGTGTTAAAGTATAGCTGTTTGCGCAGTTGCCGTCAGTTCTTGTTTCAGTAAATTCAACCGGAACGTCTGCATCGCAATTGTCAGCAGCAGTCAGCACAACAGCTTCAGCAACGTCATCACACTCAGCAGTAATTTCTGCTAATGGCAATGTTTCGTTGAACGTAGGAGCTGTATTGTCCGAAACAGTTACTGTTTGTGTAAATGAAGTTTCATTACCACAGTCGTCAGTCGCTGTCCATGTACGTGTTAAAGTATAGCTGTTTGCGCAGTTGCCGTCAGTTCTTGTTTCAGTAAATTCAACCGGAACGTCTGCATCGCAATTGTCAGCAGCAGTCAGCACAACAGCTTCAGCAACGTCATCACACTCAGCAGTAATTTCTGCTAATGGCAATGTTTCGTTGAACGTAGGAGCTGTATTGTCCGAAACAGTTACTGTTTGTGTAAATGAAGTTTCATTACCACAGTCGTCGGTAGCAGTCCAAACGCGTGTTAAGGTATAGCTGTTTGCGCAGTTGCCGTCAGTTCTTGTTTCGGTAAATTCAACCGGAACATCTGAGTCACAATTGTCAGCAGCAGTCAGTACAACAGCCTCAGCAACGTCATCGCACTCAGCCGTAATTTCTGCTAATGGCAATGTTTCGTTGAAAGTAGGTGCAGTGTTATCCGAAACAGTTACTGTTTGCGTAAATGAAGTTTCATTACCACAGTCGTCAGTAGCTGTCCAAACGCGTGTTAAGGTATAGCTGTTTGCACAGTTGCCGTCAGTTCTTGTTTCGGTAAATTCAACCGGAACATCTGAGTCACAATTGTCAGCAGCAGTCAGTACAACAGCCTCAGCAACGTCATCGCACTCAGCCGTAATTTCTGCTAATGGCAATGTTTCGTTGAAAGTAGGTGCAGTGTTATCCGAAACAGTTACTGTTTGCGTAAATGAAGTTTCATTACCACAGTCGTCAGTAGCTGTCCAAACGCGTGTTAAGGTATAGCTGTTTGCACAGTTACCGTCAGTTCTGTTTTCTTCAAAAACAACCGGAACATCCGAGTCACAATTGTCAGCAGCAGTCAGCACAACAGCCTCAGCAACGTCATCACACTCAGCAGTAATTTCTGCTGTTGGCAATGTTTCGTTGAAAGTAGGTGCAGTGTTGTCAGAAACGATCACTGTCTGCGTAAATGAAGTTTCATTACCACAGTCGTCAGTAGCTGTCCAGGTGCGTGTTAATGTATAGCTGTTTGCGCAGTTGCCGTCAGTTCTGGTTTCGGTAAATTCAACCGGAATATCCGAGTCACAATTGTCAGCAGCAGTCAGCACAACAGCCTCAACAACGTCATCACACTCAGCAGTAATTTCTGCTAATGGCAATGTTTCGTTGAAAGTAGGTGCGGTGTTATCCGAAACAGTTACTGTTTGTGTAAATGAAGTTTCATTACCACAGTCGTCAGTAGCTGTCCAGGTGCGTGTTAATGTATAGCTGTTTGCGCAGTTGCCGTCAGTTCTGGTTTCGGT
>NZ_FOHT01000084.1:0-1457 GCF_900111425.1 Draconibacterium orientale | reverse complement strand
ATGGTGTCGATAGTTCCACAATTGTCAGTTGCTCCGCCGTTGATATCATCAACAGTTATGGTTGCAACACCGTTTGCATCCAGTTGAACCGTAATATCGTTGCAGGTAACTTCCGGAGCAGTGTTGTCAGAAACGATCACTATCTGCGTAAATGAAGTTTCATTACCACAGTCGTCAGTAGCTGTCCAGGTGCGTGTTAATGTATAGCTGTTTGCGCAGTTGCCGTCAGTTCTGGTTTCGGTAAATTCAACCGGAATATCCGAGTCACAATTGTCAGCAGCAGTCAGCACAACAGCCTCAACAACGTCATCACACTCAGCAGTAATTTCTGCTAATGGCAATGTTTCGTTGAAAGTAGGTGCGGTGTTATCCGAAACAGTTACTGTTTGTGTAAATGAAGTTTCATTACCACAGTCGTCAGTCGCTGTCCATGTACGTGTTAAAGTATAGCTGTTTGCGCAGTTGCCGTCAGTTCTTGTTTCAGTAAATTCAACCGGAACGTCTGCATCGCAATTGTCAGCAGCAGTCAGCACAACAGCTTCAGCAACGTCATCACACTCAGCAGTAATTTCTGCTAATGGCAATGTTTCGTTGAACGTAGGAGCTGTATTGTCCGAAACAGTTACTGTTTGTGTAAATGAAGTTTCATTACCACAGTCGTCGGTAGCAGTCCAAACGCGTGTTAAGGTATAGCTGTTTGCGCAGTTGCCGTCAGTTCTTGTTTCGGTAAATTCAACCGGAACATCTGAGTCACAATTGTCAGCAGCAGTCAGTACAACAGCCTCAGCAACGTCATCGCACTCAGCCGTAATTTCTGCTAATGGCAATGTTTCGTTGAAAGTAGGTGCAGTGTTATCCGAAACAGTTACTGTTTGCGTAAATGAAGTTTCATTACCACAGTCGTCAGTAGCTGTCCAAACGCGTGTTAAGGTATAGCTGTTTGCACAGTTGCCGTCAGTTCTTGTTTCGGTAAATTCAACCGGAACATCTGAGTCACAATTGTCAGCAGCAGTCAGTACAACAGCCTCAGCAACGTCATCGCACTCAGCCGTAATTTCTGCTAATGGCAATGTTTCGTTGAAAGTAGGTGCAGTGTTATCCGAAACAGTTACTGTTTGCGTAAATGAAGTTTCATTACCACAGTCGTCAGTAGCTGTCCAAACGCGTGTTAAGGTATAGCTGTTTGCACAGTTACCGTCAGTTCTGTTTTCTTCAAAAACAACCGGAACATCCGAGTCACAATTGTCAGCAGCAGTCAGCACAACAGCCTCAGCAACGTCATCACACTCAGCAGTAATTTCTGCTGTTGGCAATGTTTCGTTGAAAGTAGGTGCAGTGTTGTCAGAAACGATCACTGTCTGCGTAAATGAAGTTTCATTACCACAGTCGTCAGTAGCTGTCCAGGTGCGTGTTAATGTATAGCTGTTTGCGCAGTTGCCGTCAGTTCTGGTTTCGGT
>NZ_FOHT01000083.1:0-1547 GCF_900111425.1 Draconibacterium orientale | reverse complement strand
CGAGAGTCCACCCATTTTTAATGGGCATAATGAGGTAATGACAGTAGATATACCGAACTTAGCAGCAAGCCTGCACAGTTTGACCGTTCTTTGTATAGTGTTTTAAACCTGTTTGCGAGTTTGGTTCCAAAAGATTGAGGCATAATGAGTGGTACTGTTTGATTTTTCAAATATGTCCGAATGGCAGCCTGCCGACATATAGTCAATTTGCCCTTTTGGGTGTGGGCATTAGTAAAATTAAGATTTAAAAAAGATGGAAAAAATCAGGACTAATGCAGCGGGCATCGATATTGGTGCCAAAAAAGTTTTTACAGCCGTAGAGGGGCAGCCGGTAGTAAGCCATTTAACTTTTACCGAAGATTTTTACAAATTACGGGACTATTTGGTCGGACATAAAGTTGAAACAGTTGCGATGGAAGCCACCGGTGTTTACTGGGTGATTTTATACGACATTCTGGAAGAAGCCGGTATCGATGTTTGGCTGGTGGATGGTCGCCAAACCAAACAAGTTCCAGGCCGAAAAACCGACGTAAAAGATTGTCAGTGGATCCTACAACTACATAGCCATGGCTTGTTAAACCGGTGCCTTGTTGTTGATGCTGACATAAAAGAGTTAAGAAGCTATCTGCGATTACGGGAAGACCACATCAACTCTTCGGCGATGTACATCAATCAGATGCAAAAGGCATTAACGTTAATGAATATCAGGCTTAAAGAAGTTTTGAGCCAGATACACGGGGCAAGTGGGCTGGCAATAATAGAAGCAATCCTAAATGGAGAACGGGACAAGCAGGTACTGGTTAGCTTGTGTCACCGTAGTGTTCTCAGTAAGAAAAAGGATTTGGTTATAAAAGCTCTGCAAGGCAAGTATACCGATGCCGGATTATTTGCGCTAAAACAGGCTTATGATGGATATAATTTTTGTTTGCAACAAATTAATGAATGCGACAGCAAAATAAATGTTGTAATCAACAGGCTCGGTGAATCAGGCGAAGGTCAGGATCTAAAAAAAAACGTAAAGCAGTACGTCACCACAAACCAAACGTTGAAAGGCTTGGCCCAAACCTGTTGAATATTTTTAATGGCAACGATGCAACCTTAATATCAGGTATTACCGATTATACATGGATGCAATTATTGGCAGAAACCGGTCCTGATTTAACAAGGTGGCCAAGTGAAAAACATTTTACAAGCTGGTTGGGACTGTCTCCGGGGCAGCATAGCTCTGGAAAAATGCGACGAAATGTAAAGAAAAAAGGCAAACCAAAAGCAGGGCAGATTTTTAGGGTAATTGCTCAGGGACTTATAAACAGTAAAGACATTGCAATAGGCTCATTTGGAAGACGATTACGTGGGCGAAAAGGCCCAAGAATAGCAATAAAGGCCATGGCCCGAAAACTGGCAGTCCTTTACTGGCGCGTAATGGTAAAAGGGCTTGACTATGCAGAACAAGGAGTACAACTATATGAAGAACAAATAATGATAAATAAAATGAGAACAGTAAACAAATTGGCAAAAGAACTAAACATGGAAGTAGTAAATTGTCA
>NZ_FOHT01000086.1:0-1325 GCF_900111425.1 Draconibacterium orientale | reverse complement strand
TTGAAGATGAATGCGGAAACACAGTATCTGTCGACCACGTGTTCACGGTAACTGACAACACCAATCCAACGGCCACCGCACCAGCAACAGTAGATCTGGAATGTGCCGATGATAAACCAGCGGCCGCAACCACAATAGCAGGATTTCTTGCTTTACCGGGAGCCGATGCCGCTGATAACTGTACGGCCACTGCTAACCTTACTGTATCATCAAACGATGTGGTAACCACACCGGGTAGCTGCAACGGCGTAATCACCAGGACCTATACCATTGAAGATGAATGCGGAAACACAGTATCTGTCGACCACGTGTTCACGGTAACTGACAACACCAATCCAACGGCCACCGCACCAGCAACAGTTGATTTGGAATGTGCCGATGATAAACCAGCGGCCGCAACCACAATAGCAGGATTCCTTGCTTTACCGGGAGCCGATGCCGCTGATAACTGTACGGCCACTGCTAACCTTACTGTATCATCAAACGATGTGGTAACCACACCGGGTAGCTGCAACGGCGCTATCACCAGGACCTATACCATTGAAGATGAATGCGGAAACACAGTATCTGTCGACCACGTGTTCACGGTAACTGACAACACCAATCCAACGGCCACCGCACCAGCAACAGTAGATTTGGAATGTGCCGATGATAAACCCGCTGCCGCAACCACAATAACAGAGTTTCTTACCTTACCGGGAGCCGCTGCCGCTGATAACTGTACATCCACTGCTAACCTTACTGTATCATCAAACGATGTGGTAACCACATCGGGTAGCTGCAACGGCGTCATCACCAGGACTTATACCATTGAAGATGACTGCGGAAACACAGTATCTGTCGACCACGTGTTCACGGTAACTGATAACACCAATCCAACGGCCACCGCACCAGCAACAGTAGATTTGGAATGTGCCGATGATAAACCAGCGGCCGCAACCACAATAGCAGGCTTCCTTTCCTTGACCGGAGCCGATGCAGCAGACAACTGTACAGCACAAGCTAATCTTGTCGTAACATCAGTTGATAATACAACAGGTGCCGGAAGTTGTAGCGGCGAAATCACCAGAACTTATACGATTACTGATGGATGTGGAAACTCAGTAAATGTAGACCACGTGTTTACGGTAACCGACAATGAAAGCCCTACCGCGAGTGCACCAACAACAGTTGACCTGGAATGTGCCGATGATAAACCAGCGGCCGCAACCACAATTGCAGGATTCCTTGCCTTGACCGGAGCCGATGCAGCAGACAACTGTACAGCACAAGCTGATCTTGTCGTAACATCAGTTGATAATACAACAGGGGCAGGCAGTTGTAGC
>NZ_FOHT01000087.1:0-1076 GCF_900111425.1 Draconibacterium orientale | reverse complement strand
GTGCCTGCTACCTGGTTGCGCAGCGAGATATTTTGTACAGGCTCTTTCGATAAGGCGATGCTTTCCGGCTTGATCAGCACTTTTAGTTCCTGGTTAAGTGTTTTTGTAGATCTATTTTTCCGTCCAATATTAATAATTAAGCAGCGAATTGCCTGCTTCATCAATTAAATCTTAGAAGAAATACTAATTATTACGGATCACATGAAATTTCTGGTGGAGCACAAATTTTTGTCATTTTCACTTTTTAACGATAAATAAACTCAGAAGGAAGTCAATATATGGAATTAATAGGGCTTCATAACTCTTTCTACCCTTTTGTTCCCGACGTAAAGTACGGGATTTCGCAAGCTCAACTGTAGACATTTTCCCTTATGAAGGGAAAACAGTTTTTTAGTAACTGGAAGAGGATTTGGTCCTGCTTTTACAGTTTCCTAACAACAGGCTCTCCTCGTGAGGGGAGCTCCCGACAGCGTGAGGGGTAATGCATATATTATACTGTTGCCCGAATTACAATGGTTAATGCCGATACTACAACACCGGAGCGTTCTGAATGAAATGAAAAAAATGCGACACTTTGTTGTTAAATCGGCATAATTTTACTGAATTTCATGTAGCTCGTACAAATAAGTAATCCACCCTATTTTTAAACTAATCCTTTAAAATATGAAATCCCCCAAATTTTAGAACTGATCCATTATTACAGATTAGACTTTAGAATATCGTGAATATGAACGACAAGTTTTCTTTGAACCTTTAACGACTTGAAACATTGTGACAGATGGGAAAATAGGCAGTACAGGGAAGTACTCCTTCAAAAAGGAAAATTCCGGTCATTTATGAGTCCTATAAAGAACAAGGAACCAGTTGATGAGGGTTGGAAGATGATCATCTCGATTAACCAGCCCTAGCAAATAATACACTAAAAAAAGCATTTAAGGCATCATTATAAGTTAAATACTTTTTAGCTTAATTAACAACAATAAAAAAGCCCGTGCTCTATTGAACACGGGCTTTGGTTTAAATTGGCAGCGACCTACTCTCCCACTTTTACGCAGTACCATCGGCGCTGACGGGCT
>NZ_FOHT01000088.1:0-1063 GCF_900111425.1 Draconibacterium orientale | reverse complement strand
TTTCAGCGCTTTTATTAATAGCCCCAAAGGGGCGAAGGCAATAACCCGGTGCGACTGATGTATGTCAGGAAGCGCCGGGAAAGTGAATGTAGCCAGATGCTCTCGTCCGGCGAAGAAAGCAGGACAGCGCTTGTTCGCTGCCCCGGACGAAAAAACAATAGCCTATTTCTATAAACAAAAGCATCGTAATCTTCAGGTTAAAGACATTGTACAATCACTGTTGGTGATTCCCTGAAATCGTGATCGTTTTTTTCGAAGGCGGTTCACTCTGTTCGCTGCCTTACATCAATGATGTTTTCCCTTTGTAAGGGAACCCGCCTGCCGGCAGGAATGTCGACAGTTGAGCTTGCCCAATCCCGTACTTTACGTCGGGAACAAAAGGTTAGGGCCACTTTCAGCGCTTTTATTAATAGCCCCAAAGGGGCGAAAGCAATAACCCGGTGCGACTGATGGATGTCAGGAAGCGCCGGGAAAGTGAATGTAGCCAGATGCTCTCGTCCGGCGAAGAAAGCAGGACAGCGCTTATTCGCTGCCCCGGACGAAAAAACAATAGCCTATTTCTATAAACAAAAGCATCGTAATCTTCAGGTTAAAGACATTGTACAATCACTGTTGGTGATTCCCTGAAATCGTGATCGTTTTTTTCGAAGGCGGTTCACTCTGTTCGCTGCCTTACATCAATGATGTTTTCCCTTTGTAAGGGAAAATGTCGACAGACAAAAGGGTAGAGCCATTTTCAGCGCTTTTATTAATAGCCCCAAAGGGGCGAAGGCAATAACCCGGTGCGACTGATGGATGTCAGGAAGCGCCGGGAAAGTGAATGTAGCCAGATGCTCTCGTCCGGCGAAGAAAGCAGGACAGCGCTTGTTCGCTGCCCCGGACGAAAAAACAATAGCCTATTTCTATAAACAAAAGCATCGTAATCTTCAGGTTAAAGACATTGTACAATCACTGTTGGTGATTCCCTGAAATCGTGATCGTTTTTTTCGAAGGCGGTTCACTCTGTTCGCTGCCTTACATCAATGATGTTTTCCCTTTGTAAGGGAACCCGCCTACCGGCCGG
>NZ_FOHT01000089.1:0-1011 GCF_900111425.1 Draconibacterium orientale | reverse complement strand
GCATTTCCTGAAACGATAACCTCTGAAAAGATTCCGGCGTCGTAAGTTATTGAATAGGTTCCATCTGGTACTCCTGTAAACGAAAAATTGAGCGAACCGTATCCTCCACAGGTAATCGGGTCAGTTTCAGTAACAGATAGTATTGGGGTTGGTCTTACAGTAACCGAAACAGAAGCACTTGCCTGACAACCATTCGCATCTGTAACCTCAACAGAATAGTTCGTGCTTACTGCTGTGGCAATATTGCTGATTACCGGATTTTTTTCTGTGGAACTAAATCCGTTTGGTCCAGTCCAAGAATAAGTATAATCAGGTGTTCCTCCTGTTGGATTGGTTGATAAAATCAGTTCATCGCCTTCACAGATAACTGACGCTGAAGCACTAGCTATAGTTGAGAGGGCGTCCGGAATTGTTATTTGATAGCTACAATTCGCTTCATTACCAGTTGCATCAGCCACAGTGTATTCGATGGTCGTCGTTCCCCTATTGAAGGAATAAGTTCCGATTGCACCATTTCCGGAGTCGTTCGTATCTCCAGTCATTGTCCAATTTATACCTGTCACTCCACAGTTATCATCATAATCTGGAGTGGCAACATTTATTATACCTGTACAAGCTGAATTTTCGGTGGCGGTGTAGGATGCAGAGCAGTTGATTGTTGGATTTATATTGTCCTGAACAGTAACAGTAGCAGTACACTGATCGGTATTGCCATCAAGGTCTTCAACTGTTAATGTAAGAGAATTCGGACCTACATGGCTACAATCAAATGCTGTCTGACTTGCAGTTAATGATGCTATTCCCGTATTATCTGTACTTCCGCCATCTATATCGGCTGCAACAATTGTCGCATTTCCCGAGTCGTTAAGCTGTATTGTAATATTTTGGCATACAGCCGTTGGTGGGTCTGAATCCGCTATTGTTACAGTTGCTGTGCAATTATCGGTATTGCCATTGTCATCGGTTACGGTCAGGGTTACGGTATTGTCCCCAAGATCTGCTGCTGTAAAG